>CAJOOC010000146.1 GCA_905236165.1 uncultured Prevotella sp. | reverse complement strand
GGGTGGGGCTTAATTGTTCAATGCCCCTACATTTCCCCTCTTCGATGTCGGAACCTTATCTCCCTCAGCCTGTGGTCGCCCATAAAGCGGCTCTTGTCCACATAGCCTCGTATGCCTGACAGGTGTCCCTTACCCGTATATTGCCACATGGCAACGTCGTGGTCATCGTTCAGCACTGGAGGACGATCCTGATATTGGGCTATCATCAGCATGTAGCGATCCATCTTTCCAGCGAGATGCTTATTATAGAAGTTCGTGCCGGAATAGACCAACGGGCGCTGACGGTAGGTGTGCTCCACGAGTTCGAGGAATTTGAACAGCGAGTCGCAGAACTCCTCTGTAGGAAGCCCGGATGTCGTCTCAACGTCGATCATCGGTATGAGGTCCTGCTCGCTCGGGCGGCATTGCAACACGAAGTTTGCCAGCTGCTCCTCCTGCGGCGTGCGTGCTCGATAGAAATGATAGGAGCCCACTTTCAATCCGTATTCGTGGGCGTACTTAATATTCTGTTCGTAACGGGCATCAATCCTGTCACCACCCTCTGTGGCCTTGATGTACACGTATGCCATCTTTGTGTTCTCGCCTATCGTTTCCCAGAATACCTCTCCCTGATAGTGGGAGATATCAATGCCGTGAATATGCGTACAGGTGTCCTCACATTCGTAGGTCTGGGCTGAGACAACACTTACAAAGAGCGATATGATGAGTAATACATACAGTCTTTTCATAATTGGCGACAAAGTTAATATAAAAAACGCATATACGCAAGACTTTTTTATCTTTTTTACACTAAGCCACATGAATTAAGGATTGTCTTTTCACGGATTATGAATAATTTCCTACCTTTGCATGCATGAAAAAGCTTCTTTCACTTCCGCCAAATTTAGTAGAACACTTTCACGATATCACATCGCTCCCCGCTGAGGAGTGGTTCTGTACGAATGACCCCATAGGACAAAAGCTGGGTTCCGGCGGCGGTACCACATGGCTCCTTATGCAGGCTTATGGAGCAGAACAGCAACAGGCCGACAGCAGTACCGATGCCGCTTTCGACAGCTGGCTGCGTAAGGAGAAGCGCATCCTTCTTCATGCAGGGGGTCAGAGCCGCCGACTGCCTGCCTATGCTCCTTCGGGCAAGGTGCTCACACCCATTCCCGTCTTCAGATGGGAGCGCGGACAGCAGGTGACGCAGAATCTGTTGTCGCTGCAGATGCCACTCTATGAGCGTATCATGGAAGCAGCGCCGAGCAGACTTAACACCATGATAGTCAGCGGAGATGTGTATATTCGCTCCACAAAGCCTATAGGACATATTCCTGATGCCGACGTGGTGTGCTACGGCCTCTGGCTTGATGCAGAGATAGCAAAGAATCACGGAGTGTTCCTCTCAACGAAGGAAGACCCGTCACGGTTGCAATGCATGCTTCAGAAGCCATCCCTGCAGAAGCTGTCGGAGGTATTGGAGCATGGCTACTACCTGACGGACATAGGCATCTGGCTCCTGTCAGACAAGGCGGTGAAGGTGCTGATGAAGAAATCGGGCAACCCCGACGGACTGACCTCGCAATCCCTGAAGAACTACGACCTCTACTCCGACTTCGGATGTGCTTTGGGTTATGCCCCCACAACGCCCGATGCCGACATCAGTTCGCTATCGGTAGCCATTCTGCCGTTAGAGGGCGGGGAGTTCTATCACTATGGAACGACACCTGAGATTATATCATCGACGTTGGCTATACAGAACGTTATCAACGACCAGCGCGAAATTATGCACAATTCGCGCAAGCCACACCCCGCCATCTTCATCCAGAACACCGAGATGGAGATAAAGGTGTCAGACAAGAATCGCAATCTCTGGATAGAAAACAGTTACATCAACTTAAAGTGGCAACTATCTGAAAACAATGTTATTACCGGCGTACCAAAGAACGATTGGGAGATATGCCTGCAGCCAGGCCAATGTGTTGACATAGTGCCCTACAAGGAAGACCTCTACATAGTGCGTCCCTACGGTTATGACGATAAGTTCAGAGGCTCGATAACCGACTCCTCAACCCATTTTATCGGTGTTCCTTTCCCGCTGTGGGCCGAGAATCACGGCATACCGTCGGAGAGTCTCGAAGAGGGATGCGACATACAGTCGGCACACATCTTCCCCGCAGTATCCGACCTCCAACAAGCCGGCATGCTGCTGCGATGGATGCTTGGCGGCAGAGACATCGAAGACGGCTGCAGCGACGAGGAGGCCCTGTCCCTGTGGATGAAGGCTGAGAAGCTGTCGGCTGACGACATCTCTTCCTACGCCAACCTGCAGCGACTCACAGAGCAGCGTACGCAGCTGTTAGTGAAGGCCCTTCCACTCCTGGCGGAGAACTACCGTCATAGCATCTTCTTCCAATCCGACCTTCACCAGATAGCCAACCTTTATGCCCTGCACAACATCCCGCTTCCGTCGCCGCTGCAAGAATCGGCACCAGCCGGGCAGACGCTGCACGACAGCATGTTCCGCGCAGAAGTGAAGAAGCTTTTAGGCGAAGAATGGCAGGAAGATTCCGGAAAGGCTTTCAGCAGTCTGCGCAGCGGACTCATACAGCATCTCCTTGCCGACAGACAAATGCCCCGACTGTCAGTATGCAGCGACCAGATAGTATGGGGACGCTCGCCGGTGCGCATCGACATTGCTGGGGGATGGACCGACACACCACCCTACTGCCTCATGGAGGGAGGCAAGGTCATCAACCTTGCAATAGAACTGGGAGGACAACCGCCGCTACATGCCTACATCAAGCCAGGTAAGACCCCAGACATCATCCTTCGCAGCATAGACCTCGGGGCAATGGAGCGCATAACAACCTACGACGAGCTCTGCCAATACAACAAGGTGGGCTCGCCATTCTCCATTCCAAAGGCCGCACTGGCACTGGCGGGCTTCCACCCGGACTTCTGCCTGTACCGCTACGACAGTCTTCAACAGCAGCTGCAGGACTTCGGGTGCGGCATAGAGGTGACGATGCTCTCCGCCGTACCCGCAGGATCAGGGTTGGGCACCAGCAGCATACTCGCTGCTACGGTGCTCGGAGCACTCAACGACTTCTGCGGCCTGGCGTGGGACAAGAACGAGATAGGCATCAGGACGCTAATCCTCGAACAGCTCCTGACAACAGGAGGAGGCTGGCAGGACCAGTTTGGAGGAGTGCTGGGAGGCATCAAACTGCTTCAGACGGAGAAAGGCTATGCTCAGACACCATTGGTGCGCTGGCTTCCTGACGACCTCTACACCATGCCCGAATATGCTCCGTGCCACCTATTATATTATACCGGCATCACCCGCACGGCAAAGACCCTGCTGGCTGAGATAGTAAGGCGTATGTTCCTCAACCACAATGGAGAAATGACTTTGTTGCGACAAATGAAGGAACACACCATGCAGCTGTACGAAACCATTCAGCGTGGCGACTTCTGCGGCCTCGGACAAGCTATCCGACGCACCTGGAACCAGAACCAGACCATCGATTCAGGCACCAATCCACCTGCCGTAAAGGCACTCACCGACCTTGTGGACGACCTCTGCCTGGGTTACAAGCTGCCAGGAGCAGGCGGCGGAGGGTTCCTCTACATGGTGGCAAAAGACAACGAGGCAGCAGGCAGGATAAAGGAAATACTCACCGCACATGCCCTTTCATCCAACGCACGCTTTGTGGATATGACCCTCAGTAAACGAGGCCTGCAGGTAAGCATGACGTAATGGTTCTTTGCGCAATCATAGTGCAGCGTTTTGAATGGTTCTTTGCGCAATCATAGTGCAGCGATTGGGGTATGAAGCAAAAATGCAGCCACTTTTCTTGCATATCTCAAAACTTAATTGTACCTTTGCATCTGGTTTCGCAAATTTGAACCCACCGATGATATCAACAAACGAATATATTCAGCTTAAGGCATTTGCACGACAGGACGGTTTTTTCCTTGGCGTGATATGGACGATAATGTTTGCATCGTTCGTAGCCAGCATGTATAATCCCGCCTTTCAGGTGGGGTACATCGCTATTGCCCTTGCTACACCTTTCATACTGTTTTACTACCTGAAGCACTATCGCGACAGAGTACTGAAGGGCAGCATCTCCTTCCGCAGAGCCTTTGCCTTCACGGCCTTTACGATGGCCTATGCTTCGATAATACTGGCCGGAGCCACGCTGGTGTATTTCTATTTCCTCGACAACGGCACCTTCATCTCTACGCTCAAGGAGAGCCTCGCCGTACCAGAGGTAAGAAAGCTCTTCACCGATGCTGGTGCCGATATGGCCGAGATAGACAGACAGGTGGCGGAGATTTCACATGCCCGACCCATCGACATCGCTATATCAACATTCTCCAACTGCATACTTCTCTCCATACCACTCAGCCTTGTGCTGGCTCTTATGGGAAGAGTGAAAGTCCCCTCCCAGCCTCCCCCAAAGGGGAGGGGATGAGGAGTGAGGGGTGAAAATTGAAAATTGAACCCCGAGCGAAACGACCATGAAGAGCGTGCCGATGTTGCCCCTGCGGGGAGGCACAGCTATTCAGGGAG
>CAJOOC010000145.1 GCA_905236165.1 uncultured Prevotella sp. | reverse complement strand
TTTGAGCTTTGAGCTTTGTCGCGGGCGAGACGCCCACGTCCCTGGGGTTGACGAATTGAGCATTAAGCATTAAGCATTAAGCTTTGAGCTTTGTCGCGGGCGAGACGCCCACGTCCCTGGGGGGGGAAGTTAATAGTCACTGGTCAACCCCGAACGAGGCGACTATGAAACGCTTGCCGTTTCAAGGAGCGTCCTGAGCGGGTCAACGAAGTTAATGGCTAACGGTCAATGTATCAGAACGTTCCCATGTCGATTACTCCGCCGTCGTCCCAGTCGAGTACTATTGCATCGAAGCCGGTTCCTTTCTGCGTGTCTGTCACGTCAGGCAGGATGGGGTAGTCGGGTATGTCGATGATGAGGTAGATGTTCTTCCTCACGTCGTCCTTTGTCGGTGTGCTGATGCCGTCGTATCCGTCGTAATACACCTGCAGGCCCCTTGCATTGTCGGTCTTGCCTACATTATATTTATATGTACGCGTGGAGCCGTCCTTCAGCGTGAAGCACAGTGTGAGCTTCAGCGACTCGTCCGTTCTCTTGGCGTCGGGCTCTCTTCCGTTAGGCAGTCCGAAGGTGCTTATGTCGCAGCATATCCATCCGTCTCCGTTCTCTGCTCTGGTGGGCAGGCCTTTCCATCCTTCCAGGTTCAGCGTTCCCGCTTCGTCTGTTCGCCACACCTGGGCTATGTAGCATCCCTCAGCCATTCCTTCCAGCGCGGCAGTACAGCCGCTTGCGTTGTCTATGCCTCCCACACGTATCTGTGTGTGGATGTTGCTGACCATCTTCTCCGGCTCTACGTGTCGTGTGAGACAGATGTTTGTCACTCGCTCTGCGTCGTCGCGGTAGTCGATGAAGTGTAGGCTCTCTTGCAGCATCTCCTCTGTCAGTTCGAAGCTGTCTGTGATGGCTGCAAACTGCTCTGGTGGCTGCATGTAGTTGAAGTCAACCATTGCAGAGTAGTCGCCGTTGGCCTTTGTGCGGTTTCTGGAGCGGTTGACGGCTTCCGTGCCTCTTGCGGCGAAGTTGTTGAAGGTGTTCACGTCGTAGAAGCGCATGGTGCCCTGCTCCTCATATTCGCTGATACTCTTGCTCATCACCACGTAGCGGTATTTGCCAGCCTTTGTCAGTTCGAGGTATGCCTCGTGCACATCGTTTGTCGGCGGGTATGCCCTCAGCAGGTTTCCGTCGCCGTCGTAGAGGAATAGTGTCATGCCTCCCGGCACGATGCCGTATTTTGCCAACCAGTCTATCTCGATCTTCACCAGTGCGTGGTCCATGTAGTACACCTCCAATGGTCGGCGGCATCCTGTTATGGCGAGGGCCACGAGGAGGACTATTGTTAGTAGTGCTGCTGCTCTGTGGCGTGTGCCGCTCTGCGTCATCGCGGGCGAGACGCCCACGTCCCTGATTGCTGCTCTGTGGCGTGTGCCGCTTCGCGTCATCGCGGGCGAGACGCCCACGTCCCTGGTTGCGGTGGGTAGGAGTGCTTTAAGTAATTTAATCATTTGCAGCCTCCTTTCTTTTTCTTGTTGCCGATGAGCCATACGAGTGACAGCTTGGCTTTCGTTGGTCCTGCCCAGAAGATTGTGGAGTTGTATTTCCATATCAGGTGGGTGTCGTCGAACTCGCCGTGATAGTGTCGTCGTGGTCCCCAGATGGCTCCTGCTGCTGCCGACAGTTCAAGGTTCAGCCTGCGTGCTATTGGCCAGCAGTAGCCGAATGAGAGTCCTGCGCTGATGAACTCGCCCTGATCGCCCACGCCGTTATAGTCCTCATGCCTGTTGTCGGTGTCCCATTCAATGTCGTACTTGCCTCCGGCGCCATACAGTCCGATGAAGAATCCTGTCAGCGGTGCGCGGTAGCAGTCGCGGCATTTGCCGAACCATCGTCTCAGTTCCAGTCCTCCCTCCATTATCTCGTATGCTCGGCTGTTGCGGTGCCACACGAACCAAGGCATAGCAAACTCGGCCATGAGGCTGTATTTGCTGTTTCTGCCCAGCGCGAACTCCAGTTCTATGTTCGGCGCCACTATAGCGTCGTAGAGCATGTTGGTTTTCACTGCCATGAAGGGCCGGAAAGTCTTTGGCTCTTTCGCCGGCTGCATCTGCACGCGCACTCCTACGGGTATGTGCCATGCGTAGGTGATGGTGGTGTCACGCTCCAACTCATGCTGCAGGGTGTAATCTACTTTATAGTCGGTGCGCCTGAGGTGTGGCAGGCAGTTGACCAGCAGATGCTGATAGTCGGCAGGGTACAGTTGCTTTATGCTTCGCTCCTTCTCGTCGGGGTTGCCGTCGGAGTCTATGATGTCGAGCAGCTCCTGTCGGTGCGGCAGCATGTCGGTGCTGGCGGCTTCCACGTATTTCCTCAGTCCCTCCCAGTCCTCTGGCGTTGAGGCTGCCTCTATCTGGCTTGCGGTCAGCGGCGTGGTGCGCACGATGTATGCCTTAAGGCTGTCTGTTCGTTCGTGTGCCAGCCTCACGTTGTTGTCGTAGCCGCCGTCAGGCGAGGCATAGCCGTGAATGTAGAGCTTCTTGATGGTTGCCGTAGTATCGCTGAGCACCTTGTTAATGTCCGCGGTGATTTTGCTCAACTCGCGCCTGTTGTTCCTGTGGTTGGGCAGCAGTCGTGTGTCGTTCACCAGGAACGCGATGTTTGCCGTTCCGCCCTCGGAGAATGTGATGTGGCGCGGTGCGGAGAGAGTCTCTATGCGCTCTTTCACTCCTACGGGGTAGGTGTCGGTTTGCGAGTAACGCAGGGTGCCGCAGCGGTCAGTTCTTTCAAAGATCACTTCGAGGCTTGTGCTGTCCATCCATGCCTCGTATGGCGCAGAACAGAAATAGCGGTTTGCCGGTATCTGCATCTTCTTTTCGCGTTCCTTCCTGATGGACTTCTCCCATGTCACTCTGTCACCGCATTCCACTGCCGAGAGGTGTTCTCCGCGCAGATGGCGATAGTATGGGTGGCGTCCCATTATGTGCCATGCCGGCAGCAATTGCTTCTGCCCTTCTTCGCGTCCGCGCAGCGACGGCCTGACTGTAAGTATGTCGGTGTCGCCTACGCCGATGCTGTCATTGTTCAGCGTGATGGTAATGAAGATACTGTCGCCGTCGTGACAGACGGTGGCGCCGGTTGTTAGACCCGTCTCCTGCGCCCATCCTGCAAGGGCTGTGAGCGTTGAGAGGAGCAAAAATACGGCCCGACTTTTCATTACTTTAATTATGTGTGTACGCGTGAGCATGTAATGTTTAGACTGCAAAGATACGGTAAATCTAAAAAAATACAAAAGCATGATGATACAATTAACGTTATTTAAGTAAAATAGTGTTAAGGCAGGTATTGTTGGATAGTGACAGGGGCTTTGTGCAAAGTGTCGGTTTTTGGTCGGAAAAGCTTACAAAGTGATTTTGCATTCGTCCTCTACAGCTTAAAATTTGGAGTCGCAAGTAATTTTGTCCGCAAATATCGCCAAAATGAGAAGGAATGTGTAACCATCTGTTATTATGGCCGTTACGCTCACAGGGCTTCATTTTGACCTCTGAAAGTGCTGTTTTTGACCCTAAAAAGTCCAGAAACAGCAAAAAAAAGAGGCTGTAACGGACGGTCCGTTACCCTCTGATGGAGTATCTACAAGGGCCTAATGGAGCGTCCGGAACCTCCTAATGGAGCCTCCGCGACGCATCGATGATATATCTTCGGCCTCCAACCGACCCAAAATTGCCATTTCATCGGCTTTTTTCGCTCTATTTTGCGACTTGAAACGGAAAAAACCAAAATGACACTTTGTAAGGTTTTCGGCAAGAAAAGTGACAGTTTGGAAGGACGGCCAGAGACCGTACGAAGCGGTGCTTTGCACCTACGAAGACGAAGACGAAAACGAAAACGGGAACGGGAACGAAAACGGGAACGGGAACGAAAACGAAAACGAAGACGAAGACGAAAACGGGAACGGGAACGAAAATGAAGCGGAGCAAAGCTCCTACGAAGATTTCAGCGTTTTCTGCGATTTCTGCGAGACATCTACAAATTGAAAATTGTCGCGGGCGAGACGCCCACGTCCCTGAGGTTGACGAATTAAGCATTAAGCATTAAGCTTTGAGCTTTGTCGCGGGCGAGACGCCCACGTCCCTGGGGTTGACGAATTAAGCATTAAGCATTAAGCTTTGAGCTTTATCGCGGGCGAGACGCCCACGTCCCTGGCCTCAGCAAGACTTGACCGTATCAAAATGGGGTACATCAAATTGGATACCCTATTTCTGAAGTTTGAGTATATAATATAATAAAGTTCGCGCTTGTACGTTATTTATAAGATTGACGATAATACGAACGACTGATTTGAAACGATTTACTACGATATTACTGTTTGTGTGCCTGGGCGTGATGGCTTGGGGGCAGGATTTTGTGCTTACCGGGCGTGTGACGGATTCTGAGGAGAATGCTATAGAGCTGGCGTCGGTGACGTGTGTGCAACAGGGCAGGGCTACGATGACGAACCTGCGGGGAGAGTTCTCGCTGAGCTTGAACAGTGCCGACTCTGTTGTGGTGAAGTTCTCCATGATAGGCTATAAGACCAAGACGCGCGTCCTTCGCCGTCCCAAGGGCCGTCAGCGCCTGCTCATCACGCTCTATGAGGACGAGACGCTGCTGGACGATGTCACCGTGACAGAGAAGAAGCGCCAGACGGGCAGCACGGAGGAACTGAATATAAAGGATATGGCCCAGGCCCCTTCCACTACTGGCAATGCCGTAGAGGAGATGATACAGACGCAGGCCGGCGTGAGCAGCCATAACGAGCTGTCGTCGCAGTATAATGTTCGCGGCGGCTCGTTCGACGAGAACCTCGTATACATCAACGGCGTGGAGGTGTACCGTCCCTTCCTCGTGCGCTCAGGCCAGCAGGAAGGCCTTTCCATCATCAATGCCGACATGGTTGAGGGCATCGCCTTCTCTACGGGTGGCTATGAGGCGAAATACGGTGACAGGATGTCGTCGGTGCTCGACATCAAATACCGCAGACCTCAGAAGACCGAGGCCACTCTGTCTGGCAGCCTCCTTGGCGGCAGCGCGTATGTGGGCATCGGCAACAAGAAATTCTCGTGGGCCAACGGCTTCAGGTATAAGCAGACGAAGGCGCTGCTGAAGTCCTTTGACACCACCGGCGAGTACGACCCGCAGTTCATCGACTATCAGACATACCTCTCTTGGACTCCCAACAAACGCTGGCAGATAGACGTGATTGGCGACATCTCGCAGTCGAAATACAACTTCAACCCCGTGGACCGCGAGACCACCTTCGGCACGCAGGAGAACCTGAAGTCGTTCAAGGTGTACTTCGACGGTCAGGAGCGCGACCTCTTCCGTACCTATTTCGGCACGATGACCATCAAGCGCAACCTGAAGGACAGCACGTCGCTCTCGCTCATCGGCTCGGCCTTCCACACCAAGGAGCAGGAGACCTACGACATCTCCGGCCAGTACTGGCTCACGCAGACCGAGACGCAGAGCAACCTTGGCGTGGGCACATACATGGAATATGCCCGTAACTACCTGACAGCCAACGTTGCCAGCGTGAAGCTGCAGCTGAACCATAAGACGCGTCGCCACGACATTCAGGCTGCCCTTGCGCTGAGGTGGGAGAAGATAGAAGAGAACAGCCGCGAATATGAGATGCGCGACTCTTCGGGGTATGTGATGCCCCATACTGGCGAGGACCTGAAGATGATCTACACCCTTGCGGCAAAGAACACGCTGAAGGCCCGCAGGCTGGAGTTCTACATACAGGACTCGTGGAAATTCACGTCGCCCCAGCAGACGAACTTCTACACGCTGAACTACGGCGTGAGGTTCGGCAACTGGTCGTTCAACAAGGAGAGCATCGCCTCGCCCAGGGCTTCGCTGGCCGTCATACCACACTGGAACGATAACGTTACGCTGCGCTTCGCTGCGGGACTCTACTATCAGGCCCCGTTCTTCAAGGAGCTTCGCGACACCACCACCGTCAACGGCGTGACACGCGCCACGCTCAACGACAAGATCAAGTCGCAGCAGAGCATACACTTCATCGCGGCCTACGACTACAGGTTTAAGTTCGGCAACAGGCCGTTTAAGTTCACGGCTGAGGCATACTACAAGATGCTGCACAACCTCATACCGTACAGCGTGAACAACATGAAGATAACCTATAACGGCATCAACGAATGTAGCGGATACATAGCAGGCATAGACCTGAAGCTGTATGGCGAGTTCGTGCCCGGCACCGACTCGTGGATTACGTTCTCGCTGATGAAGACGGGCATGGACTATAGGGGGCAGACCATTCCGCTGCCGACGGACCAGAGATATTCGGTGAACCTCTTCTTCACCGACTATTTCCCCGGCACAGACCGCTGGCGTATGGCCCTGAAGCTGGCCTTTGCTGACGGCCTGCCCTTCGGTCCGCCACATACGGACAACCAACGCCAGAACTTCCGCGCTCCGGCATATCAGAGGGTGGACATCGGCATGAGCTACAGGGCGTATAAGCGGGCCAACCAGGAGACGAAGCGCTTCTGCCTGAAGAATATCTGGGTGGGCGTGGACTGCCTGAACCTCTTGGGACATAACAACGTGAACTCATACTACTGGGTGACGGACGTGACGAACCACCAGTATGCCGTGCCCAACTACCTGACTGGCAGGCAGCTGAACGGAAGAGTGACGTTGGAGTTTTGAAAATTGAAAATTGAACATTAAGCTTTGAACATTAAGCTTTGAACATTGTCGCGGGCGAGAACCAGGGACGTGGGCGTCTCGCCCGCGATGCCGTGAGGCATATTACGCAGATGGGTGTGCATTTTTTCTGTCGCGGGCGAGACGCACACGTCCCTGACCCCAGAGGTAATCATAATTTGTTAATTTGTTAATTTGTTGTAATTTGTTAATTTGTCAATTTGAAAGAGACCTTGCGGGAGATTAAGCAGTCTTTCCGCTTATATATGAACGGGGTGACGGCGCAGTCGTTGCGTGAGAAGGGACTGGACTATCACCTGAACTGGGGGGTGTCGCTGGGACACCTCCGAGAGATGGCCCGTGACTATGAGCCGTCTCATGAGCTTGCTATGGCCTTGTGGAAGGAGAATGTGAGGGAGTGTAAGATACTCGCCACGCTCCTTATGCCCCATGACGAGATGACTCTTGATGAGGCCTGGCAGTGGGTCAGCGAGACGCCGACGCAGGAGATTGCGGAGCTCGCCACGATGAACCTATATCAACACCTTCCTTTCGCCAAGACGCTGGCGCTGAGTCTGATAGAGTCAGACGGCGAGATGTGTCAGCTGAACGGCTATTGCCTCTTGACACGCCTGCTGATGAGAGGGGAGACATTAACCGAAGAGGAACGCCAGCACGTGCTGGCATGCGCTGAGGCAACGCTGCAAGGCAACGGCGGCATCGGGCTGAAGCGACATGCGGCTAAGGCCATAGACAAATTAACGAATTAACAAATTAACGAATTAACAAATTAACGAATTAACGAGCCATTAAGAACGGGAAACAAAAAAAATCGACAAAATATTTGTAGATGTTAGAAATATTACTTACCTTTGCACACAATATACGGTAAATACTAACTATGATGAAAAAACTTTACTTTTTTTTCCTGCCACTCCTATTTGCTTTATTTATTGGAGCGAGCACTACCTATGCACAAACGTACACCAAGTGGAAACGAGTGCAAGGCGAGTTAACACTGAACACTGATGACAAGGTTGTCATTGTTGACCTTACGACATCAAGTGCAATGAAGAACAATCCTGCGTATGAAGAGGGCGTAACCGTCAGCAAAGAGTCGCCATCGGCCATGAATGTTACGCTGAAGGAGGAGTTGGACCGCCTCACCAGCGAGTTTGGCGACACCCTCGTATGGACTGCAGACCGCACGGATGGTCTGTATCAGTTCAAATTCCAAAATTCAGAAGGCAACACTCGTTATCTGTTTGATTCCGACCAGAATCTGCGTGTCGGTTTTGTCAGCAATGATAACGCGTCCAAGAGGAAATTCGATATTGAGATGGGCCTGCTGCACAGGCAAAATGAGGTTGACGAGAATGTCTATAAGCACTTCCATGTCGGCCTGAAAGTTGTCAGTGGCATACAGGCTATGATGAAGGGCAACAGCTGGGAGCTGATGGCCGATTCAATAAATGCCGCTAACGAAACAGAAAGGCTCATCAACAAGGAGATAGCAGCAACAAATCTGGCTTTCTTCAAGAAGGTAGAGACCGCCTTGCCTGACCCTACGCTTCATTTCCCCGGCCATGACTATGAGGCTGACGTGAAAGACGTCAGCTTCACTTCTCCTGTGGCTGTTGTGGATGAGGACGCTAATGCAACCATAACCTACTGGAGCGGCAATGAGGACCTTGCTACGGTAGATCCGACAACAGGCGTTGTGACACTGAAGAAACGCGGCACGGTGCGTATCTATGCACAGGTGGATGAAACAGACAGCTATGACAATTACCTGACATCGTATGTGTTGCGTATAGATGATACTACAAACAATGTGAAAGGTTGCCGCACCAACCCCTTCTCCGTTGCCGAGGCTATTGCATACGCTAAGGAGGACCATGCCGATGAGGCAGCCGATGGAGTATGCTACTTCGTCAAGGGCATTGTTTCGAGCGTTGGAGGTGCTATGTCGGGAATGGAAGGTATGGAAGACATGATGGAAATGATGTCGGGAATGATGGAAGGCATGGAGGGCATGGAGGGCTTCGACATGTCTGCCATGATGAGCATGTTCATGGGTGAGCAGGAAGAAGGCGCCGTGACCTACGCCATCAGCGACAATGGTGTCAACCGCGACTCGCTCTCCATCAACAATGGTCGTGGTGTATTGTTTGAGAACATGTTGACAAGTATCACCGCTGACTCCCTCAGCGTAGGCGACTGGGTGACGGTATTCGGACCGTTAGAGTACTCTGAGGATAGCGATATGATGTCGATGTTTGGAGGAAACAAGGAGAAGAAGGCAAAGATGCCGCGCATCAACTATATGAGTGAGCACAAGCGCAACCTTATTACCAAGGACATCGTGCAGTATTTTGGTCAGACAAAACAGTCTGGCCAGCTCTTCAGCATCACCGACACATTCGGCGGTGAGCTGGTTACAAATACCAATGCGCAGGACAATTCCCTGCCCAAGACTTCATTAAAAGTGAGCGACGACAGCGTAGTAGAATGGGTGGTTGAAGGTGCTGACAGTCTGCTGACTCCAAAGAAGTCCGGCATCGTCACGGTGACGGTTAACGCTCCCGTATTGCTTGCTTCCGGCGACACCATTAAGATGAAGCGTAAGTTCACCATCGATGTGAGAGACCGTATGGTGCTGCCAGCAGGAACAATGGTGGGAAACTATGAACTGGTTACTGATGCCAGCCAGTTGCAGGCTGACGACAAGCTGCTCCTCGTGGCCACGATAGGCGATAAGCCAAAGGTGCTCAACAGAAACACGGGTGCCAGCGGCAGCAGCGACAACAGCAACCCCTTGACATCTTTGTTCGGCGGCAGCAGCAATGCCAGCGCTATCACTATCGGCGACGATGGAAAAATTAGCGAGGTGCCTGACGACGCCCTGATAATGACACTGGAGCAGGCCGACGACAAATGGATGCTGCAGACTGGCCGTACTATCGACTATGAGATGACCTATCTCTACATTTCAGATACCGACGGCGGCAGCAGTACCAGCATGATACCCGGCATGGGCAGCAGCGGTGCCAGCCTGAAGACTGGAACACGCGCAGCAATAGCTGACAGCTGTCAGGTAACGTTTACCTTCCCCGCAGAAAAGAACGACAGCGTACAGATACAGTTTAACTTCCAGGACCGCGAGAAAAACGGCAAAGCCGTTACGGCGAAAAACGTCATACGCTATGAGAAGGGCATGATGTCAACCTCGTTTGGAGGCTTTGAGCCAGAGTCAGACAAGGCAACCCTGCCACGTCTCTATCGCCTGGTGCAGGGAGACCAGTACACCATCACCGTTAGCAATGCCCTGTGGTCAACAATCGTAAGCTCATACGATGTGACATTGCCTGAAGGACTGACTGGCTACGCAGTGAAAGAAATAGACAACAACAAGGCTATCCTGCAGGAGGTGACGGACAAAGGCGGACTGAAAGCCGGCCTGCCATACCTGCTGAATGCCACCAGCGCAGGAACCTACACGCTGGACCGTGCAACAGCCGAAATAGCAGAGCCTGACGAGAACCTGCTGAAGGTTAGCGACGATGAAACGGCTGACGGAGTTTATGTACTTGCCGACAAGGGCGAGGGAGCAGGTTTCTACAAGTGGACGGGCGGACTCTTAGGTTCAGGCCGTGTCTATCTGGAAATGGCTGCCAGCACGCAAGCCCGCGAATACATACCATTCGCCTTTGGTGAACCAACAGGAATCAATACGGTTGGCAACGTAGAATCAACAGTTGACAATGACACTTACGACCTGCAGGGACGCCGTGTAGGCAGCGCCACATTAAACAAAGGCATATATATCGTTAATGGCCGTAAGGTCATAGTGAAATAAATTGTATAATATCTCAAATTGATAATATTCACAATGAAAAAGACTTATTCAAAACCCGAGATAAAGTCGGCATCCATACTGACGCAACTGTTGGCAGGTTCCACGTCAATGAACATTAATGAACCTGAAAAGAAAGTTGAAGATTTCAACGAATTGCTATAGACATCGTAAATAGAACGAATACCATTACAGGTGGGTTCTCGCGCTCCGTAGGTGTGCAGGGACCCGCCTTTGTATTTTTTTGTCGAAATATTTGTGGGATTAAAAGGAATTTTGTAATTTTGCACCTTGTTATACGTTATGCGCATGTATGCGTGTGAGTGTACCATTCATTAGAAACAACAAAATTAACAAAGATACATGCTTACATTAAAACTTATCACAGAAGAGAAGGCCCGCGTCATTGCGGGACTGAAGAAGAAACACTTTGCCGATGCGGAGAAGGCTATTGACGAAGTGCTTGCCACCGACAAGAAGCGCCGCGAGACCCAGCAGGAACTCGATGCCTGCCTGTCAGAACAGAAGAAGGCTGCCGCACAGATCGGCATGCTGATGAAGCAGGGTAACAAGGCCGCTGCCGATGCTGCCAAGGCCGCTGTCAGCGAGCTCAAGGAGAAGAGCCGCCAGTTGGAGGAGGTGAAGAGCCTCACGGAGCAGGCCCTCGTGACGCTGCTCTGCCAGATACCTAACATACCATACGATGAGGTGCCCGAGGGCTATGGTGCCGAGGACAACCGCGTGGTGAAGAGCAACCTGAAGGAGTGTACCGCAAACGACACCGTAGGGAACTGGGACGTGAATCCTTCATTGGGCATCGCCAACCCATTGCCACACTGGGAGCTGGCAAAGAAATACAACCTCATCGACTTCGACCTGGGCGTGAAGATTACCGGTGCAGGCTTCCCCGTATATATCGGCATGGGAGCACGCCTGCAGCGAGCTCTCATCAACTTCTTCCTCGATGAGGCGCGTGCAGCAGGATATACCGAGATAATGCCTCCAACGGTGGTGAACCAAGCTTCTGGATACGGTACGGGTCAGCTGCCCGACAAGGAGGGACAGATGTACCACTGTGAGGTGGACGACCTCTACCTCATACCTACTGCTGAGGTGCCTGTGACGAATATCTACCGCGACGTGATACTGGACGAGTCGCAGCTGCCTATCAAGAACTGCGCCTACACCCAGTGCTTCCGCAGGGAAGCCGGCTCTTACGGCAAGGACGTGCGCGGCCTGAACAGACTGCATGAGTTCTCGAAGATAGAGATAGTACGCATCGACAAGCCTGAGCACTCTAAGGAGAGCCACAAGGAGATGCTGGCGCATGTAGAGGGCCTGCTGAAGAAGCTGGAGCTGCCTTACCGCGTGCTGCTGCTCTGCGGCGGTGATCAGAGCTTCACCTCTTCTATCTGCTATGACTTCGAGGTGTACTCAGAGGCTCAGGGCCGCTGGCTCGAGGTATCGTCAGTATCAAACTTCGACACCTATCAGGCCAACCGCCTGAAGTGCCGCTACCGCAACAGCGAGACAAAGAAGACAGAGCTCTGCCACACCCTCAACGGCTCAGCCCTCGCCCTGCCACGCATCGTTGCTGCAATACTCGAGAACAACCAGACAGAGCAGGGTATTAGAGTACCAAAGGCGCTTGTGCCATACATGGGAACGGACTGCATTAAGCTTTAAGCATTAAGCATTAAGCATTAAGCATTAAGCATTAAGCTTTAAGCATTAAGCATTAAGCATTAAGCATTTAATTTGTATTGCCCTGTGTATAAGATTTTCCAAAAAAGAAAGAGCAAGCTATCCCGCCGCATCACGTGGCGCGTGATACTCATAATGGTGTTTTTCAACGCGTTTGTCGTTGCAGCAGTAATAGTTTTCGACCTTGGCATTTCAAGGGTAGAGAGTGCCATGCGTGCCCAGACCATCATTAATGGCATAGGTGGCAGGCTTCTCACAACGTTAAGAACCTTGGAGGTGACTGGCATCAACAATGTGGCAGAGATAGAAAGTCACCTCGACAGTCCAGAAGATGTATATAATGCGTTGGAGCATGAGATACGTCTGAACAGAAGCGACATGGGATTCTACGTGGCCTTTGAGCCCAACTTCTTTCCGAAGGAAGGCTATTGGTTTGAACCATACGTATGCATAACAGACAGCACCCATGTGGAACGCAAACAGCTGGGCGCGCCGCATCACAACTATTTCGAACAGGAATGGTATAAGAAAGGTCTTAGTCTGGAGCGCGGCACGGGCTATCTGTCCGACCCTTATTTCGATAATGCAGGCGGAAAGCGCATCCTGTTTTCCTATGTCAGGCCTGTCTTCGACCGTAAAGGAAACAGGGTGGGCGTATATGGCAGAGACCTAAACCTCGACTGGCTCAAGCAGTCTATTGCCGACGAGGAGCAGAAAGTGAGGGAAGCCTCCCTTCTTGCTGACGGTTCCTTTGACGACAGCTTCTTCGTGCAGGTGCTCGACAGCAAGGGTAAGAAGATTGCAGGCTCGGAGACCTTAGACGCACAGGTCATCAAGAACATACTCGGTCAGGAAAGCATTGGTTTTCAGGAGATACAGAACAGCGGCGAAACCTACATGATAACCACCAAGCGCTTTGGCCACAACGGCTGGACACTCGTGGTGGCGCAGCACAAAGATTTCGTACTGCTCTATGGCTATATCCTTGCTGTCATAATCATCTTCCTCATGGTCCTAAGCTCCATCGTGGTTATCTTCTTCATCTGGTATGGAATCAAACACGCGGTAAAGCCCCTGCTATACCTCTCAGACTCGGCACAGGAGGTGGCACACGGAAACTTCGACACCCCATTGCCCGCCTTCAGGCATAACGATGAGGTAGCACAGTTGCGCGACTCCTTCGATGCCATGCAGCAGTCGCTGAAGCGCTATGTGAGAGAACTGCAGGAATCCACAGCCGCAAAGGCATCCATAGAGAGTGAGCTCAATGTGGCCCACAGCATACAGGATTCTATGCTGCCTAAGACCTTTCCTCCCTTCCCGGAGCGCAACGATATAGGTCTCTACGCTATGCAGAAACCCGCAAAAGCCGTTGGCGGTGACCTCTACGACTACTTCCTTCGCGATGAGAAACTGTTCTTCTGCATTGGCGACGTCAGCGGAAAGGGAGTCCCCGCATCACTCGTCATGGCGGTCACGCGAACCCTCTTCCGCAATGTAGCAGCCCACACCGCAGAGCCCCGGCATATTGTGGAGACAATGAATACAAATATCTGCGAGGGCAACGATAATAGCATGTTCGTAACGCTCTTCGTGGGAGTGCTCGACCTCAATACTGGGCTGCTACGCTACTGCAATGCCGGACATGATGCTCCTGCCATCATTGGTGCCGACTCCCTGTCCTGCGATGCTAACCTGCCCATAGGAGTGCTGCCCGGATATCTTTATACCTTGCAGGAAAGTCAGCTGTCGCAAGGAACAATCATCTTCCTCTATACCGATGGACTGACCGAGGCCGAGACACACACACATGAGCAGTTTGGGGAACAACGCATGCAGCACATCATCAGCTCTTTCAGCGGAACGCCACAGCAGCTCATCGATGCCATGACCCTCGCCGTTCATCACTTCGTGGGCGACACAGAGCAGAGCGATGACCTCACCATGCTCGCCATACAATACAAGCCTTAAAGATAGAGGGAGGCCCATAAGCCCCCCTCTATTATCCTTTGTCCGCGAGTCCTTTGTCCGCGAGTCCTTTGTCTGCGAGTCCTTTGTCTGCGGGTCCTTTGTCCGAGAGTCTGCGATACTGTCGCGGACACAGCCTCCCCCCTGTTTTATTAACTTCCTCAAGTTTCGTATGTGCGCCCTGAAGGGGCAGCCTGCTTATAGCCCAGGGCAGCGCCCTGGGTTTTAATGCGGTGTGTAGTCTCGC
>CAJOOC010000144.1 GCA_905236165.1 uncultured Prevotella sp. | reverse complement strand
GGCTTTGCCTTCCTCCTTCGCACCTCGGCAATTCAAGCAAGCTTGGCTCTGCTCTCGCTTAATCGCATCTTTCTCTCAGTCGCATAGTCCGCTATGCTCCATCAAGAAACTGCCACTCTGCACTCGAAACAAAATCAAAAATCTGACAAAGCTAATTAATAGAACCCACCTAAAACAAATCAAAAATTCGCGCATTCCTTATTAATAGTACCTTTGTAAAACAAAAAAAATGTTTATTTGTTTTGAGTTGTGGGGGTTTATTAGTACCTTTGCACAGATTTTTGCATGAGAGTGCCCATAACCATATTGTTTCTCCTTGCTGTGATGTTTGTTACGGCAGCACGTTTCAGTGGCGATAGCTTTGCCTCTGAGGAACAGCCTACCGATACCCTCCGCAATACTGCCGAGCAGGCACTCCAGGCTGTTGAAGACTTACCGGTTAGCACCCTCCGCAATACTGCCAAGCAGGCTCTTCAGACCCTCGGCATTCAGCCTGCCGACTCCCTCCGTGATACCGCTGAGCAGAAGCGTCTTTCTCATGAACAGGCTATCATGGACTCCCTTCAGGTGGCCATCGATGCCCGCAACAAGGCCATCGACGACTCTATTGCCGCCGACTCGCTGAACCGCCGTAAGAAGAGCGGTATCGACGCTCCCGTGATTTATAATTCGAATGACTCGCTGGTGTATGTGGCGGGTTCGAAACGTGCGTTCCTCTATGGCGACTCGAAGGTGAAATATGAGAATATGGACCTTTCCGCCGAAAAAATCAACATTCAGCTCGACAGCAGCCTGGTGCGCGCCACAGGAGCCATGAAGGACGTTGACGATGAGGGCAAACGGCTCCAGAAACCCGTGAAATTCGGTATGCCCATCTTCGTTCAGGGCAACGACAAATATGAGACGGACACTATGTCGTTCAACTTTAAGACGAAGAAGGGCGTCATCCTCAACACCTATACCGAACAGGAGGACGGCTTCCTTGTCTCTGAGCGCTCGAAGCGTGACGGCGAAGGCAACTTCTACCTGCAGCACGGCCGCTACACCACCTGCGACGACCCCCACCCCGACTTCTATCTGGCACTCTCCCGAGCAAAGGTCAGACCAGGCAAGGACGTTGTCTTCGGTCCCGCCTACTTAGTGGTGCAGGATGTGCCGTTGCCGCTGGCCATCCCCTACGGCTTCTTCCCTTTCACCAAGAGCTATTCCAGCGGATTCATCATGCCTACCTACGGCGACGAGACGGAGCGCGGTTTCTACCTTCGTGACGGCGGCTATTACTTCGCCATCAACGACAAGGTAGACCTCAAGCTGCTGGGCGAGATATACACCAAAGGCTCATGGGGCTTCTCCGTAGCATCAAACTATAAGATAAGGTATAAGTTCGGCGGCTCCTTCTACTTCTCGTACCAGGACAGCCGCACGGGCGAAGAGGGTTTCCCCGACTACTCTAAGACCACCAGCTTCAAGATACAATGGAGCCACAGGCAGGACAGCAAGGCCAACCCGTACAACACGTTCTCGGCAAGCGTCAACTTCGCCACCTCCTCCTATGAGCGCAACAACCTGACGTCGATGTATAACCCCACAACGATGACACAGTCGACAAGGACATCATCCGTCTCGTGGAGCACGGGCTTCTCAAGCATCGGAATGACGCTGTCGTCAACGGCCAACATCTCGCAGAACATGCGCGACTCTACCATCGCCCTTTCCTTCCCCGACCTTAATATCAGCATCTCGCGCTTCAACCCCCTGAAACGCAAGCATGCCGTAGGCAAGGAACGGTGGTATGAGAAGATATACATGCAGTATACGGGCCGCCTCTCCAACTCCATCACGGCGAAGGAGGACAAGATACTGAAGTCTAGCCTCGCCAAAGACTGGCGCAACGGTATGCAGCACACCATACAGGCCGGAGCCTCATTCACCGTTGCGAAATACATCACCGTCTCGCCGTCCGTGAACTTCACCGACCGTATGTATCTTAACAAGGTAAACCAGTCGTGGGATGAGGACAAGAGTGAAGTGAGGAACGATACCGTTCGCGGCTTCTACAACGTATATAACTGGTCGGGAACGTTGCAGGCCTCCACGAAGATCTACGGTTTCTTCACGCCCAACAGGAAGCTCTTCGGCGACAAGGTGCAGGCCATCCGCCACACTCTGACGCCCTCGGCCAGCATCAGCTATGCGCCTGACTTCTCTGCTGCCCACTACGGCTTCTATTCTACCTACGAACGCCCCAACAGCGACGGCACATACACCACCGTCACCTATTCGCCCTTCAGCACGGGAATATTCGGCACAGCGCCCAGCACGATGAGCGGAACGGTTACGTTTGACCTCGACAACAACATCGAGATGAAGGTGCGCAGCGACGATGACTCGCTGGGTTTCAAGAAGATAAGCATCATCGACCAGCTCGGAGCCAGCATGTCGTATAATATGGCCGCCAAGGAGAAGCCTTTGAGCGACCTCACCGTTCGACTGCGCCTGAAATGGTGGAAGAACTACACCTTCTCCACTACCGCCGTCTTCGCCACCTACGCCTATGAGCTCGACGATAACGGCAGGCCCTACGTAGGCAACCACACCGAATGGAGCAAGGGCCGCTTCGGTCGCTACAGGGGCATCTCGCAGAACATTTCCTATACCCTCACACCTGAGAAGATAAAGGGGTGGTTTAATAAGGACGACAAAGACAAGAAGAAGAAGAAAGACGACAAGGATGGTGATGACGACGAAGAAGGCACGGGAACGGAGTCGAATGTCGATGACAAGATGATAGCCGGACAGGACGGCGCCAAGAAGGAGAATGCCGGAATGGCAGAGACCGACGAGGACGGATACCTGAAGTTCTCAATGCCTTGGAGCCTCACCTTCAGCTATGGTATCACTATGAGCGAGAACACCTCTGGCACCTTCAACACCGAGACGATGAGATACCCCTATAAGTTCACGCAGAACCTGAACTTCTCGGGTAATATTCGCATCTCCGACGGCTGGAACATCTCGTTCACCTCCGGCTACGACTTCGAGCGCAAGAAGCTCTCTATGACCACCGCCTCGCTGGCCCGTGACCTCCATTGCTTCAACATGTCGTGCTCGGTTGTGCTGATGCCATATACATCGTATAACTTCACCTTCAGATGTAACGCCGCAACACTCACCGACGCCCTGAAATACGACAAGAGGTCGGGATACAGCAACTCGATAAAGTGGTACTAAGGAAATATTGAAAATTGAACATTGAAGACTACATAATAGACCATTTCTACCCGAAGGGTGATAATGATGCTCTGCGGGAGCTGTTGCTCGTGCATAGCCGCTGCGTTGCTGAAGCGGCGCTGGAGGTGTGTCGTGAGCATCCGGAGCTGGGGGCTGATGAGGAAGTGGTGCGGACGGGAGCCATGCTGCATGATATCGGTATCGTACGCTGTGATGCTCCCAGCATACATTGCTTTGGTTCGGAACCTTACATCAAACACGGTCCCATAGGGGCAGAGATGTTGGAAGAATATCGTAAGGGGTGTTCCCTCAGCAATGCCCTAAACAAGAACCAGGATTGTCGCCCTGATGATGTCTTCTTAAAGAAAATGGAACGCATCTGCGCGCGTCACACGGGAACGGGGCTGCCAGGCCTTGAACCCGAGACTACGGAAGAGAAGATAGTATGCTACGCCGACAAATTCTTCTCGAAGACACGTCCGGAACGCAGGAAGACCTACGATGAAGCGCTTCGCTCGCTTGAGAAATTCGGACAGCCGGGAGTGGAAATCTTCAAAGGCTGGCACAAACAATTCGGACCTAAAGCATAACACCTCCGCCCCCCTTAAGAATAATCCCTTCGGCCAATACGTACTACATAAGTCAAAAAAAACAACCTAAACACCTTATATGAAATACGCAGACTACATACGGCAGATAGAAATCGACTCCCTGTGGAATGGGCGCAAGCACATCAAATGGGAACTCGACCGCAACGTCAATATCCTCAGCGGCGTAAACGGAGTAGGCAAAACGACCATCCTAAACAAGGTCACCAACCTTCTACATAAACACGAGACCCTGCTACAGGAAGACAGCACCATTGAGGATGCCGACTTTCACAAGATAGGCAACGTGAAGCTCGACTTCGTACCCGAGGATGCTACGGGCATCCGCTATGGCGTGATACAGAAATTCACCATAGAGCCCGATGCCATCCTTGAGGAGTTGGAGAAGAAATACATCAAGTACCCCGATGAGAGGAAGGAGGAGTTTTATGACATCCTCGACAGTCTCTTCTGCTCTACCGACAAAACCGTGCTGCGTGGCGAGAAAGGTGTCCGTCTCGTACAGGAAGGCGACGTGCTGACCTTCCGCGAGCTCTCCAGCGGAGAGAAGCAGATGCTGCTCATCATGCTCACCGTGCTCCTTCAGGACAAGAAGCCCTACGTGCTGTTCATGGATGAGCCCGAACTGAGTCTGCATCTGGATTGGCAGAAACGCCTCATAGACATCATCACGCAGCTCAACCCCAACGTGCAGCTTATTCTGACCACACACTCTCCTGCTATCATTATGAACGGATGGACTGATAAGGTGACGGAGGTGAGTGAGATTACGGTTCATTGACCATTGACCATTGAAACCTGAAACCAAAGACATATCCCAGAGCCGTAAGAAGGGACGTGCATTAGTTGATGCTATCTCTTCAGAGTATTTCAGCGCTGCGAATGCGTTGAAGGGCAAGAGTGCGCGCAAACGCATCGTGGCATACGTGGAGAGCTATGAGGATATACTGTTCTGGAGGATGGTGCTCAGCGATTTCGAGGACGAGAAACAATACTTCGAGGTTATGCTGCCCTCAAAGTCAAACCTCAGCAAAGGCAAGAAGCAGGCACTCATCTCGCTCATGAGCCAGGGTGGTGGAGAGAACATGATAGCATGCGTTGATGCCGACTATGACTATTTGTTGCAAGGAAAGACATATCAGTCTGATTTCCTGCTAAATAATCCATTCGTAGTACATACTTACGTCTATGCCATAGAGAACTATCAATGCTATGCTCCTTCGCTGCATAACGTATGTGTTATGTCAACCCTGAACGACCACATCGTCTTCGACTTTGTGGAGTTCCTCACACGCTACAGCAAGATACTCTTCCCGCTCTTCGTATGGAGCATCATGGTATACCGAAAGAGAGAATACCATTGGTTTACTATCACCGACTTCAACAACGTTGTCGGCATACGCCATTCTCAGCTTCCGAACATCGACAGCGTGCTCAGTAAGCTCAGTCATAAGGTACACGTCAAACTTCAGGACCTTCGCCGCAACCATCCCGGCCTGAAAGACGAATACATCGCCACGCGTGACAGTCTCATAGAACTGGGCGTGACCCCCGAGACGACATACCTCTTCATACAGGGTCACCACCTCTTCGACAGCATCGTGGCCCCTACGATGCAGACTGTCTGCGACATCCTGCGCCGCGAGCGGGAGCGGGAGATACGTTCTAAGGCGCGCCACAGCGTGCAGCTGCAGAACGAGCTGTCATCATACAACAAATCGCAAAGCGACATTGTGTCGATGCTCAAGAAAAATCAGGGTTACACCAGGTGTACCCCATATAAGCGTATGCAGCAGGACATCGAGAGAATCCTTGGTCGCCTGCAGGAGAAAGACAGCTCCGACGCAACACCCCAAACTTAACTCTACCACGAATTTCACGAATTTCACGAATTTTTGCTCCGCGCCGCAATTCACATCCTGCATTACCTTGAAACTTAACATGCAACAAGAATTAATTAATTAATATTAAGGAAAAACACGCTTTTTTATTGGTAATTCATTTTTTTTTAGTACCTTTGCAACCTCATTTGAAACAAATTTATAATATATTATAATCCACTTATGTACTTCACTTTGTTTATAACAGTTATCATTACGGCTGTTTTTCTGGTGTTAGCGGCATACGTCACAGCAAAGCTGCTGGGACCTCGCACGTATGCACCGGTGAAGGGTGAGCCATTCGAGTGCGGTATCCCTACACGCGGCACATCTTGGTTGCCAATGCACGTAGGCTACTATCTCTTCGCGCTGCTCTTCCTGATGTTTGACGTTGAGACAGTATTCCTCTATCCCTGGGCTGTAGTAGTCAACAAATTTGGTGTCATGGCTATTGCAAGCATCGGATTCTTTATGCTTGTACTGGTATTTGGCCTTGCTTATGCTTGGCGGAAAGGAGCTCTGGAATGGAAATAAGGAAGCCCTACATCAAGAATATCCCCTACGAGGAGTGGAAAGACAACGAGTCGCTTGAGAAGATCATCGATGAGCTGAACGAAGGCGGCGTCAACGTTGTACTTGGCAATCTCGACGCCCTCATCAACTGGGGCCGTAGCAACTCCCTGTGGTCACTCACCTTCGCTACGTCATGCTGCGGCATCGAATTCATGGCCTGCGGTTGTGCCCGCTATGACTTCGCACGCTTCGGCTTCGAGGTGACACGTAACTCTCCCCGTCAGGCCGACCTCATCATGTGTGCAGGCACGATAACCCACAAGATGGCTCCCGTGCTGAAGCGTCTCTACGACGAGATGGCTACACCAAAGTACGTTATTGCCGTTGGCGGCTGTGCCATCTCCGGCGGACCGTTCAAGTCAAGCTACCACGTAGTAAAGGGCATCGATGAGTTCCTGCCCGTCGACGTATACATCCCCGGATGTCCTCCACGCCCAGAAGCTATCCTCTACGGAATGATGCAGCTGCAGCGCAAGGTGAAGGTAGAGAAATTCTTCGGTGGTGCGAACCATAAGGAGAAGAACCCTAACCCTATGGTTATCAAGGATATCCCCAAGAAATTCATCGAGGAGATGAAAAACACCGCCAGCAACATCTGTGATGCTGTGAAGAAAGAAATTAATGACACATTCAAATAAAGGAGGAACGCAATGAAACTTGAACCAATAGTATATTCATTCAACGATTTCTCCGCTGAAATGGGGAAACTCAGGAACGAGAAGCATTTCGACTACCTCGTTACGATAATAGGTGAAGACTTCGGCCAGCCAGCCTCTGAGGCTCAGGGCGAAGGCGAGGAAAGCAC
Source organism: uncultured Prevotella sp. (assembly GCA_905236165.1). Taxonomy (GTDB): domain Bacteria; phylum Bacteroidota; class Bacteroidia; order Bacteroidales; family Bacteroidaceae; genus Prevotella. The sequence continues at coordinate 9,737 of CAJOOC010000144.1, read as the reverse complement.
CGCAGCAGAGGCCGCAACCTCTCTGGGATGTATCTACATACTTGAGAACACCGAAACACACGAGCGTATCTCTGTCAAGACAATGTCGAAGAAAGTTCTTGGCAACGACGGAGAAGAGCATTACGTAATCAATTCTATCAGCAACCTTTATAAGTGTGCAGAGATGCTTGAGCGTGAGGTCTTTGACTTCTACGGCATCAAGTTCCTCGGCAACCAGGATATGCGCCGTCTCTTCCTGCGCAACGACTTCAAGGGCTATCCCTTCCGCAGAGACTTCAAGGCCTCTGAGGAATACTCCCTGGAAGACGACGTGGAGGTAAGCACCACCACCATCTACAGCCTCGACAACGACGGCAAACTGGTGGCAACGGAGCGCCCGCTCTTCAAGGAAGACGACTTCGTGATAAACATCGGTCCTCAGCACCCATCAACCCACGGTGTGCTGCGTCTGGAGACCGTCCTCGACGGTGAGACGGTGAAGAAGATCTACCCGCATCTGGGCTACATACATCGCGGCATCGAGAAGATGGCCGAGGAGATGACCTATCCTCAGACCCTCGCAATGACCGACCGTCTGAACTATCTCTCGGCAATGATGAACCGCCACGCTCTGGTGGGCGTGATAGAGGAGGCTATGGGCATCGATCTCAACGACCGCATCAAGACCATCCGCACCATCATGGATGAGCTGCAGCGCATCGACGGCCATCTGCTCTATCTGGGCTGCTATGCTCAGGACCTCGGAGCCCTCACCGCTTTCCTCTTCTGCATGCGCGACCGCGAGTATGTGCTTAACGTGATGGAGGAGACAACGGGTGGACGCCTCATACAGAACTACTACCGCATCGGTGGTCTGCAGGCTGACATCGACGAGCACTTCCAGGAGAATGTGAAGAACCTTATAGCCTATCTGCGTCCGAAGCTCGACGAATATGTTAACGTTTTCGGCGACAACGTCATCACGCATCAGCGCCTTGAGGGTGTCGGCTGCTTCACCAAGGAGCAATGCATAGACTACGGCATCTCCGGCTCCAACGGACGTGCCTCACAGTGGGCCAACGATATGCGCAAGAACTACCCTTACGATATGTATGAGAAGGTAGACTGGGAGCAGGTCATCATGGACAACTGCGACGCCCAGGACCGTTACTATCTTCGCGTGAAGGAGATAGAGCAGTCTCTGCGCATCATCGAGCAGCTCATCGACAACATTCCCGAGGGCGACTTCTACATCAAGCAGAAGCCCATCATCAAGTGTCCGGAGGGACAGTGGTACTTCGGTGTTGAGGGCACAAGCGGCGAGTTCGGCGTATATCTCGACTCTCGAGGCGACAAGAGCCCATACCGCCTGAAGTTCCGTCCTATGGCGCTGACCCTCGTGGCAGCCCTCGACGAGATGCTGCAGGGCACTAAGGTGGCCGACCTCATCGCAGTAGGTGCCGGTCTGGACTATATCATTCCCGACATCGACAGATAAACGACCTTCACCGCAGCCCTTATTTATATAATAAAGGTGTAACGGCGGCGAAGACAATCAATACTCAACTTTATGAAGAAGTTAAGTAGTTAAGTAGTTAAGACAAATGTTATAGATGAACAACAGAGATATAGTGTATTGTCTTAACTCCTGCCCGAAGGGCGAGCGAAGCGATAACTCCTTTACTCCTGACTCCCAAAAAGTTGAGATCATTCGAAACTTAAAAATCAAAAAATCACGTTATGTTTGATTTCTCAATAGTAACAACATGGCTTCATGAGATGCTCCTTACGGGCTTCGGCCTCTGTGCCGTTCCCGAATGGCTCGTGACGACCATAGAATGTGTGCTGATAGGCCTGGGCATCATCGTAGGCTATGCCCTCCTGGCCATAGTGCTCATCTTCATGGAACGCAAGATGTGTGCATACTTCCAGTGCCGCCTTGGCCCTATGCGTGTAGGTCCGTGGGGATTGCTGCAGGTCTTCGCCGACGTGCTGAAGATGCTCATCAAGGAGATTTTCTTCGTTGACAAGGCCGACAAGCTCCTCTATGCCCTCGCTCCTATCCTCGTCATCGTAGGCTCTGTGGGCGCCTTCGCCTTCCTGCCTTGGAACAAGGGAGCCGTCATCCTCGACTTCAACGTTGGCATCTTCCTCTACACGGCTGTCAGCGCCATCGGCGTCGTGGGCATCTTCCTGGCCGGCTGGTCTTCCAACAACAAGTACGGCGTAGTCAGCGCTATGCGTGGTGCCGTACAGATGATATCCTACGAGATGTCTCTCGGACTGTGTCTCATCACAGCTTGCATCCTCACAGGCACCATGCAGGTGAGCGGCATCGTGGAGGCCCAGACGGGACCATTCGGATGGCTTATCTTCCAGGGTCACATCCCTGCCCTGATAGCATTCATCATCTTCCTCATAGCAGGAAATGCCGAGGCTAACCGCGGTCCGTTCGACCTTGCGGAGGCTGAGTCGGAGCTGACGGCAGGCTACCATACGGAGTATTCCGGCATGGGCTTCGGCTTCTACTACCTGGCAGAGTTCCTCAACCTGTTCATCGTATCAGGAATGGCGGCCCTCATCTTCCTCGGAGGATGGTGCCCTATACACATCGGCGTAGAAGCCGTAGATAGCGTTATGGACTATATTCCGGGCATCGTATGGTTCCTCGGCAAGGCCTTCGCCATCGTATGGCTGCTGATGTGGGTTAAGTGGACGTTCCCACGCCTGCGTATCGACCAGATACTGAAGTTGGAGTGGAAATACCTCATGCCCATAGCTCTGTTCAACCTTGTGCTGATGACCGTCTGCGTGGCGTTTGGCCTCACAGGCTCAATCATTGCCGGCATCGTCATCGCCGCGCTGCTCATCGTGCTCTGGGGCATCATCACGCTCCGCGCCGTGAAGTTCAGCTTGGCTTTTGCAAGAGACCAGAAACTTGTGGGTGTTGACATAGCAGTAAAGAAAGACAAATAATTCCCTAATTAGACATTTTGACAAATTGACAATTTGACAAATTGACAAAATCGACAAATCGACAAATGGCTGATAACAAATCATATTTCGGCAGTGCTATAGCAGGTATCAAGACCCTCCTCACCGGTATGGACATCACTATGGGTGAGTATAGCACTCCCAAGATTACGGAGCAGTATCCCGAGAACCGCAAGACGCAGCATGTCGCAGAGCGTCATCGTGGCCGTCTGGTAATGCTTCAGGATGAGAATGGCAACGACAAGTGCACGGCCTGCACCCTTTGTGAGAAGACGTGTCCCAACGGCAGCATCAAGATTGTCTCAGAGATGCGCGAGACGGAGGACGGCAAGAAGAAACGCTTCCTCGTCGACTACCAGTACAACCTTGGCGACTGCATGTTCTGCCAGTTGTGTGTCAACGCATGTAACTTCGGTGCCATAGAATTCGTTAAGGACTTTGAGAACGCTGTGTTCGACCGCAACGCCCTCGTCCAGCATCTAAACAAAAAGGAGGCATAAAGATGGCAAACATTATAATATTCGCAATCCTGGCAGCAGTAATCGTCTGCTCCGCCCTTTTCTCGGTATTCACCAAGAGCATCATGCGTTCAGTAACGGCTCTGCTCTTCGTGCTCTTCGCCATTGCAGGCATGTACTTCCTGCTCGACTATACGTTCCTCGGAACAGCCCAGCTGAGCATCTATGCCGGCGGTATGACGATGATGTATATCTTCGCCATACAGCTCATCTCCAAGCGTCGCCTTCAGGGTTTGAAGGAGAAGCTCCACCTGAAGCGTATGGCCCTTGCCGGACTGCTGGCTCTCACTGGCTGCGTCACCATCATCGTGGCTCAGCTGAAGACGGCGCTGTTCGACAAGTTCACTACCGTTGCCGACGCTGAGGTGCCTATGACGCAGATTGGCGAGACCCTCATGGGTTCGGAGAAGTACCAGTACGTTCTCCCGTTCGAGTTTATTTCACTGTTCCTCCTTGCATGCATCATCGGAGGTCTTGTTGTTTCACGTAATCAGAAGGAGGACAAATAATATGATGGTACCCGTACAGTGTTTCTTCGTGCTCAGCGCGATACTCTTCTTCATCGGTGTCTTCGGCTTCGTCACGCGCCGCAATATGATTGCCATGCTCGTTAGCATAGAGCTGGTGCTCAACGCCGTAGACCTCAACTTCGCAGCTTTCAACCGCCTGCTCTATCCTGAGGCAATGGAGGGCATGTTCTTCACGCTCTTCTCCATCGGTGTCAGCGCTGCAGAGTCGGCAGTAGCAATAGCTATCATCATTAATGCTTACCGTCACTTCAACAGCGACTCGGTAACAAGCATCGAGAATATGAAACTATAAATCGTCAAACCCATTATCCTAAAAAGTAAAGAAAACAATGGAATTCGGTTATACATTAGGTATACTTCTTCTGCCCCTGCTTTCATTCTTAGTAATCGGTTTGACTGATTACTTCAGAGGCAAGCAAGGCTGGTCACACATGGCCGCAGGCATCATCGGCACCGGTTCGCTGGCGCTGGTGACCATCCTCAGCTACGTGACAGCCTATCAGTACTTCACGATGGACCGTCTGGCTGACGGCACGCTGCCCACCGTAGTGCCTTACAACACCACGTGGCTGCCGCTGGGAGCGCTACATTTCGACCTGGGCATACTGCTCGACCCCATTGCCGTGATGATGCTCATCGTCATCTCTACGGTGTCGCTCATGGTGCATATCTATTCCTTCGGATATATGCACGGCGAGAAGGGCTTCCAGCGCTACTATGCGTTCCTGTCGCTCTTCACCTTCTCCATGCTCGGACTGGTAGTAGCCACCAACATCTTCCAGATGTATATGTTCTGGGAGCTCGTGGGCGTCAGCTCTTATCTGCTCATCGGCTTCTACTATCCCCTGCATGCTGCGGTGCATGCCTCAAAGAAGGCATTCATCGTGACGCGTTTTGCCGATATGTTCTTCCTCATCGGTATCCTCATCTTCGGATTCTACACGGAGAGCTTCAACTTCTCCTTCACCGGAACGGAGATTGTTGGTGCAGCAGCAGGCACATTCAGCACATGCAGCGCCGACAAGGCTTTCATGGCTGGCGGACTCATCATTCCAACAGCCTTGGTGCTGATGTTCATCGGCGGTGCCGGTAAGTCGGCTATGTTCCCGCTCCACATCTGGCTGCCAGACGCCATGGAAGGTCCGACGCCTGTATCGGCACTCATCCACGCGGCCACGATGGTCGTAGCTGGTGTATTCCAGATAGCACGTATGTTCCCTCTGTGGATAGAATATGCTCCCGATCAGATGAGCATCGTAGTGGTGATAGGCGCCTTCACGGCCTTCTACGCCGCTGCCATAGCCTGCGCGCAGACCGATATCAAGCGCGTGCTGGCTTTCTCCACCATCTCGCAGATAGCATTCATGATGGTGGCTCTGGGCGTATGTCTCCCAGGTCACGGCCACGAGGAGATGCTCGACAACCACGCATCGCTGGGTTATATGGCCTCGATGTTCCATCTCTTCACCCACGCTATGTTCAAGGCCTGCCTCTTCCTTGGTGCAGGATGTATCATCCATGCAGTACACTCCAACGAGATGTCTACGATGGGCGGCCTTCGCAAATACATGCCTATAACACACGCTACATTCCTTATCTCATGTCTTGCTATTGCAGGCATACCATTCTTCTCTGGCTTCAGCTCAAAGGATGAGATCATCACGGCATGCTTCGCCTACTCTCCCATCTGCGGATGGTGGATGACGGCTGTGGCTGCAATGACCGCATTCTATATGTTCCGCCTCTATTACGGCATCTTCTGGGGTACGGAGAACAAGGAACTGCACGCACACCATACCCCGCACGAGGCACCTTGGACGATGACCTTCCCACTTGTTTTCCTCTCGGTAGTGACAGTGGGCGTAGGTGTCATCACCACGCTGGGCGGATTCCTCGACTGGGACTGGGCAAGCTTCGGACAGTTCGTAACGGCTTCAGGCAAGCACTATACCGTAGAGTTTGATGCTACAGTAGCCGCTACGTCTACCATCATAGCAATCTGTTCCATAGCCCTCGCTACATATATCTATAAGGGTGAGAAACAGCCTATTGCTGACAAGATGTATGCCCTTGCGCCCAACCTGCATCGCTGGGCATACAAGCGCTTCTACATGGATGAGGTATATATGTTCGTTACCCATAAGGTGCTCTTCCGCTTCGTCTCCTATCCCGTAGCTTGGATTGACGAGCACATCATCAACGGCTTCATCGACTTCACAGCCTGGGGAGCCAACGCTGGTGGCGAGAGCATACGCACCACTCAAGATGGCGACGTAAGAAACTATGCCGCATGGTTCATCTGCGGCGTAATAGCACTCACGCTGATACTACTGTGTATGTAAAGCCCTACCCCAGGCCCACCCCTTGGGGGAGGGAGAGATTGTCGCGGGCGAGACGCCCACGTCCCTGGGGATTGAAAATTAATTCGTTAATTTGTTAATTCGTTAATTCGTTAATTTGTTAATTCGAAACATGAGTATATTATCAATCTTCGTATTAATCCCCGCACTGATGTTGCTCGGCCTCTGGGCAGCACGCAATGTCAATCAGGTGCGTGGTGTGATGGTGACGGGTGCTTCATGCCTCGTGGCGCTCAGCGTATGGCTCACCATCGACTTTATCAGTCAGCGTGCTGCAGGCAATAATGCCGAGATGCTCTACACCTACAGCCATGTATGGTTCGAGCCATTCAACATAGCCTACGCCGTAGGTGTCGACGGCATCAGCGTGGTAATGCTGCTGCTCTCCAGCATCATAGTATTCACCGGCACCTTTGCATCATGGAAGCTACAGCCCTTGACCAAGGAATTCTTCATGTGGTTCACCTTGCTCTCAACGGGTGTATACGGCTTCTTCATCAGCATCGACCTCTTCACGATGTTCATGTTCTATGAAGTGGCTCTCATCCCGATGTATCTCCTCATAGGTTACTGGGGCTCTGGTCGCAAGGAGTATGCTGCCATGAAGCTGACGCTGATGCTCATGGGCGGTTCCGCGCTCATCATCATCGGTCTGGCCGGCATATACTATTTCAGCGGAGCAACGACGATGAATCTCCTCGACATAGCCCACCACACCAATGGTGCGCTTGTCATTCCCGATGCGGCACAGAAGGCTCTCTTCCCGTTCGTCTTCATCGGATTCGGCGTCCTGGGAGCTCTCTTCCCCTTCCACACATGGTCACCTATCGGTCACGGCTGTGCGCCTACGTCAGTCTCTATGCTCCATGCAGGAGTGCTGATGAAACTCGGTGGCTACGGATGCTTCCGCATCGCGATGTTCCTCCTGCCAGAGGCAACAAACGACCTCGCATGGATATTCCTTATCCTCACCACTATCTCGGTGGTCTACGGAGCCTTCTCTGCATGCGTGCAGACTGACCTGAAGTTCATCAACGCCTATTCATCTGTGTCACACTGCGGACTGGTGCTCTTCGCGCTGCTGATGATGACAAAGGTATCATGCACGGGTGCCATACTGCAGATGCTCTCTCACGGATTGATGACGGCACTCTTCTTTGCACTCATCGGTATGATATACGGTCGCACACACACTCGTGACATACGCGAACTGGGCGGACTGATGAAGATTATGCCGTTCCTCTCCGTTGGATACGTCATCGCCGGTCTGGCAAACCTCGGACTGCCTGGCTTCTCTGGCTTCATTGCAGAGATGACCATCTTTGTAGGCTCTTTCGAGAATGCCGACACCTTCCATCGCTGCTGCACCATCATAGCATGTACGTCGATCGTGGTGACAGCCGTCTACATCCTGCGTACTGTGGGCTTCATCCTCTACGGAAAAGTTACCAACCCGCATTATGAGACGCTCACCGATGCTACATGGGACGAGAAATTCGCCGTTTGCTGCCTCATCTTCTGTGTGGCTGGTCTCGGCACCTTCCCTCTCTGGGCAAGCAATGTCATCGACACAGGCGTAGCACCGATACTGCAGAACCTGGGAGCGTTGTAAAGTGAAGAGAGAAAACTGGAGATTGAAAATCAAAATCGAAAAATAAACAATGAATTACGGCCAATTCCTTTACATGATACCAGAGGCCACGCTTGTGGCGATACTGGTAATAGTATTCATAGCAGACTTCATCAGCCACGATAAGGCGGATCGCAAGTGGTTCAACCCCTTCGTCTGCGTGCTGATGCTTGCACAGCTGTTCATCAACATCTGTCCCCAGGAGACCACGACGAGTCTCTTTGGAGGCATGTATCAGGCCACTCCTGCGGCCAGCATGATGAAGTCCGTGCTCACCTTCGGTACCATCATCGTCATCCTTCAGGCACGCAACTGGCTCACCAATACCGAGAGCAAGCTCGTGGAGGGAGAGTTCTATATGCTCACCATCTCTACCCTGCTTGGAATGTTTATGATGGTCAGCGCGGGCGACTTCCTTATGTTCTTCCTCGGACTTGAGATGGCCAGCGTGCCTATGGCATGCATGGTGGCGCTCGACAAGTGGCGTAACAACTCGGCAGAGGCGGCAGCAAAGTTCATCCTCACAGCTACATTCTCATCGGGCGTCATGCTCTATGGCATCTCCTTCCTCTATGGCTGCACCGGAACGCTCTACTTCCATGATTTCTGCATGACACTCAACCTGCAGTCCTTCATGGGCATCATGGGAATGATATTCTTCATTGCCGGACTGGGCTTCAAGATTTCCCTTGTGCCGTTCCACTTCTGGACCGCCGACACCTATCAGGGAGCACCGACGACAGTCACGGGATATCTCAGCGTCATATCCAAGGGCGCTGCGGCATTCACCCTGCTCACCCTGCTCTTCAAGGTGTTCTTCACTCTCGCTGCCTACTGGATGGCGGCAATGATGATACTCGTGGTGCTGTCTATCACTATCGCCAATCTCATGGCGCTGCGTCAGACGGAGCTGAAGCGCTTCATGGCCTTCTCGTCAATCTCGCAGGCAGGATACATCATGCTTGTGGCCATCGGAGGCAACTATACCACCAGCATCACCGCACTCATGTACTATGTGCTCATCTATATCGTGGCCAATATGGCTGTATTCGCCATCATCGCAGCAATAGAGAATGCCAATGTCGAAGGCCGCAGCATGGTGGGACGCACAGACATCTCGGCCTATAACGGGCTGTATCAGACGAATCCCAAGATGGCGTTCATCATGACCATAGCGCTCTTCTCGCTGGGAGGCATACCACCGTTTGCAGGAATGTTCTCAAAATTCTTCGTCTTCCTCGCAGCACTCGAAGGACGCTTCACCCTCCTACCCTACCTCATCGTATTCATCGCCCTCGTCAATACCGTAGTGTCACTCTACTACTACCTGCTCATCGTGAGGGCCATGTATATTAAGAACAACCGTGCAGAAGACGGAGAGCCATTCCCAACATTCCAGATGGACGGCAACACCAAGCTCACACTCGCCATCTGCACACTCGGTGTGACACTCTTCGGAATCGCCAGCTGCGTTTACCAGGTACTCTTCAACTCAGCATCACTGTCAAAGGCCATCTTCTGATACTGAGCCCCCCTCATACATACCCCCCTGCCGCATCATCATGGTGTAGCAGGGGGATTGTTTATTCTTTGCCTACCCCCCACGGCAATCTTCTCTTTAAGTGTTACGCTCCTTGCAATCGTAAGCATTCGACCATCTACAGGTACAAACACCTAATATATTATTGTGACAGCAGCAACAATCAAATCTGATTGTTGCTGCTGT
>CAJOOC010000143.1 GCA_905236165.1 uncultured Prevotella sp. | reverse complement strand
GCTTGGACTATGCCGAGCGTGAGCATCTTATCTAACTGACAGTATGCACCGAAAGAAAACAAAAAGATGACAAAACGTTAAACAAATAATTTAATCAATCATTACGGTGGGAATTAATAGAACCCACCTTTATGACCACAAAATTACAGAATTCCTCCGAAACACACAAGAAAATCCTGCAAAAAAAGCATAGAAATACTCAGAAAAGCCTCATGTATGTTTCCCCTCCCTCTCGGGGAGTGGATGAAATCCAAGGTGGCCGCCAATATTAATTTACGTTAATTCATAGCAGAAATTCAGAACAAGTTTATGGCGATATACTCCAATAATAGTACCTTTGCACCGCAAATCGGAAAGTGCAGATAACAAAAATTAGGATAACATAACAACAATGACACTAAGAAATCTCATCGCCACAGCCATTGTGGCAGCAGCCTCCACCACAGCCTTTGCGGGTGGTATGCTGACAAACACCAACCAGAGTATCGACTTCCTGCGCAACCCTGCACGAGAGGGTGCCATAGCCATCGACGGCGTATACAGCAACCCTGCCGGCGTGGCCTTCCTCGAACAGGGGCTGCACCTCTCTATCAACTGGCAGGCAGCATGGCAGACACGTACCATCGATACCACCAACCCTACCTTCGCCATGGGTGTGCGCAATAACGGTGCCACCACCAAGAGCTACGAGGGTGAGGCTAAGGCGCCATTCGTGCCATCCGTTTTAGCTGCATACAACATGGATAAATGGTCTTTCCAGGCAGGCTTCTCTGTTACAGGAGGCGGCGGAAAGTGTGAGTTTCCAAGTGGACTGGGTTCTTTCGAGGGTGCCGTAGGCTCTGTGGCAGCACAGCTGGCCACCACCTCCTCGGCCCTCAGCAGCCAGTTCAGCCCTCTCGGCGTCACCATGCCTGTAGTGACAGGCTACGACTGCAACGGCTTCATGCAGGGCAAGCAGTATTACTTCGGATTCACACTCGGTTCGGCATACAAAATCAATGAACACCTCTCCGTCTATGGCGGACTCAGGCTGCTCTACGGCGTTGCTTCCTACAAGGCCAAGATTGACAACATCAAGGCCGTATGCGGCAATGACGCCTATAATCTTCTCGATTATACTGAGAAGGTTGCCGACGGTGTCTCTGAGGCTACTCAGAAGGTAGTGGCAGGCAAGTCGCAGATCATCGGTGCCTACTCTAACGCCATCGCATCGCAATATCCCGAGCTGCCCTCGGAGCGCGTGCAGGCCATGGCAATGGAGATGGCTCAGCAGAACGACACCTACCAGCGTCTTGATGCCGCGCAGCAGCGCATCGAGGCCGCATCGCCAGCACTCGCTGAGAGCGCAGAGGTGCTCAGGGTTTATGCCGACGGCGTCAACCTGCAGTCCGACCAGTCAGGCTTCGGCCTCGCGCCCATCGTGGGTGCCGACTTCAAGTATGGTCGCTTCAACGTTGCCGTGAAGTATGAGTTCCGCACCAAGATGTCCATGCTCAACGAGTCTACCGTCAAGCAGGCTATGGAGATAGAGACTGTTAACCAGTTCATCGATGGCTCATACATGCGTGAGGATCAGCCCTCGCTCCTTGCCTTCGGTGCGCAGTATTCACCGCTCGACAATGTGCGCATCATGGCCGGCTACCACCATTTCTATGACAACAACGCACAGAAATACGGCAACCGTCAGGACCTCATCGACGGCGGCACCAACGAATACCTCGGCGGCGTGGAATGGGATCCCATCGACCGTCTCACTGTCAGCGCAGGTGTGCAGGTTACACGCTACGGCAACACCGACGAATTCATGCGCGACCTCTCCTTCGTGGTCAACTCATGGTCATTCGGCATAGGTGCCAAATACAAGGTCAGCGACAAGGTCGCCGTACAGGCAGCCTATTTCGCCACCAACTACGATGACTATACCACAGCCATGTCTGCCCAGGGCATACAGAACCGCTTCACCCGCACAAACAAAGTACTCGGCCTCGGCTGCGACATAAACTTCTAACTCCCCCCCCCTACGGCAATTTCAATAATTACCGTGCCATGTCAAAGCCTATTCTCGCGCCGTCGTAGTTCTTGCTGAAGTCCCCAAGCGTCTGCAGATCCTTGCTGCCGCTCATGGCCGACATCGTCTGCAGCAGCGTCAGCAGCTTCTTCGCCTCGAAGAGCACCGACATGCCATTTGACTCACGCTTCGTGTAGCAGTTGATGGAGAATAGCAGCGTCTGCAGCTTGATCTGCTGCTTAGCCTCGTCGAAGGCATACGTGCCGCTGAAGGACTTCCCTGCCACCTTAGCGCTGAACGAGCCGTCGTTGCTGAACGTGATGGCAGTATTCCCCGATGCTATCCCCACCTTCTGATAATACGGCAGCAGCTTATCCTCGATCTGCACAGCGGCCATCTCGCCGCCAGCCTTCGCCAGAAGGTTCTCGCTCGTAAAGGCGCAGCCAGGACCACGATACTGCCACGTACCGGGAAGCATCGACACCGACACCTTGTCCAAGCCGATAACGCTCTGTATTGCGTTGTTGATACCCTGGGTGTTTGACATCGCCGTCAGCACCTGATTCATGTTTGCACAGCCAGAAAGGAGCAACAATCCTCCCAGCAACATCGTAATAGTCGTTTTCTTCATTGTCTCAAAATGTTTAAGTATCGTATATGTTTTGGTTGCAAAGGTACGATTAAGTGAGCACAATACAAAATAAAAGAGGAACTTTTTTATTTTTATTGTCGAACGACAGTACCTTCGATGAAG
>CAJOOC010000142.1 GCA_905236165.1 uncultured Prevotella sp. | reverse complement strand
CGGCGGGCGACCAGACCTTCAGCCCGTCGCTGAGCACCAGCGCCTTAAGGTTGTACAGGCTGCTGGCCACGCCAATGCCCTTGGCCTCAAGCACCGTGTTGGCCCCGCTAACCTCCAGCGTCGTGGTGCAACGGCCAGAACGAGGATTGGCGAAGCCCTCGAAGCCTCCACCATAAGTGGGAGTCTCGGCTGTGGCCTGCTCGCCGCCCTCGCAGAGGAGGCGGACACCGCCGCTGACCGTCACCGTCGTGGTATTCGGCCCGCAGCTCAGTCCCCAGGAGTAGCCCTTCAGCCGCAGGGTGCCGCTGCCCTTGAAGTGTGTGTTCTCAATGGCAGCGAAGGCCATCCACTGCTTGCTCTCGATGGTGTTGCTGCCCACGACGACCACCTCCAGGTCGGGTATATCGTTGTAGACACCGAAGCCGCTGTACTCGTCAATCGTGATGGAAGCGCCGTTCAGCGTCAGCGTCTTGTCGCCGTCGAACGACACCTTGCCGTCGCCGAGCACGTCATTCATGTTTTGCGAGGTGACCTCCTTGCCGCCCACTTTGAGGTCGTAAGTCACCGTCTCCTGTGCCCAAGTAGCCGAAGCAAGGCCAAGGAGGACGAACCATGTCAGTAAAAGTCTCTTCTTCATATATGGTAAATGTTTAATCCAAAACGTTCATTAGTTCTTACTCTACGAATAAGCCGTTCTTTCTATGAGAAAAAGCCGTTCTTTCTATGAGAAAAAGCCGTTCTTTCTATGAGAAAAAGCCGTTCTTTCTCTAAGGATAATCCGTTCATTGCTACAACATACTACGAAAAACCAAAAAACCTACTTACCGAAGTAGCGTTTCAGCAGTCCGGCGAAGCCGGCACCGTGGCGTGCCTCGTCCTTTGCCATCTCGTGAACGGTGTCGTGGATAGCGTCGAAGCCAGCCATCTTGGCGTTCTTGGCAATGCGGAACTTGTCCTCGCAGGCACCTGCCTCGGCAGCAGCACGCTTCTCAAGGTTGGTCTTCGTGTCCCAGACACACTCACCGAGCAGCTCGGCGAAACGGCTGGCATGGTCGGCCTCCTCGAAGGCATAGCGCTTGAAAGCCTCGGCAATCTCGGGATAGCCCTCACGGTCGGCCTGACGGGCCATGGCCAGATACATACCTACCTCGCCACACTCACCGTTGAAGTGGTTGCGAAGGTCCTGAATCATTTCCTCGGAAACACCCTCGGGCTTGCCGTCGCCAATCTTGTGAACGGTGGCATAGGTCATGTCGGCATCGTCCTTCAGCTCAGAGAACTTCGATGCGGGAGCCTTACAGATGGGGCACTTCTCGGGGGCAGCATCGCCTTCGTAGATATATCCACAAACGGCGCAGATGAATTTCTTTTTCATAATAAATAAGTAATTTAAAAGGTTAATAATCGTTTGCTATCGCGCAAAGTTAGTAATAAAAAGCAAACTGCACAAATATTTTTTGCGTAATTAACAAAAAAGCAGTACCTTTGCAGCGTTTTTGAATATGTGATATGAGTAAACGAATAGATTTTGGCTTCATCAGCGCCACCATCTCCACTTTCCGCCCTGCTGAAGGGGGTGTTGCCGAGCACCACGTCGTACTGACATGCCATGACGGGAAGCTGACATTCCAGCAGCAGCTCGACGGCATCCTCAATGCCTACGGCCAGTTGCTCTCCGGACAGCTGAAGGGAGCCGTGGCCGTGCTGAAGCGTTACTTCCTCAGCGATGCTGCCAACCAGGCCGACGCCGTGCACGCCTCAGACATGAGCGACTGCGCCAAGAGCATCATCCAGCAGCCACCCCTCAACGGCACGAAGATTGCCCTTTGGGCTTATCTGATGGAGGACGTGACGACACGGGTGACGGACAGCGGACTCTACGAGGTGGCCCACGGAGCCTTCCGCCATCTGTGGAACGCCTCGGCACACAATCTGGCCAAGAACTCGGAATACCAGACGCGCCTGCTCTTCAACGAATATGTGATGCAGCTGGCCCAGGAGGGCTGCACGCTGAAGGACAACTGCATACGCACGTGGCTCTTCGTCAACGACATTGACAACAACTACCCCGGCGTTGTCACCGCCCGCAACCGCGTGTTCTTCGTGCAGGGACTGACCGAGGAGACCCACTACATCGCCTCTACGGGCATCGGCGGGCGACAGGAGAATGCTGCCGTGCTGATGCAGCTGGACAACTACGCCATCGCTGGCATAAAGCCGGAGCAAGTGAAACATCTCTACGCCCCGTCGCGCCTGAACCGTACGAGCGACTACGGCGTGTCGTTTGAGCGTGGCACCCGAGTGGACTACGGCGACCGCCGCCATGTGTTCATCTCGGGCACAGCCAGCATCAACAACAAAGGGCAGGTGGTATTCCCCGGCGACGTGCTGCAACAGGCCGAGCGTGCCTGGGGCAACATCGAGGCCCTGCTGGCAGAGGCAGAATGCAGCTTCGACGAAGTGATGCAGATGACTGTCTACCTGCGCGACGCCTCTGACTACGAGCTGGTGAAGCCCTTCTTCGAGGAGCGCCTGAAAGACAAGCCCTACGTCATTGTAGGCGCTCACGTCTGCCGTCCGGCATGGCTCATCGAGATGGAGTGCATGGCCGTGAAGGAAGTGAACAACAAACAATTCGAAAAACTATAAAAAACAACTATAATCATGATTTTAGACCGAATAGAACAGCTCATTCAGGAAGTACAGAACCTGAAGGCAGCAAACGAGCAGGACGTAGAGCAGCTGCGCCTGAAATACCTGAGCCGCAAAGGCGAGATCAGCCAGCTGATGAACGACTTCCGCGAAGTGGCCGCCGAGCAGAAGAAAGAGGTGGGCATGAAGATTAACCAGCTGAAGCAGATGGCCACGGAGCAGATTAACCTGCTGCGCGAGACCTTCGCCGCCCAGGAGACTTCAGACGAGAGCATCGACCTGACACGCACCCCCTACCCCATCCGCTTAGGCACACGCCATCCGTTGAGCATCGTCACCAACGAGATTATCGACATTTTCACCCGCATGGGCTTCGTCCTTGCCGACGGCCCTGAGGTGGAGGACGACCTGCATGTGTTCACGAAGATGAACTTCGCCGCCGACCATCCCGCCCGCGACATGCAGGACACCTTCTTCGTGAGCCAGCATCCCAACGACGTGACGAAGAACATCCTGCTGCGCTCACACACCAGCTCGGTTCAGGCCCGCGTGATGGAGCACATGCACACCGCCGACGGCAAGCTCACAGAGCCTATCCGCGTCATCTGCCCAGGCCGTGTGTACCGTAACGAGGCCATCACCGCCCGTGCTCACTGTTTCTTCCACCAGGTGGAGGGCCTGTATATAGATAAAGATGTGTCGTTCACCGACCTCAAGCAGGTGCTCCTCTCTTTTGCCCGCGAGATGTTCGGCCCCGACACGAAGATTCGCCTGCGCCCCAGCTACTTCCCCTTCACCGAGCCAAGTGCCGAGATGGACATCTCGTGCTTCATCTGCGGCGGCGAGGGCTGCGGCTTCTGCAAGCACACCGGCTGGGTGGAAATCCTGGGCTGCGGCATGGTCGACCCCAACGTGCTGGAGCTGTGCGGCATCGACTCGAAGATCTACAACGGCTATGCATTCGGCATGGGTGTGGAGCGCATCACCAACCTGAAGTACCGCGTCTCCGACCTCCGCATGTTCTCCGAGAACGACACCCGCTTCCTCCAGGAGTTCCAGTCGGCATAAACACACATTATTATTATTATTAGAAAAGGCCGCCCCAACTTGAGGCGGCCTTTATTATGGAGTTACTTCACATAGACCTTCTGTCCGTTTAGGATATTCAGACCCTTCTGCGGGGATAGGATGCGCTGTCCTTGGAGGTTGTAGATAATATCATCTGTCCGTTCTCCGTTATCATTTAGACGCTCCGTGTCGCTGATTCCCGTCGTTACAGTTTCGAATACGCCGGTGAAGGACTCTTGGCCATTCTCCACGGTGACGGTGTATCGGCCTTCTGCGTAGGTGGAGATGTCAATGTTGAGACCTACGATGCTGGCTGCATTGACATTCTTCTCGTAGACGGTTTTGCCCTTATCGTCAGTAATGCATACCTGATAGGCATCATCGAGCGGATTGAGATTGATGTCCAACTGCAGGTCGTTGTATTCAGCATATAGCAGGTTCCCCTCCCCTTGTCCGGTGACGGGTTCCTTTCTCGGCATCTTAGGCTTTGTCTTGATGGTATGAGTGAAGTCGATGCGTTTCCTTGCTCCCATAACATCAGGCGAGGCTCCGTCTTCATATTCCTCGTTGAGATAGATGACCTCATCGCCAACGGTGCACGACATGAGGAACCACGCTGGCTCATCGTCTAACTGTCCATCAATGACATTAACTGTAGGGCCGTATATACCACCTACACCTTCCAGCCAAGGGGCGCTCCTGTACATGGGAACACCATCTAAACACATCCAGACCTCTCTAAACACACCCTTAAAGCCTGTCAAAACTCCCGTCTGCCTCGGTCCAACTTCGTATGAAATGTCATTTATCGACAGCGGGCCATAAGCATTTACGGAAAAGTCGTACATCAACTCAAACTGTTTGCCATATGGGTCGTATCTATACACTTTCTTGTCCTCTTCGTACCATGCGCCTTCAGGTTTCAGAGGGCCCCATGCTGAATAAAGCACCTCGCTCCATGCTGAATGAAAATTCGGGTCAGCAACATATACAATATCAGGGTTTATATACAGCTGGCTCATCATCTTCTTGCAGGTCCTTCCGTCGATAATGGTGTCGCCTTCGAAGTAGAAGTGCTTAACCAGCAGCACAGGATTACCCGTATACATGCCTCCTACCTTCCACACCTTACCCTCTTCGATGAACGGGCGGTAGGCCACCTGCTGTGTCTTGTTGATGACAGGATGCTCCTCGCCTTGATTGTCCACAACGATGTAGTCAAAAGTCGGAGGAACCCCTTCAACATAGAAGTCGGTAGAACGAAGCGACAGACCATTACTATCTGGTCTCGGATCAGGTAATGGCTCTATTTCTTGTATTTCAAAATGGAGCTTGAGTACTGAGCAATTGTCGGTTGGTTCCCCAATGAAGTAGGCATAGTTGTTGACTCCACCTCGGGTTAGCACTTTTCCATAAACATGCAGTCGATTACCTTCCAATTCGTAGGTAAGATGATGATGTTTGTCTTCTGAATGCTCGTATCCTTCACCTGTTGGCAGATTGCAGCCAAACCACAGCTTACCTATCAATTCTCTGAACGAGAAAGGCAGATAGGAAGCATCACCATTATCGATTACGTATGCTAAATGGTCTAAACTATGAGATGCGTCGTATAGGTTAGCAAGAGGCCCTTCAGGAGAACCTACGCCCTCTATCCATATCTTCGATTCCAAACATAGCACCTTTTCAACATCTGATTGTACTACCCATTTCCGCAAATAGCGGCGACGAGATATCATGCGGTCTTCATTTTCATCATAGTCGTAGCTTATAACTTCTGGTCCTTCCGAATAATCGCCAACAGACCTCACTTCATATTTCACCATCTTCTTGTACTCAGGCGAATATGCCTCGTATGTATCACCAGCTTTCAATGAATAGTCGAACAGAAGATACTCCTTTGTGTCATTCATTGCATCTGGGCCGATGAAATATACTTTGCGATTCTCTTCACGAAATCCTCCAAGAAAGACCGGTGCCGAATCATCCTCTTTCTGATACATCATAAAGTAAGTCTTTCCTGTTTCGGGATCTACCACTTTTTCATTCATCGGAAAAGAGTACCGCTCAAGGTGATAATCTGTGTCATAATCAGAGCGAAACACATTCCACGTCTTACCTTCCTGCACAAAGGGAATGTAGTCGGAATCATCTTGAACCTCTGTCAATGGATAGACCGGGCCGTTATAGATGGCCTTGTACTTCTCCACTTCCGACGGCTGCACAAAGACTTTCGTGTCTGTGCCCATATTAGAGAAGAAGTCATTGTTCAAATAGTGAGAATCAAGGATTCCCCTGATAATCAAAGTATCCAATTTGCAACCGACAAAAGAGTAGACGAGTATGGTGGTGATACTTTCAGGAATGTCTAAAGTTTTTATTGTTGTGCAGTTACCGAAAGCATGGTAGACGCTTTTAACTGTATACGTCTGCCCCTCATAATTTATTTCTGCAGGTATGAGCATCTTGCTCTTCTGCTCAACTACTTTTGTCAGCATTGCTGTTCCAAGGGTTTTCTTCAATGTATAGTTCAACCCGTCGATAGTGGCATATAATGTGATATCCTCCAGCACCAAAGGTTCACCATCCTCCAAAGTGACCAGCCCTTCATACCACCAGCACTTCAGGTAGAAAGTGTTGGTCTCCAAGTCACGCAGCGTGAACGACACATTGTATGGACACATACAGTCAACATCCAAGCCACCACTGTTAGGAGTTATGTTGATTGTCAACATAGGTATACCGTTAGTGCCTTCACTAATGCTATTCTTAACATTAAAGCCCACAGTGGCGCAGTTGCTTTCATAGTTGAGCACCTGCACCGACAAGATGCTGTTCTCCTTGGTCAGGACAATCGTTGGCACTGGCTCAGCATATTCTTCTCCTCGCGTTTTCCACAGACAGCCACTGTTCTGTAAATCCTCAACGGCCAATTGTTCCTGTGCTAACATCGTCCATGATGCCAGAACGCACCCGATAAATAATAATGTACGTTTCATAATCAATCTGTTATTTAGTTAATATTTAATCTTCAATTTTCAATCTTCAACTCCTCAATATCTGCTCCAGCGTGATGTCGGGATTAGTTTCTCCGAACACCTCCTTCTTTAGCTTGAGCTTACGATGCTGGACAGCCGAGATGGTGATGCAGTAGATGTTGCCGATGGTGCGGTTGCTGAGTCCCAGGCGGGTGAGGATGCACAGCCGGATGTCGTTCTCCTGCATGTTGGGGTACTGCTCTCGGAGGTTGGCAAAGCGGTTATTGTCGATGGCATTGAGGGTGCGCTCTATCTCGCTCCATTCGTGCGGACTGATATAGATGAGCGAGTCGCCGCTCTGGTTGAGCTTCTGCATCACCTCCGAACGCTCAAGGATGAAGTGTTGTAGGAACGACACCACCTCGTTGGCCTGGTGGAGCAGGGCCTTCTGGTGCTCTGCCTCCTGCTGCAGCTGACGTTTCTCCTGACGTTGTGCCCGCATCCTGTAACGAACGACCAGCACGATGGCCAAGATGACAATGAGCGATGCAATGATTATAAAAAGAAGTGTACGTGCGTACATCTGTGTGCGGTATGCAAGTTGCTGGTTCTCCATTTCCTGACGCAGCGTCTCCTGATAGTACTCGTCTTTCTGGCGAAGTGCCTTGTAGTAGAAGTCCTCCACTTGTTCGAAGGCCTCGTCAATATCGTCCTCTACCTGTTTGACGCCCATCCGTCGGAGGGCTATCTTAGCAAGGTTGCTCTGCACGATATACGCCAGATGTACATCATCGCCAGGCTCTATCTGCCGATAGACGGTCTCTGCCGAATCGAGCATGTTGAGTTCGAGGTAGCTGCGGGCGAGCACCTGTAGGGTGCCTTGTCGCAAGTCGTCTGGCCCGCCGCTTTCTTCCCCCGAAGGAGGGAGGAGGGTTTCTGCCTGACGGGCATAGTCGAGCGACTGGTGATAATCTTCCTTTGCCCATGCGATGTTTGCAAGGCTGGTAAGCGTCTGACACACCAGGTCAGTCATCTGATGTTTCCTTGCCAAGTCGTATGCACGGTGGGTGAAGTCGAGGGCCTCGTCGAACGGTCCCTCATTGATGTAAGCCACCTGAGCTGCGTAGGTGCCAGCATAGTCGAGCAGTATGACGTGGTTCCGCTCATCGTCGGGATGAAGCTCATAGACGGCCAGGGCTTTCTTCATCAGCTGCAAGGCCTCCTCAGGATTACCCTGCGACAAGGCCTCGGCCAGCCGCTGGTAGGCGATATAATTGGTGTGCCAATCCTCAGACTCCTCCGACAAACGGATGGTCTTTCGCAGCAACGTCTCGCCCAGGCGGATGCTGTCGCTGGCCAAGGCGGTCTCCGCCTCCTTCAGACATTCCTTCGCAGTTAATGGCTCTTGCTGCTTGCAACCGAAGGCAAGCAACAAGACGCCTATCATAAATATGTACCAAGTTCTCGTTTGCATAGTCATAGGTTTTCGACTGCAAAGTTACGACATTTATCCGAATGTCGTATCAGTTACCTATGGAAAATATGCAAACGAGTCAGAAGCAGAAACCGTTATGAATCAACGGATTGTGAAATAACGCACGCTAAACCCTATGGAAAACTATCGTCAAGGGTATGGAAAAGAAGGTTTAAGCGTAGGTCATGGGGACAGGAACGCTGACCCAGGATTGGGTCAGGTGCCTGTCCCCATGACGCACTGATTCCCTACGATGCTGCCATGATATCGATGACTGCTGAGATGTCGGCCACGTCTACCGTTCCGTCGCCATTGACATCGCCATTGATGGTCTGCGGCTCATCCCCCCAGCCGTTAGCCTTGGCAAAAGCCTCCCATATCTCGGGGTCGGTCAGTTCGCTGCCCATGTAGAAGCCCACGTTGGTAGGCTGGTTGTAGCCCACGTTTTCGTGCATGGCCTGCATATAGTAGGTGTGGTCAAGCATGAGCCAGGGGATGCGATGCGTGGTGGGGTACCAGGTGGAGAAGAGCTTAATGTTGTTCAGTTTGGTGGCGTCGGGCACGATGAACTCCTCGCGCCAGTCGCCGAGCATATCGCCATACCACGCGGGGTTTGACTTCGTGCCGTTGTTGAAGGCCATGTCGAAGCTTTCCAGTTAGCCACCCACTGTGCAGGTGTCTGTCCTTCGGGACCACGTGCAATGAAGTTGGCACGTGCCAGCTCACGTCCTGTACGTCCGTCGACGACGGAGAAATACTCCGGCCCGCCATAGCTGTTGGCGAAGTCGCCGGTATAGTGTCCACCGTTCCATTTCTTGCGGTAGTCAGTGATGTTGTCATTGTCTGTGTCGCCAATCTCCGTGCCGTCGCCAAAGACTGTGCCCTCTCCGGTTTTGAGCACGAACTCGGCACAGCCGTCGCCGTCGAGGTCGTCCAGCATGACACTCGAACTGTTTCCGGCAATGATATTAGGTCCTGACTTAATACGCCAGAGGAACGTTTTTGTCCTAATGTATATTTATTTGAACAATTACTTATAATATCAAAAAGGAAGGCAGGCTTGCATTAACCCAAACCCATTTAAAGCATTTCCTTTATGCCAGTAGAATAAAAAGCTGCTATTTATAGAGGAAATCGGTTAGAAAAACGTACCAAGACTTTGAGCCGTTCTTGCTCCATTTCATTACGCAAGCGTCTCCTTCGTCGCCGAGCGCTTCATTTCTCATTTCT
>CAJOOC010000141.1 GCA_905236165.1 uncultured Prevotella sp. | reverse complement strand
TGAAAATTGAAAATTGAACCCCGAGCGAAACGACCATGAAGAGCGTGCCGATGTTGCCCCTGCGGGGAGGCACAGCTATTCAGGGAGTATCCCGAGTGGGTCGACGAAGTCAAAATTAAGCTGGCGCATGACATCTGCTGAGGCGTTTTTCCGCGTTTTCTGCGATTTCTGCGAGACATCTACAAATTGAACATTGTCGCGGGCGAGACGCCCACGTCCCTGTCCCCAGAGGTAATCACAATTTGTTAATTCGTTAATTCGTTAATTCGAAATAATTTGTTAATTCGAAATAGTTTGTTAATTTGAAACGGTTCGTTAATTCGAAACATGAGTTGTAATATATCTGTTGTTGTTCCTCTGTTTAATGAGGAAGAGTCTATTCCGGAGCTTTATGCCTGGATAAAACGGGTGATGAACGAGCATAGCTTCACCTATGAGGTAATATTCGTGAACGATGGTTCTACAGACCATTCGTGGGATGTGATAGAACGTCTGGCCAAAGAAGACGACCATGTTCACGGCATCAAGTTCCGTCGTAACTACGGCAAGTCGCCTGCGTTGTATTGCGGCTTCGAAGTGGTGCAGGGCGATGTGGTCATCACGATGGATGCAGACCTTCAGGACTCGCCAGACGAGATTCCTGAGCTCTACCGCATGATTACCGAGGACGGCTACGACCTCGTCAGCGGCTATAAGCAGAACCGCTCGCAGGGTGACCCACTCTCAAAGACTATCCCTACGAAGCTCTTCAACGCTACGGCACGCAAGGTGAGCGGCATACATAACCTCCACGACTTCAACTGCGGACTGAAAGCATACCGCAAAGATGTGGTGAAGAATATCGAGGTATATGGCGAGATGCACCGCTACATGCCTTACCTGGCGAAGAATGCGGGATTTGAGAAGATTGGCGAGAAGCCCGTGCACCATCAGGCACGCAAGTTCGGAACCTCGAAGTTCATGGGATGGAACAGGTTTGTCAATGGTTATCTCGACCTTATCACGCTATGGTTCCTCTCCACCTTTGGACGGAAGCCCATGCATGTCTTCGGATTCTTAGGCAGCGTGATGTTCTTCATAGGCTTCCTTGCTGCATTGTATATCGGTATTGGCAAGCTCTGTGCCCTGAGTCAGGGTATTCCGCAGCGTCTCGTTACCGACTCTCCTTACTTCTACATCTCGCTGACGATGATGATTATCGGCACGCAGTTGTTCCTCGCAGGCTTCGTGGCCGATCTGGTCAGCCGCTCTTCACAGGACAGAAATCAGTATCAGATAGAGAAAACAGTATAGGTGGAACACCTCCCATTCTTTTCAATTTTCATTTTTCAAATTGTCAGCATTTAATTTACATAAGGCATTTCTGTACGTAATTGCCATGATGGCTATGGCTGCCTGCTCGTCTATCGACTGCAGCCTCAATAGCAAGGTGCTGTGCAACGTACAGTTGCAAGACAGCAACGGCGATTCCGTAGTCCTCGCCTACCCACTGACGGTGGCATTGGTGTATCCTAATGGCGACACCGTGCATTACGTTAACCAGAAGAGCGACGTTTCGTCATTCGACATTCCGCTGAGCTATCTGGGGGAAGAGGACATGATGCTGCTCGAACTGAGCATCACCGATACCATCACCGTCACCACCGACACGGGGACGGTAAAAACCGCATACACCTATAGTCTCTCCGACAAGATACGCATCAGCAAGAGCAACGAACCCTGGTTTGAGTCTGTTGACTGCAACGCTCACTATAACCACACCATCTTCTCTGCCGATGCCGACACCCATAACTTCATAGACCATATCGTCATCAATGACGCCTTCGTGACCAATGACCCTAAGAAGAAGAATCTTTTCATTCGCATTCGCGATTAGCATGCTGACGATGCCCGTGACGCTAATGGCACAGGGCAGGCACAACGTTCAGGAGGAGCGAGACAGCACGAGGTTGTTTCGGGGCATCGCTGTGTCATACGACCTCGCCGGCACGGTGATGCGTATGGTCAGCGACTATGGTCAGTATGAGGCCGCACTGAGGGTAAACCTGCGAGACCGCTACTTTCCCATCGTAGAGGTGGGATTGGGCGATGCCAACCACAAGACCGACCTTGTGACGAATGTAGCCTGCAAGGTCAGCGCACCCTACGGACGTATAGGTCTCGACCTCAACATGGCCAAGAACAAGCATGACGACTACCGCATCTATGTCGGAGCCCGCTACGGCTTCACCTCCTTCGTGACCGAAGTGGGCGGCATAGCCAAAGACCCTTACTGGGGCAACGTGACCGACTTCACCTACGACATGAGGCGCTGTAATTTCCACTGGTTTGAGCTGGCCTTCACCGTTGACGGCAAGCTATGGGGACCCGTCAGGCTGGGATGGAGCGTGAGATACCGCAAAGATATCCACAAGACCGACCTGGGAGCCGACAACCTGTGGTATGTGCCCGGATATGGCAAGTATGGCAACAAGATTGGCGCCACCTTCAATGTAACCTTTGAAATATAGTGGATAAGCGCATAACATATCTCCTACCCGTGCTGGCCATCGTGCTGGCGCTCCTGGTGGCTTTCAGCGGCAGCAGGCATAAGACATACCGTAAGGCCTCCGGCCTCGTTTTCGGCACCTCTTATAATATAACTTATCAGGGCAGCTCCGACCTCAGCAACGAGATCAACGCCGTCTTCGACTCCATCAACAGCTCCCTCTCGCCATTCAACGAGGCATCGGTCATCACAGCTGTCAACAACAACAAGCCCGTAGTGCCCGACAGTATGTTCGTAGAGGTCTTCCAACTGTCACAGCGCATCTGTGCAGACACTCAGGGAGCCTTCGATATCACCGTTGCACCATTGGTAAATGCTTGGGGCTTCGGCTTCAAAAACGGCGCGATGCCCTCTGAGGCACAGATAGACAGCCTCAGAAGCCTCGTAGGAATGAGCAAGGTGTCACTGGTGGACGGCAAGGTAAGGAAGGACGACCCCCGCATGATGCTCGACTGTTCGGCAATAGCGAAGGGTTATGCCGTAGATCGCGTGGCACAGATGCTTCTCACCCACGGTGTGAAGAACATGATGGTGGAAGTAGGCGGCGAAATCGTGGCTCATGGTAAGAACGCTAAGGGTGAAGCGTGGCGCATAGGAGTGACGAAACCCACTGACGACACCCTGTCAACAAGCAACGAGCTGCAGACAGTCCTGCAACTAACAGACATCGCGATGGCCACCTCGGGCAACTATCGCAACTTCTACTACAAAGACGGCAAGAAATATGCCCACACCATAGACCCCCACACAGGACGGCCCGTGCAGCACAGCATCCTCTCTGCCACCGTGCTGGCTCCCACATGCGCCATTGCCGACGCTTACGCTACATCGTTCATGGTGATGGGGATGGAGAAGGCAAAGGAATTGCTCAAGCGACATACGGAGATGAAGGCCTACCTCATATATACCGACGAGAAAGGACAGTACTGCGTGTGGAACTCGCCGCATCTGCAGTAAAAAAACGCGTATGCACCCATCTAACATCAAGCATATACAGCTAAAGACCCTCCCGCTGTTTCTTGGACTCACACAGTCGGAGCTCGACGATATCTCTGACGATATCAGCTTCACCCTTCAGCGCTTGAAGGTGGATGAGCCAATAGTGAAGAGTGGTGACATGTGCGACAGCATCAATATTCTCGTCAACGGACAGATGAACATCGTCAGCAAGAGTGACGACCACAGCTACTCTATGCACGAGAAGATACGCGCACCCTGGATTATCGAGCCCGACAAACTCTTCGGTCTGAGGCAGCGCTACCAGTCATCTTACATCACACAGACGAAATGTGAGATACTGACGATAGAAAAGAGCAACGTGACAAGCATGATGCGACAATACCTCGTCGTTCATCTTAACTTTCTCAACATCGTGTGCCGCTCCGCACAGATGGCCGAGAGACTGCCTTGGCAGCAGAAGTCTGCCGACGTGAGAGGCAGGATAGTGCAGTTCATACGCCAACATTCGCGATACCCTGCAGGCGAGAAGACGCTACGCATCATGATGCGCCAGCTGGCATACGAACTCAACGCCTCAAGGCTCGATGTCTCCAAGGCACTCAACCAGATGGAACAGGAAGAGAAAATCATTCTCAAGCGAGGCATGATAGTAATCCCGGCACCAGAACTGCTGTAAGGCTACCCGGCAGTAGTCCACAAGCCTTGCCTCACCACCATACCGAACAAAAAACTTCAACAACAAAACATAGACAATGTCAAACCCCTTCTTCGAGAAATACAAGACTCCGCACGAGACCATTCCTTTCAATGAGATACGCCTTGAGCACTTCGAGCCTGCCTTCCTTGAGGGCATCAGGCGCAGCGAGGAGCAGATAGAGCTGATTATCAACAACCCGGAGCCTCCTACATTCGATAACACAATCATCACGGAACAGTTCAGCGAAGAACAGGACGAATACTACGGACTCCTCGACAAGGTATCAACAGCATTCTTCAACCTCCTCTCAGCCGAGACAAACGATGATATGGAGCAGCTGGCACAGAAGATGCAGCCCATTCTGACCAAACACGAGAACGACATCACGCTCAACAAGCGTCTCTTCGAGCGCATCAAGGCCGTCTACGACAACCATCGCGAGCTGACGTCAGAGGAGCAGATGCTGTTGGAGAACGTGTATGAAGGCTTCGAGCGCTCCGGTGCACTACTCGACGAAGAAGGCAAAGAGAAACTGCGCAAGCTCTCTGAGGAAGCCAGCATGCTTTCGCTGATGTTCTCGCAGAACCTGCTGAAGGAGAACAAGGCCTTCACTCTCCACATCACCGACGAGCAAGACCTTGCCGGACTTCCCGAGACACAGCGCACAGCGGCACGCGAAGCAGCCAAAGAGCGCGACATGGAGGGATGGGTGTTCACGCTTGACAGTCCCTCCTACGGTCCTTTCATGCAGTATGCCGAAAACCGCACCCTGCGCGAGAAGATGTATATGGCACGCAATACGGAGTGCACCCACGACAACGAGTCGAACAACATAGAGATATGCAAGCGTCTTGTTAACCTGCGCCGCGAGATGGCTCAGCTGCTGGGATATGAGTCATACGCCGACTATGTGCTGAAGAAACGCATGGCATCCAACAAGCAGAACGTCTATAAGCTGCTCTATGAACTCATCGCGGCATATAAACCCCACGCTCTTATAGAACGTCAGGAGCTGTTAGCCAAAGCAAAGGCAATGGAGGGCGATGACTTCGAACTGCAGCCCTGGGATTCAGCATACTACTCACACAAGCTGCAGTTAGAGAAATACAACGTCGACTCAGAGATGGTGCGACCATATCTGGAGCTCTCAAAGGTCATCAGTGGCGTCTTCGGACTTGCTACAAGGCTCTATGGCATCACCTTCAGAGAGAACGCCGACATCCCAGTTTACCATCCTGACGTGAAAGCCTATGAGGTGTATGACAAGGATGGGTCGTTCCTCGCAGTATTCTATGCCGACTTCCACCCTCGCAAAGGCAAGCAGGGAGGAGCATGGATGACGGAATACAAGGGACAGTGTATCACAAAGAAAGGAGTGAACGAACGTCCGCATGTATCTGTAGTAATGAACCTTACCAAACCCACCGAAGAGAAGCCGGCGCTGCTCACGCTGGGCGAGGTGGAGACATTCCTGCATGAGTTCGGACACTCCCTGCACGGCATGTTTGCCAACACACGCTTCGAGTCGCTATCCGGCACCAGCGTATGGTGGGACTTCGTGGAGCTTCCGTCACAGTTCATGGAGAACTTCTCCTTAGAGAAAGAGTTCCTCCACACCTTCGCCTTCCATTATGAAACTGGGGAGCCCATGCCCGATGAACTCATCGACCGACTCATTGCTGGCCGCAACTACATGTGTGCATGCGGATGCCTCAGGCAGGTCAGCTTCGGACTGCTTGATATGGCCTACTATACCAAGACCGAAGCCTTCAACGACGACATTATCACCTTCGAAAAGAATGCGTGGAAAGATGCCATCATCGACAAGCAGCTGCCAAACACCTGCATGACCGTGCAGTTCTCACACATCATGGCAGGAGGATACTCCGCAGGCTACTACAGCTACAAATGGGCAGAGGTGCTTGACGCTGATGCCTTCGCTGTATTCAAGCATGAAGGCATCTTCAATAGAGAGACGGCACAGCGCTTCCGCGACTGCATACTGTCGAAGGGCGGCACCGAACACCCAGCAGTCCTCTACAGACGCTTCAAGGGAGCAGAACCATCCATCGACGCACTCCTGGAGCGTAATGGAATAAAGAAGTAATTTGTTAATTCGTTAATTCGAAATATATGACCAAACAGGAACTTCTTGATCGTCGCTATCTGCGCATGGCCCGCATCTGGGCAGAGAACAGCTACTGCAAACGGCGGCAGGTAGGAGCGCTGGTAGTAAAAGACCAACGCATCATCAGCGACGGATACAACGGCACCCCAAGCGGCTTCGACAACATCTGCGAGGAGAACAACGTGTCGTTCCCATACGTACTGCATGCTGAGGCCAATGCTATCACCAAGCTGGCACGTTCCCACAACAACAGTGACGGCTCAACGCTCTACGTAACGGCTTCACCATGCATAGAGTGTGCGAAACTGATAATACAGGCTGGCATCAAGCGCGTCATCTACGGAGAGAAATACCGCCTCGACGAAGGCCTGCAGCTACTCAGCAGAGCTGGGATAGAGACGCAGTTGGTGAATATTGACCATTAACTTCGTTGACCCGCTCAGAACGCTCCTTGATGCGTCAAGCGCATCATAGTCGTCTCGTTCGGGGTTGAACATTGAATATTGAAACTCAAATGAAACAAAGATACATGCCCCTGATAATGGCACTCTGCGTGGTAGTAGGCATCCTCATCGGTACCTTCTACACCAACCATTTTTCAGGCAACAAGCTTAGCGTCATCAACTCTGGCACCAACAAGCTCAACAACCTCATCCACATCATTGACGACCAGTACGTTGATACCGTCAACATCAACGACCTGGTGGAGAAAGCCATACCACAGATCCTGGCCTCGCTCGACCCGCACTCCGTTTACATCACAGCCAAAGATGCGCAGACGGCCAGCGATGACCTCAAAGGGTCTTTCTTCGGAATAGGCATAGAGTTCGTCATAAGGGAAGACACCATCCACGTGCAGAACGTGCTGCCCGATGGTCCTGCACAGCAAGCCGGGCTCCTTGCTGGCGATAAGATTGTGGCTGTCGATGGCAAGCCCTTTGTAGGCAAGGAATGCACCAATGAGGAAGCTATGCACCGTCTGAAAGGCCCAGACAAATCGAAGGTTACCGTAGGCATCCTCAGATATGGCTCGAAAAAGGTGAAGAACATCGAGATAACCCGCGGCGAGGTAAAGACCCATAGCATTTCCTCCACCTATATGATAGACCAAACCACGGGCTACATACGCATCAAGAACTTCGGTGAGAACACCTACTCCGAACTCCTCATAGCCCTTGCAGAACTGCAGCAGGAAGGATTCGAGAATCTCATCATAGACCTTCGCGACAACTCCGGCGGCTACTTGGAGTCTGCCGTGCAGATGATTAATGAGTTCCTCCCGAAGAACCGCCTCATTGTCTATACGGAAGGTCGCAAGTCAGCACGTCAGGAATACAAGACCGACGGACGTGGCTCCTATCAGAACATGCCTCTCGTGGTACTCATCAACGAAGGCTCCGCCTCTGCTGCCGAAATCTTCGCCGGCGCCGTGCAGGACAACGACCGCGGCACCATCATAGGCCGACGTTCCTTCGGCAAGGGACTCGTGCAGCAGCAACTGGCATTCCCTGACGGCAGCCTCGTGCGACTAACCATAGCACGCTACTACACACCTTCAGGACGCTGCATACAGAAACCCTACGTGGGAGGCGACGACAAAGGCTACCAGAAAGACATCATAGACCGCTACGAACATGGTGAATTTTTCTCAAAGGACAGCATCAAACACGATGGTCCGGAATATCACACTGTGGGCGGCAGAACAGTATATGGTGGTGGCGGCATCACGCCAGACATCTTTGTGGCCGAGGACACCTCCAATGTCACCTCTTACTATCGTGAGGCCAGCATGACAGGACTAATACTGCAGTTCGCCTTCACATATACCGACGACAACCGTCTGAAGCTGAACAATTTCCGCGAGATGATGGAACTGTCCGACTACCTTGAGCGCCAAGGCCTCGTAGAGAAGTTTGCCGATTACGCCAGCGAACGGGGACTTCAGCGCCGCAACCTCATGATAAAAAAGTCATACGGCCTGCTCAACACCTACATCAACTCCCGCATCATATACAACATACTCGACGAAAATGCTTGGATGCAATACCTCAACCGCGACGACAAAACCATAAAAGCAGCTCTCGACTTCTTCAGAAACCCAAAGAAGGATAAGTAAAAGAAAAATCACGAATTCCACAAATTGCTCAGCGCAGATAATTTGTAGAATTCGTGAATTTCTTTAATAGGTTACTCGTACTCAGAAGGGTTCAGACGAGCTGAACCCGTGACGCGGAGAGGGTGATGATCGGGGAATTAGAGTCCCAGCGACTTCTTGATATCGTTGATGCGTGCATCGGCCTTTGCCGTTGCTGCAGCATAGTCGCCGTCGAAGCCTGCAACAGGTACCTCGCAGTAGAACTTAATCTTTGGCTCCGTGCCTGATGGGCGTACGGAAATTTTCATGCCGTCTTCGGTGAACCATTGCAGCACGTTGGCTGTCGTTGGCATATCGAGGGCTGACTCCTTGCCGTCAGAAACCTGCTTGAGGCTCTTATAGTCCTTGACGGTAACGACCTTGCTGCCTGCTATCTCCGTAGGAGGTGTGGCGCGGAAGTCTTCCATCATCTTCTTTATCTCGTCGGCACCGCTCTTGCCAGGCTTGGTGACGCTGATGGCTGCCTCCTTCTGGAAGCCGTACTCCTTATATATGTCAAGAAGGAGGTCGTAGAGCGTCTTGCCCTGGTCCTTTGCCCAAGCAGCAATTTCGCAGATGAGGCAGATAGAGGCAGGAGCGTCCTTGTCGCGCACCTTGTCGTAAGGCAGGTATCCGAAGCTCTCCTCGCCACCTCCGATGTACTTGCGCTTGCCTTCGTTGACGCGGATGCGGTATGCTATCCACTTGAAGCCCGTATATTCATCGAAGCACTCTACGCCGTTGGCACGTGCTATCTTGGCGATGAGCTCGGAGGTCACGATGGTCTTCACCATGAAGTCAGAGTCCTTCAGCTGTCCCAAGGCCTTTTTGTTCTTGATGGTGTACCAATAGAACATGCATGCCGTCTGGTTGCCGTTGAGAATCTGCCAGTCGCCCTTGTCGTTACGACAGACGATGGCGAGACGATCGGCATCAGGGTCGGTAGCCACTACGAGGTCGGCATTGAGCTTCGTTCCCAGCTTCATGCCCAGAGTCATTGCCTCGGCATTCTCCGGGTTAGGAGAAACGACTGTTGGAAAGTTGCCGTCAACAACCATCTGCTCAGGTACTACGTTGATATTCTGGAATCCCCATGAGCGCAGACACAGTGGCACGAGAACGCGGCCTGTGCCGTGCATAGCAGAGTAGACGATGTTGAGGTCTTTGTTGCGCAGGATGACGTCCTGGTCAACCATGCCCTCCTTCACGGCGCACATATAGTCATAGTCCATCTCGCCGCCGATAATCTGCAGCAGATCAGGGTTGAGCTCCCATTTCACATCCTCAATCTTCACCTTCTTTACCTCTTCCACGATGCCCACGTCATGTGGCTGCAGCACCTGCGAGCCGTCCTCCCAGTATGCCTTGTAGCCGTTATACTCCTTGGGGTTGTGGGATGCCGTCACGTTGACGCCGCATTGTGCGCCAAGCTGACGTATGGCAAAGGATATCTCAGGTGTTGGACGGAGGCTCTCAAAGAGATAGGCCTTGATGCCGTTGGCCGTGAAGATGGCCGCTACGGTCTCGGCATACATACGACCGTTGTTGCGGCAGTCGTGGCCAATGACAGCTGCGAGGTCCTTACGTCCGGGGAAAGCCTTGAGCACGTAGTTGGCAAAACCCTGTGTGGCCATGCCTACGATGTATTTGTTCATGCGGTTGGTTCCGGCACCCATGATGCCGCGCAGGCCGCCCGTGCCGAATTCCAATATCTGATAGAAAGCATCGATGAGCGCTGTGGGATCGGAGTCGTCCAACATAGCCTGTACTTCCTTACGTGTTGCCTCGTCGAATGCCGGGGACAACCACTCCTGTGCCTTCTGCCGGCACTGAGCAATGAGTTCTTCGTTGTTTGACATAGTTGTTGTTGAAGTTTTTATTGGGTTGAATAATGGTTAGCAGGTTTGTTGCTGTGGGACAAAGGTATAAAAAAAATCTCATTCTGCAATGATTTATGCTTGTTTTTTGAAAAAAAGACGAGAATTATTTGTACACATGGATTTTTTATAGTACTTTTGTATGCAATATGAAGACTGTGCTCCTTCTTGTCGGCAAGACAACCGACAAACATTTTCAGGCAGGCATGGCTGATTATGAGTCGAGGATTGTGCATTACATGCCCTTTTCCGTAGTCGTCATCCCCGAAATAAAGAATACGCGCTCCCTTTCGTCGGAGCAGCAGAAGCAGAAGGAGGGGGAGCTGATACTGAAGTCACTGTCACCCTCCGACACGCTGATACTGCTTGACGAGAAAGGCTTGGAGTTCACGTCGGTGGACTTTGCCTCATGGCTGACGAAGCAGCAGCAGGGCTCGCGGCGTCTTGTTTTCTGCATAGGAGGCCCGTACGGCTTCTCCAGCGACGTCTATGACAGGGCCAACGGCAAGATAAGCCTGTCGAAGATGACTTTCTCGCACCAGATGGTGAGGGTGATATTCCTGGAGCAGCTCTATCGTGCATGTACTATCATGAATAATGAGCCGTATCATCATGATTGAACATTAATTTCGATGACCAGCTCAGGACGCTCCTTGAAACGACAAGCGTTTCATAGTCGCCTCATTCGGGGTTGAACATTAAGCATTAAGCATTAATTAAAAGATTGATATTTCAAATAACACAAATAGCAGACTAATGATGAGAAAACCTATCCTTTCGGTATTGATGTTACTGGTCGCTGTAACCATCTCTGCCACTACGAAGCCCGGTGCTCGCTGGTGGTGGTTGGGTTCTGCGCTCAACAAGCAGGACATTACTTGGAACATGGAACAGTATGCCTCCCACGGCATCGGGGCATTGGAGATTACACCTCTCTATGGCGTTCAGGGCAATGAGGCCAACAACCTCGATTATCTCTCACCCAAGTGGATGGAAATGTACAAGCATGTGGTAAGCGAGGGCAAGCGCCTCGGCATACAGATAGACATGAACAACGGCACGGGATGGCCCTTCGGAGGTCCTAAGGTGGAACTGACCGATGCTGCGTGCAAGGTGGTGATTGTCGACACCATCGTCACCTCAAAGATAATAAAGAAAGGTCTCACGCCACTTCTTGGAGAGAAAGACAAGCCATACGCCACCTTCAGCTTCGCTACGGCCTACCCACTCAACAAGGACGGTAAGCCGCTTTCCGAGCCTCTGAAGATGAAAGGTGAGTCGTTGCCCAAGATATACACCAACAACGCCATTGACTTTACGCCCTACGTGGCGGGCAGCGAGAACACGCTGACATGGGATGATGTGCCCTCTGGTGCCTACCGCGTCATTATGGTGTTCAACGGCAGGACGCGCCAGCAAGTGAAGCGTGCCGCTCCTGGTGGACAGGGATATGTGATAGACCATTTCGACCGCGACGCCGTAAAGCGCTATCTGGAAGGCTTCGACAAGGCATTCAGCGAGAACAGTGCACCATGGCCCAATACGATGTTCAACGACTCCTACGAAGTGTATGGCGCAGACTGGACCCCTACCCTTCCTGGAGAGTTCGAGAGCCGTCGCGGATACTCCCTCAAGGCACATATCAACAAGCTTGTAGAACGTGACGTGCAGATGATTCATGACTACCGCGCCACGCTCTCGGAGATGCTCCTGACGAATTTCACGCAGCAGTGGGCGTCATGGGCTCACAATCACGGCATGAAGGTGCGCAACCAGGCTCACGGCTCCCCAGCCAACATCCTCGACCTCTATGCCGCCGTCGATATACCCGAGATAGAGGGTTTCGGACTCAGCGAGTTCGGCATCAAGGGTCTGCGCAAAGACCCGGGCATGACCCGAAAGAACGACTCCGACTACTCCATGTTCAAATACGCCCCCAGTGCCGCACATGTGGCAGGTAAGAAGCTCGTATCGAGCGAGACATTCACATGGCTCACGGAGCATTTCCGCACCTCCCTCTCGCAGATGAAGCCCGACCTCGACCTGATGTTCTGCGCAGGAGTGAACAACATGTACTATCACGGCACATGCTATTCGCCAAAGGACGACCCATGGCCGGGATGGAAGTTCTACGCTTCCATCGATATGTCGCCCACGAACACCATGTGGAACGATGCTACGGAGTTCAACAAATACATTGACCGCTGCCAGAAGTTCCTGCAGTGGGGTGAACCCGACAACGACTTCCTCGTGTATTTCCCCATTCACGACCTGTGGAACAGCAACACAAAGACACTCCTCATGCAGCTCGCCATCCACAACCTCGGAAAGCTGGCTCCTGACTTTAAGGCCTCCATCCTGGAACTTGACCGTCTGGGATATGACTGCGACTACGTATCGGACATGCAACTGCTTGAGACCGGCACCGTGAAGCATGCCAACGCCATTGCTGCTGCCGACGTTTTCCTCAAGACCAAGGGCGGTGCGGAATACAAGGCGCTGCTCATTCCGAAGGATGCCACGCTGACTACTGAGGTGAAGAACAAAATCTCACAGCTCAAGGCACAGGGTGTGAAGGTCATCAACGGCAACGACGAGCAGGCCCTGCGCCTGGCTGCCAAGCCCGAGGTTATGAAGACGACACTGGGACTGAACATGGTGCGACGCAAGAACGATAACGGTTATCATTATTTCATAGCCAACCTCACGCCAAATGATGTGGATGCATACACGAAGCTCGCAGTAGACTACCAGGACGCCAAGTGGTTTGATCCACTCGCCGGAAAATGGTATGCCATAGAGACCAACGCTGACGGAGCCCTGCGCATCAACCTGCGCTCAGGAGAGTCACTCATCCTAGAGACCTTCACCGAGGGACAATTCAAGGGCGGACAGGTAAACCCACAGCCTTCCAACGCACCATTCAGGCTGCGCAAGGAAGTGAGTAAGGTGATGCAGAAGACACTCGTAAAGGACACCGTCTTCCCATTGGACAATCCCTGGAGGCTGCATTTCGAAAACTCTACGCCAAAGGTAGAGAAGGAGTTCAACCTCATCCACGCCCAGACATGGGAGAACCTCACCGACGAGAATGTAGGGACCACCATGGGAACGGGCATCTATGAGACCGACCTGGTGCTGCAGTCGACAAGCCTTTATTACGGCACCTTCGCCATAGACCTCGGCGACGTTAGGGAGACCGCCCACGTCTATGTGAACGACGAATACATTGGTTGTGCCTGGTGCGTACCTTATATACTTAACTTCGACGGTATGCTCCTGCATCCCGGCACCAACAAGATACGCATAGAGGTGACAAACCTCCCTGCCAACCGTATCGCCGACCTTGACCGCAAGGGAGTGAAATGGCGCAAGTTCGATGAGATAAACGTCGTTGACATCAACTATAAGAAGACCCTATACGACAATTGGCAGCCAGTACCATCAGGACTCAACTCTCCGGTCACGATATATATGGTAAGGTAAAGTCCCACCCCAGGGGGAAGCCCCACCCCTGCCCTCCCCATAGGGAGGGGAAGTGAAGAGTGAAGAATTGTCGCAGGCGAGACGCCCACGTCCCCTTTTGAACATTAAACATTAAGCTTTAAGCTTTATCGCGGGCGAGGCGCCCACGTCCCTGCCCCAGAGGTAATCATAATTTGTTAATTCGTTAATTTGTTAATTTGTTAATTCGTTAATTTGAATATATGCTTAGAATTGCAGTACAGTCCAAAGGACGCCTTTATGAAGACACTATGGCCCTTCTGAAAGAGACGGGCATAAAGATAAACAATGCCCGCAGGACCCTGTTGGTACAGTCAGCCAACTTCCCTATCGAAGTGCTCTACATGCGCGACGACGACATCCCCGAGTGTGTGGCCAGCGGCATCGCCGACATCGGTATCGTGGGTGAGAACGAGTTTGTGGAACGCGGTAAAGATGCCCGCATAGCGAAGCGATTGGGTTTCTCAAAGTGCAGGATCTCACTGGCCATCCCCGAGGCCGTCGACTACAAGGATGTGTCGTGGTTTGACGGCAAGAAGATAGCAACCTCCTACCCTAACATCCTTCGCAAATATGCAGAGGAGAAGGGTATCAACATTGACATACACGTCATTCAGGGCAGCGTGGAGATAGCTCCGGGCATAGGTCTCTCCGACGGTATCTTCGATATCGTGTCCTCAGGCTCCACACTCGTCAGCAACAAGCTGCGCGAGGTGGAAGTGGTGATGAAGAGCGAGGCTCTGCTGATATGCAACAAAGACCTCTGTCCTGAGAAGCAGGCCATCCTCGATGAATTCCTTTTCCGCATACAGAGCGTGCTCGTAGCCGATGACAAGAAGTACGTTCTGATGAACGCACCGACGGAGAAGGTCGGCGAGATATGCAAGATACTACCTGGCATCAAGTCGCCAACAATACTGCCTCTTGCCACAGAAGGATGGACCAGCATTCATGCCGTCATCGACCAAAAGCACTTTTGGGAGATAGTAGGCCAGTTGAAGGCTATCGGCGCTGAGGGAATACTCGTGTTGCCAATAGAGAAGATGATTCTTTGAACATTAAGCATTAAGCATTAAACTTTAAGCTTTAACTTCGTTGACCCGCTCAGGACGCTCTTTGAAGATTATCTGCGATTTCTGCGGTCTCTGCTAGA
Source organism: uncultured Prevotella sp. (assembly GCA_905236165.1). Lineage (GTDB taxonomy): Bacteria > Bacteroidota > Bacteroidia > Bacteroidales > Bacteroidaceae > Prevotella. Next base: position 13,078 of record CAJOOC010000141.1, on the reverse strand, counting down.
CCTTAATCTTCATAGTCGCCTCGTTCGGGGTTGACCATTGAACATTAAAAATGAATATAATTAAGTATCCCACACGGGGAGATTACGAGACGATTTGCAAACGGCCACAGATGGACGTGTCGCAACTGGGAACTATCGTTGGAGGTGTCCTTTCTGACATCCGGGACAATGGCGATAAGGCCGTTCTCGCTTACGAGGAGAAGTTCGACAAGGTGCAGCTCTCCCAGCTTGCCGTGACCGAGGCCGAGATAGCTGAGGCAGAGCAGCAGGTAGACAAGAACCTATATGACTCACTCGTCCTTGCACATCATAACATCAAGGCCTTCCACGAGTCGCAGCAGTTTGAGGGCGAGAAGATAGAGACGGCTCCCGGTGTGGTATGCTGGCAGAAAAGCGTAGCCATAGAGAAGGTAGGCCTGTACATCCCCGGCGGCACTGCCCCACTCTTCTCTACGGTACTCATGCTGGCTGTTCCGGCAAAGATTGCCGGTTGCCGCGAGATAGTGCTGTGCACCCCTCCCAACAAAGAAGGGAGGGTTCATCCTGCCATCCTCGTAGCGGCCAAGATAGCCGGTGTAAGCAAGATCTTCAAGGCCGGCGGCGTGCAGGCCATCGGAGCTATGGCCTATGGCACGGAGTCCGTTCCCAAGGTATATAAAATCTTCGGCCCGGGCAACCAGTACGTTATGGCGGCAAAGCAGCAGGTATCGCTCCACGATGTAGCCATCGATATGCCTGCAGGCCCCAGCGAGGTCTGCGTCATTGCCGATGCCAAGAGCGATACACGCTATGTGGCTGCCGACCTGCTCTCGCAGGCAGAGCACGGCTTAGACTCACAAGTGTTGCTCATTACCACCGACGAAAAGAAGTTGCAGGACATCATAACAGAGACGGAGAAGCAACTCAGCGTCTTGCCAAGGAAGGAGATAGCCGCCCGCTCGCTTGAGAACTCGCAGTTCGTGCTCGTTGCCGACACTGAGGCGGCTATGGAACTGAGCAACGCCTATGCTCCCGAACACCTCATCATATCCACAGAGGACTATGAGCAGCTGGCAGGGAAGGTGGTCAACGCTGGCAGCGTGTTCCTCGGAACATACGCCTGTGAGAGTGCCGGCGACTATGCATCAGGAACGAACCACACGCTGCCCACACACGGATATGCCGTAGCATACAACGGTGTGAACCTTGACAGCTACTGCCGCAAGGTGACCTTCCAGCACCTCACTGACGAGGGCATACGCTCCATAGGCGAGGCTGTGGTATGCATGGCAGAAAACGAGCAGCTGGAGGCCCACGCCAACGCCATGAGGCTGAGAGTGAAAGACTGTTAGCCATAATCACATCATGACATTGACAAAAAACCAACTACTCGACTTACTGAGAGAAAAAGGAAGTGAGATGACACTGAGGCAAAAGTGTCGTCTCACAATTCTTTTGTCATTGCCCTCAATCATAGCACAGTTCTCGTTCATCGCCATGCAGATGATAGATGCCGCCATGCTGGGACATCTTGGAACCGACGAGGCAGCAGCCGTAGGGCTTGTCTCCACCACGATCTGGCTTTTTGGAGGCCTGAACAGCGCCTTCGCTGCAGGATATGCCGTGCAGGTGGCTCACCACATCGGGGCCAACGACGAGCGAGGAGCAAGAAACATCATCAGGCAGGGATTACTATCAGGACTCATTTTCTCCATCATACTCACCCTGATAGGTCTCTCCATAGCCCCCAGCCTGCCCTACTGGCTCGGAGCGGCAGAGCATATCTGCGAGGAGTCATCATACTACTTCTCTATCTTCTGTCTCGGAATGCCCCTCATAGTACTCAACAACATCGCAGCAGGAAGCCTCAGATGCTCCGGGAACATCAAGACACCAAGCATACTGATGATGGTGATGTGTGTGAGCAACATAGTATTCAACTACATCCTTATCTTCCCCATGCATCTCGGAACGGCAGGAGCAGCCTACGGAACGATGATGGCATATTTCCTGACGATGAGCCTCATGCTCTACGTCATGATATGTAAGGACAAGACGCTACGCTTCTCGCTTGACAACGACAGCAGCCAGTCATCCTTCGCCACCATAGAGCTGTCACGCTACCTCCCTACCTGGAAGATACTGAAGAAAGCAGGGCGAATAGGTCTGCCCATGGGACTGGAACGCAGCGTGATGTGTTCGGCACAGGTCACCATCAGCAGTATCATAGCCCCCCTTGGAACAGTAGCCATAGCCGCCAACACCTTCGCCATCAACGTGGAGAGCCTCTGTTACATGCCCGGCTACGGCATCGGCGAAGCAGCCACCACACTCGTGGGACAGAGCAAGGGTGCGGAACGGCGGGACTACATGAAGTCATTTGCCTGGATATGCATGGCAATGGGTGTGGGCATAATGGCGCTCATGGGTGTCATTATGTGGATTACGGCACCGTGGATGCTACAGCTCATCACTCCCGACATCAACGTCATAACTCTCGGTACCGACATACTGCGCATCGAGGCCTGGGCAGAGCCGGGATTCGCCGCTTCCATCATAGCCTATTCCGTCTTCGTGGGTGCAGGAAAGACCGTTGTGCCTACCATCATGAACATTGGCAGCATCTGGGGAGTGCGCATCACGCTAACCCTGCTGCTGGCACCTGTCATGGGACTCAGGGGCGTATGGATAGCAATGGCCATAGAGCTACTCGTCAGAGGCGCCATCTTTGCCCTGCGACTCACCACAAAGGGCTGGACATATATAAAGCCATTCGAACAACGAAGCATCTACCAAAAACAGAACACCCCACCCGCAGCATTGTAGCTACCTCGTATAGGACACCCCAGCGTTATGCCTCACGGCATCGCGGGCGAGATGCCCACGTCCCTGGCCTCAGCAAGACTTGACGGTTCCAAAATGGGGTACATCAAATTGAACACATACCTGGGGATTTTTTTAAGTTTTTAGGGATAAAGTTTTGTCATTAGTAGATTATTTTGTAACTTTGCCCCATCATTGCGAATACGGATATGCTACTTCAGACAAAGGTTGACATAGAGAAGGCACCCTTCAGCATACGTCCCAAGGACAAGGTGCTATTCGTCGGTTCGTGCTTTGCCGACAAGATGGGGCAGCACATGACCGACGATATGTTCCTCACTACGGTCAATCCCTATGGAGTGATGTATAACCCCGCCTCCGTTATGCATACTGTAGAGAGGGTGCTGGACAATGAGGAGGGCAACGGCTTCGATGTGGCCGTTATAACCCTTGGCACCAACCACGTTTACATCCTCAACGAGACCGGTGAGATTGTGGACAACTGCCAGAAGCGCCCACAACGCCTCTTTACGGAGAAGGAACTGACAATGGACGAATGTACGGAATATCTGTGCCAGGCCGTCTTGATGCTGAGGAAGAGAAATGAAAATACAAAAGTCATACTCACCGTCAGCCCTATCCGCTACGCCAAATACGGCTTCCACGAGAGCCAGTTATCGAAGGCCACGCTGCTGCTGGCCACAAGAGAGATGGAGAAGCGCTGCGGGGCTTATTACTTTCCGGCCTACGAGATTGTCAACGACGAGCTGCGCGACTATCGCTTCTATGCCCCGGATATGCTGCATCCGTCAGAGCAGGCAGTAGAATACATCTACAATCGTTTCGAACAAGCCTGCCTGAGCCAAGAGAGCGTGCAGATGACAAGGGAATGGCAACCCATTAGGCAAGCCCTTTCACACAGACCTTTCAACCCCGATAGCGACGAATACAAAGTCTTCAAGGCCAAGGCCGAGAACGACCGTGATGCCTTCCTGAAACGATGGAGATAATACACCTTACCGACATACCCTCCACCAACGACTACCTCCTTGGGTTACACACGGAGCAGGATGTCGTGGCCGTGTCAGACTATCAGAGTCACGGCAAGGGCATGGGCAGCAACCGCTGGGAGAGTGAGGCTGGCAAGAACCTCCTCTTCTCCATTCTTCTTCACCCCACCTGGCTTCCCGTCAACAGGCAATATCTGCTGTCAATGGCTGAAGCGCTGGCCCTGCAAGGCACATTGGACGCCGTGATACCCGACGTGACCATCAAATGGCCTAACGATATCTACTGGCAAGACAAGAAGATAAGCGGTACGCGCATTGACGTGAATCTTTACGGCTCAATGCTGGCAGATGTGGTGATAGGCACGGGCATCAACATTAACCAAAGAGAGTTTCATTCAGATGCCCCCAACCCCGTCTCACTATACCAGATTACGGGCAGGGAATATGACCGCAACGTTATTCTGCATGACATACTGTCGAGGTTCGAGCCTTTGCTGAAGCAGCTGGAACATGGGAAATATGCTGATATAGTAAGCCTATATCATCAGCACCTGTACCATCGCGACGGCATGCACCCTTACGAAGATGACAATGGTACCTTCATGGCCGCCATAGATCATGTAGAGGCCAACGGCATGCTGCACCTCAGATTGTCTGACAGCACCATGAGGCGATATATGTTCAAGGAAGTGAAGACAAAGTAACAAACCCCGAGCATAGCGACTATAATAAGCTGCTCGTTGTTGCCCCTGCGGGGCGGGCATACTTTTTAAGAAGTTTTGTGAGCGGGTCGGCGTAAGCCATTTAACCAATTAACAAATTAACCAATTAACAAATTAGCGATGAAATTCAAGCGTATTCTTCTTAAGCTCTCAGGCGAGAGCCTTCAGGGCAAACAGGGTTATGGCATAGACTCCGATCGTCTTGGCGACTATGCCCGTCAGATTAAGGAAATAGCCGATATGGGCGTTGAGATAGGCATCGTCATTGGCGGCGGCAATATCTTCCGCGGCCTGAGCGGAGCCGGCAAGGGCTTTGACCGCGTCAAGGGCGACCAGATGGGCATGTGTGCCACAGTAATCAATTCGCTGGCACTATCTTCGGCATTGTCAGCCATAGGCCAGAACAACAAGGTGCTCACCGCCATACGCATGGAGCCCATCGGCGAGTTCTACACTAAATGGAAAGCCATCGAAGCTATGCAGCGTGGCGAAGTGGTGATAATGAGTGCCGGAACAGGCAATCCCTATTTCACTACCGACACGGGCTCTTCGCTGAGGGGTATAGAGATTGAGGCCGACGTAATGTTAAAAGGTACGCGCGTAGATGGTATCTATACCGCCGACCCAGAGAAAGACCCTACTGCCACGAAGTTTCACGACATCACTTACGCTGACGTGATAGCCAAGGGCCTTAAGGTGATGGATATCACAGCTACGGCAATGTGTATGCAGAACAACCTGCCAATATACGTCTTCAACATGGATATCGTGGGTAACCTCAAGAAGGTTATAGAAGGAGAAGACATAGGCACACTTGTGCATCCATAACGAAGACGAAGCGTCACTTCGTGACTACGAAGCGGGGCAAAGCCCCTACGAAGACGAAAACGAAAACTATAACGATAACCTAAAACAAAGTGGCGAATATGAAGACATACGTCAGAACCATAACATTCATCCTCTGCAAGGCTGTGCATGATGTATTTCCCAATGGCAAGATAAAGATACAGTTTCCTGTCAGCAATGGTTACTACTTCAACCTTGACATCAATCGTACGGTAACGCCTGAAGACGTACAGGTGCTGCGCAACAGGATGCGCGAGATTATAGCAGCCGACGAGCCCTTCGTGCATCACACCTGCACGTTGGAGGAGGCACTGGAGGTTTTCCGTAACGATGAGTCGAAATGCTCATTGCTCAATAGCCTTCAGATGGAGCAAACGGAATACTACAGTCTTGGCAACTATAATGACTATTTCTATGGGCCAATGATGAACAGCGCCGGAGAGGTGCAGCTTTTCGGACTGGAACTCTATTACAACGGCCTTCTTCTGCGAGTGCCACGCAAGGACTGCCCTACCCGCCTCGGACAATATATCAGGCAAGACAAGATGTTTGGTGTATTTAACGAATACCACCAATGGCAGGACCTCATGCATATAAGCAATGTGGGTACACTCAACAAAGCCGTCAACCTCAACTACGCTACACAGCTCATCAACGTCTTTGAAGCCCTGCAGGAGAAGCGCATCTCACGTATTGCAGATGAGATAGCCTCAAGAAAAGGTATCAAGGTGGTGCTTATTGCCGGACCGTCAAGCAGCGGAAAGACAACGACGTGCAAGCGACTCTCCATACAGCTCTTCACTAACGGAATATGGCCTGTGGGACTGTCCCTCGACGACTACTTCGTAAACAGGGAACAGACACCGCGCGACGAGAAGGGGGAATATGACTATGAGTCAATCCATGCCCTCAACCTTGAGCTCTTCAATGAGCAGCTGAACGCCATGATAGCGGGTGAGGAAGTGGAACTGCCACGCTATAACTTCGCTACGGGACAGAGCGAGAAGAGTGGCAAGCGACTCCAGCTGGATAACAACCAGGTGCTTGTCTTAGAAGGCATACATGCACTAAACCCTCAGCTGACATCGCAGATTCCTGACTCGCAGATATTCCGCGTCTATGCTTCAGCCCTTACCACACTCACCCTCGATGACCACAACTACATACCCACAACAGACAACCGACTCTTGCGCCGCATCATTCGCGACCACAAATATCGCAACAACACGGCACAGGACACGCTGAAGCGCTGGCCATCGGTAAGGGCGGGAGAAGAGAAGTGGATATTCCCCTATCAGGAGAATGCCGATGCCATATTCAATACGGCCATGCTCTTTGAGATCTCCATCATAAAAAAACAGGCAGAGCCTCTGTTACAGGCTGTACCAAAGGACTCTCCGGAATATGCCGAGGCAAAACGACTGCTGCAATTCCTGCAGTATTTCAAGCCCATAGAGGCAGACAAAGTACCGCCAACAAGCCTCCTCAGAGAGTTCCTGGGAGGAAGTTCGTTTGAATATTGAAAACCGTCCCCCTCCTCCCCAAGGGGAGGGGAACGGAACCACAGGATAACAGAACAGCGTTATAACGGGATAACGAAATATCGTTATAACGGAGCTACGTCATCGCGGAACAACGTTATAACGAAATAACGTCATTTTATCAATCATTAATTAAACAAAACAGATGCAAAAGACAACAAACCTGTTGTGCAAGCCGGCCTTGCGTTTCAAGCATTTCAGCCGTAAGGGCTATGCGCTCTTCTCCTGCCTTGGACGTGAGGTTCTCATCTGCATCCTTAGTGTGTCAACACTAAGCCATTCAAGGGCTGACGGCATTAGCGTCGTGAACGAGACATCCGACGAGACGCTTAGCCTGAAGGAGCAGAAACTCGACGAGGTCATCGTCACCGGCTCACGCGCACCCCTCACAGAGAGTGAGGCAGCAAAGATTGTCTCCGTCATCACGCGCGACGACATTCAGCGCATGGCGGCAGAGACCGTAAACGATGTATTAAAGACAGCTACCGGCGTGGACGTCCGTCAGCGTGGTGGCTTTGGAGTACAGACGGACATCTCCATTGGCGGAGGCACATTCGACCAGATTGCTATTCTTCTTAATGGTGTCAACATCAGCAATCCACAGACGGGACACCTCTCTGCCGACTTCCCAGTAACACTTGACGATATTCAGCGCATCGAGGTGATAAAAGGTGCTGCGGCCCGCGTATATGGAGCGGGAGCCTTCAATGGTGCCATAAACATCGTGACGCAGAGCCCCGTGGCTGAAGCGAATACGTCGCAACGGCAAAGCTACTCGCCCTTGGTCCTCTCGCTCGAAGGAGGCTCTTACGGCACCTTCGGACTATCGGCAAGGGGAGAGCATCGTACAGGCAAGACAACCACACTTGCCAACAGCCTGTCAGCCTCGTATAAACAAAGCGACGGAGCCGTTCGCAACAGTTATTTCCGCAAGTCAACAGCCTACTATCAGGGAGGTACGGCATTCAGGTTGCATAAATCATCGACTGAAGCATCATCCCTGTCATGGAGCCTCGGACTATCCACGATGAGATACGGAGCCAACACGTTCTATTCGGCAGCATATCCCGACCAGTATGAGAGCAATGCCCGCATCTTCGCAAACGTAAGGGCCGACCTCACTCCTTTCTCGGGCATTATCGGCAAGACCATACACCTCATGCCCTCACTATACTGGAACCGCAACTACGACCATTTCCAACTTATACGCCACTCAACCAAAGGTGAGAACTTTCATCGCAACGACGCGACGGGAGCTTCGCTCAACGCATACTGCAACTGGCTGTTGGGACGCACCTCTGCAGGCTTTGAGATACGCCGCGAGAAGATATGGTCAACCAACCTCGGAACCCCCATGCAGGAGGAAGACTATTTCAAGGTGCCACACTACGACGTGAACTACACCAAGAGCAAGGCCCGCACCGATGTCAGCCTCTTCCTTGAGCACAACATCCTGCTCAGCAACTTCACAACCTCATTAGGCGTTATGGCCAACAAGAACACAGGATATAACGACAGCTACCGCATCTATCCGGGCATCGACATGAGCTACCGGCCCAGTGACAGATGGAAGGTCACGGCATCATGGAATATGGCATTTCGTATGCCTACGTTTACAGACCTCTTCTATAAGTCGCCGACACAGGAGGGCAACATCGGTCTTAAGCCCGAGAAGACTACGTCTCTGCGCCTTGGAGGACAGTATCGCACCACAGGCATCATGGCCCAGGTCGGTGCTTTCTACGACTGGGGTACAGACATGATTGACTGGGTAATGTACAGCAGCGACGACATCTATCATTCAGCCAACTTCAAACTCGACAATCGTGGTCTTGATGCCGATGTAGACATCCTGCCGCAAGAGTGGAACAACACTTTCTATATCAGCAAGATACACGTGGGTTATGCCTTCACCGACCAGAAGCGGCATGATGACGTGAACATCTATAAGTCGAACTACGCTATGGAGTATCTTCGCCACAAGCTCATCGCCATTCTCGACCATAAGGTGTATTCACGCCTCTTCGCTTCATGGCAGTTCAGATGGCAGGAGCGCATGGGCAGTTACATCCTTTATGCCGACAACAAGTCAACGGGCATAGCACACCCCTACTCCCCTTACGCTCTCCTCGATGCCAAGCTCAGCTGGAAAGAACGGCATTATGAGTTCTCGCTGTCGCTCAACAACATCACCAACACACATTACTATGACATTGGCAACGTTGAGCAACCAGGGTTCTGGCTTATGGCATCGGCAAAGATTAAGTTATGAAAAAGCCACGCCCCGACTCTCTCCGAGGGGAGGAAGGGAGATTTGCCAAAGGTACCACATCTTTGATATGCAAGATAAAAAACATGCTTTTTCTTGCATATCTCAAAACTTAGTCGTACCTTTGCAGTCAAATTGGAAAAGATAGCGAAATCATAACACAATAATCATAAATAAAACTTATTTACACCAATGGGAAGAGCATTTGAATATCGCAAGGCTACCAAGATGAAGCGCTGGGGCCACATGGCAAAAACATTCACACGTCTGGGCAAGCAGATAGCAATAGCCGTGAAGTCTGGCGGACCAGACCCCGACACTAATCCTACGCTGCGTTCCATCATCGCTACATGTAAGCGTGAGAATATGCCGAAGGACAATATTGAGCGTGCCATAAAGAACGCTATGGGCAAGGATCAGTCAGACTACAAGGAGGTTACTTACGAGGGATACGGCCCTCACGGCATCGCTGTCTTTGTTGACACTCTGACCGACAACACCACACGTACCGTTGCAGATGTGCGCTCAGTCTTCAACAAGTTCTCAGGAAACCTCGGAACAACGGGATCGCTCAGCTTCCTCTTCGACCACAAGTGCATCTTCACTTTCAAGAAGCCTTCAGACCTTGACATGGACGACCTGATTCTTGAGCTGATAGACTTCAATGTCGACGATGAGTTTGACGAGAACTTCGATGAAGAAAAGGAAGAGACCACCATCTCTATCTATGGTGACCCAAAGTCATACGCCCAGATACAGAAGTTCCTTGAGGAGAAGGGCTTCGAGGAAATCGGCGGCGAGTTCACCTACATCCCCAACGACCTCAAGGACGTTGACGAGGAGCAGCGCGCCACTATCGACAAGATGGTGGAGAAACTGGAGGAGTTTGACGACGTGCAGACCGTCTATACCAACATGAAGCCTGAAGAGGTGTAATATTCATTTTAATGTACCATCTGTCATCATTAAGCGTGACAGATGGTACATGTTTTTTTTATCCAATAACTAAACTATAAACAATGAAAAGACTTTATCTACTTCCATTAATGCTGTTCAGCCTTGCCTTCTCGGCACACGCGGAATGGGACGAGGCTCTGTACCGACAGATAGAGAGCCGCATCGTAGCCCCAACATTCAAGGACAAGGAATACAAGATTACAAAGTTTGGTGCCTCCACTAAGGCTTCTGCTGCCAAGAACCAGCAAGCCATCAACAAGGCCATTGCGAAGTGTTCGGCCAAGGGTGGCGGCAAGGTTATCGTGCCTGCAGGTACATACCTCACTGGTGCTATCCGCATGCAGTCAAACGTCAATCTGGTCATTGAGAAGGATGCCACCATCCTCTTTGCATATCAGCCCGAGCTCTATCCCATGGTGAAGACACGCTGGGAGGGCCTTAACCTGATGAACTACTCACCCTGCATCTATGCCTATCAGGCTCAGAACATCGCCATAAGCGGTGAGGGCACCATCGACGGCAATGGTGAGAACAACACATGGTGGCAATGGTGCGGAGCGCCACACTTCGGCTTCACCAAGGGCACCACGCCAGAGGCACAGAACATGCCATACTACAAAGAGGGCGACGTGTACGACCCCAAGCTGATGCCCTACGTAACAGACTCTCTGGGCGTTATGCTTACCAACCGCAATGCGCTCCTGAAGATGAGCGACGAGGGTCTGCCAACAGAGCAGCGCATCTTCGGTCCTGGTCACGGCATGCGTCCACAATTGGTAAACTTCTATGAGTGCGAGAACATCCTCATAGAGGGCGTCACGATGCTGCGCTCGCCATTCTGGGTTATCACGCCAACCTTCTCAAAAAACATCACCGTAAGGCGTGTGAAGGTAATCAATGACGGCCCCAATGGCGACGGTTGCGACCCAGAGTCATGCGAGGATGTGCTCATCGAGGACTGCGTCTTCGATACCGGCGATGACTGCATAGCCATCAAGTCTGGCCGCAATGCCGACGGACGCAAGGATGCCAAGCCTTCACAGAACATCATCATCCGAGGCTGCACAATGGCTGACGGACACGGTGGCGTGGTACTGGGATCTGAAATCTCTGCGGGCGTGAGGAATGTCTTTGCCGAGAACTGTAAGATGGACTCTCCTAACCTCGACCGCGTCCTGCGCATCAAGACCAACACCTGCCGAGGCGGAGTGACGGAGAATATCTACATGCGTAACATAGAGGTTGGACAATGCCGCGAGGCCGTGCTCCGCATCAACCTCGTATACGAGCCACGCGAGCAGGCCAAGAGAGGTTTCATACCAATCGTGCGCAACGTTTACATGGAGAATGTCACATGCCAGAAGTCAAAATATGGTGTATTGCTCAATGGTCTTGACGACTACGACAATATCTACAATATCAACATTAAGAACTGCTCCTTCAACGGCGTGACCGACGAGAAGGTACGCAAGACCGGAAAGTGTCACGACATACATTTCGACAATCTGCGCATCAACGGCGAACTCGTACTCTCTAATCCTCCGTTCAATCACTACTCTGAGTGGATGTCATGGAGCGAGATGCAGCGCGTGGATAACCCCATCTACCTTGACTTCACTGACAAGGAGAAGCGACCAAAGGGAAAATGGTCGTATGTCATGGGAATAGAGCTGGAGAGCATACTCGACACCTATCTGGCCTATGGCAACCCCATCTTCATGGACTACGTGAAGCGTTATCCCGAGCAGATGATAGACGCACAGGGCAACACCGTGGGCTACGACCTCAAGACCTACAACCTCGACAATATCCGCCCGGCACGCTTCATTCTGCGTGCCAACCGTCTTTGGCCACACAAAGGCTCTGACAAAGCCCTGCAGACCTTCTTCAAGCAACTTATAGAGCAGCCAAGGACCAAGGAGGGCGTATGGTGGCACAAAGAGATATACCATTGGCAGGTATGGCTCGACGGCATCTACATGGGACTGCCCTTCTACACCATGTCCGCCGAGGAGCTGAAAGGCAAGAAGGGTGCGCAGAAATATTACGACGATGCCTATGACCAGATCAGCAAGACCTTCAAGCGCACCTTCGACGAGAAGACCGGCCTTTGGAAACACGCATGGGACGAGACTCACACCATGTTCTGGGCAAACAAAGAGACAGGCCTGAGCCAGCACACCTGGGCTCGCGCACAGGGATGGTTCTGCATGGCCATGATAGAGATACTCGACGCTATGCCCGAGAACTACGCTCATCGTCAGGACATCGTGAACATGCTGCAGCAGGTTATGACCGCCACGCTCAACTATCAGGACAAGCAGAGCGGCGCATGGTATGACGTGCTCGACGTGAAAGACCCACGCAACTACCTGGAGTCAACGGCATCATCCATGTTCACCTACGTGCTGCTCAAGGGAGCTCGCTTGGGCTATCTGCCCACAAAGCAGCAGCTTTCTGTAGGCAACACCGCATACCCACTCTGTGAAGAGGCCAAGAAGATGGGCGGTGAGAAATATGACTTCAAGGCAGAAGGCGTGAAGGCATATCAGGCCCTGCTGAAAAACTTCATTAAGACAAACGACGACAAGACCATCAGCCTCACACGCTGCTGCGCTGTCAGCGGACTCGGTCCCGAGAAATCGCCAAACCGCGACGGTTCCTTCGAATACTACATGAGCGAGCCCATTCGCGACAACGACGCAAAGGGCGTAGGCCCATTCATCTGGGCATCGCTCGAAATGGAAAGAGACGGCTTCACAGCAGGGTTCTAACACCCCAGCCAACCCATCTACATAGAATCAAGCAGGTATCCCCACCTGTCAAAACTCATATCAAAACATCACAGTAAGCATTCGACCATCTACAGGTACAAACACCTAATATATTATTGTGACAGCAGCAACAATCAAATCTGATTGTTGCTGCTGT
>CAJOOC010000140.1 GCA_905236165.1 uncultured Prevotella sp. | reverse complement strand
CCCCATAGGGGAGGTGACGTGATGGTGAGGCCAGGGACGTGGGCATCCTGCCCGCGATGCCGTAAGGCATATTACGTTAATGTGTGTGTGTTCTGTCGCGGGCGAGACGCCCACGTCCCTATAAGCTTTAAACATTGAACATTGAAGATTAAACATTGAAATTAGCATAATGGAGAATAAGAAGCAACATAACAGTGTGATGATGGCATTGGCGGCTTTTGTGCTGACGGTGCTCATTATCGGTGCCATCGGTTATTTTACTATCGGCAATGACGATGAAATCATTCAGGGCCAGATAGAAGTAGAGGAATACCGCGTATCGAGCAAGGTACCCTCACGCATCCTGCGCATCTGCGTGGAAGAGGGCGACTACGTTAAGGTTGGCGACACGCTTGCCATCCTCGATGCCCCCGAGGTGGAGGCAAAGGCCAAGCAGGCCCAGGGTGCCATCGATGCCGCAGAGGCCATGAGCGACATGGCACAGGCAGGAGCCCGCAAGGAACAGGTGCAGGGAGCCTATGAGCTGTGGCAACAGGCCAAGGCCGGTCTGGAGATAGCCGAGAAATCATACCAGCGCGTGCAGCGCCTCTTTGACGAGGGTGTGATGAGCGAGCAGAAGCGCGATGAAGCCTATGCCCAGTACAAAGCCTTCGAGGCTCAGGAGAAAGCCGCCAAGAGCCAGTATGACATGGCCGTCAACGGTGCACGCATAGAAGAAAAGGCCGCCGCCAAGGGCCAGGTGAAGAGCTACGAAGGCAAGATGCAGGAGGTAAGGGCCTACAGGAAAGAGACCGTTCAGCTGGCACAGATGGAGGGCGAAGTATCGACCATCTATCCCAAGACCGGCGAGCTCATCGGCAGCGGCTCACCCATCATGACCATCAGCATCATGAGCGACCTGTGGGGCAGCTTCAGCATGAGGGAAGACCAGCTGAAGGGACTGAAGAAGGGCGACACCTTCACAGCCTATGTGCCTGCCTTCGACAAGGAGATGACCATGAAGGTGACAAGCATAAAAGACCAGGGCAGCTATGCCACATGGAAGGCCACCAAGAGCAACGGACAGTATGACATGAAGACCTTCGAGGTGAAGGCACGTCCGGTGAAGGCCTTCGACGGTCTCAGGCCTGGCATGAGCGTGATAAAGCGATAGTCACACTACCGGCAACTGAGAAAAAGAAATGCTGAGCCTCATAAGAAGGGAAATACATATTCTGCTGCACCATCCTATCTACATGATATGCATGGTGATACTGCCATTGTTCACAATGCTGTTCTTCACATCGGTGATGAGCGAGGGACAGCCGCTTGACATGCCCATAGGTATCGTGGACCTTGACAACAGCAGCACCACGCGCAAGCTGACACGCATGATAGACAGCTTTCAGTCATCGCGCGTCGTGGCACACTATGCCTCAATGGAAGAGGCACGCCACGCCATGCAGAAGAACGAGATATACGGCTTCCTGCTCTTTCCCGAGAAGATGACGCAAGACCTGCTGTCGGCACGCCAGCCGAAGATGTCGTTCTACTACACCAACACCTCCCTGACCGCCGGAGCGCTGATTTTCAAGGAGATGAAGACGCTATGCACGCTGGGCTCGGCAGCCGTGGGAAAGGCCACGATGCAGGCTAAGGGATACACGAACGAGCAGATACAGGCCTTCCTGCAGCCCATAGCACTCGACACGCACAACGTAGGCAACCCCTGGGTGAACTATAACATTTACCTGAGCACCATGCTCGTACCGGCAATACTGATGCTGTTCATCTTCCTCGTGACAATCTATTCGCTCGGAACGGAGATAAAATTCAATACCCACAAGGAATGGATAGAAACGGCAGGAGGCGACTTCGGACTGGCACTCTTCTGCAAGCTGTGCGTACACACGTGTATATGGATCGTGGTGACCTACATTATCACATTCTACATGTTCGGAGTGCTGCACTTCCCCGCACCGGGAGGGTTCTGGAGACTCGCCATGCTGGGAGTACTCACGGTACTGGCGGCACAGGGCTTCGCCGTGTTCCTCTTCGGACTCATACCATCGCTGAGAATGGCGCTGAGCATAGGAGCGCTATGGTCGGTGCTGAGCTTCTCAATGGTGGGAAGCGCATTCCCAATCTTTGCCATGGACGCACCGTTACATACGCTCGCATGGCTCTTCCCACTGAGGCACTACTACCTCGTTTATCAGCTGTGCATATTCAATGACTATCCACTGCACGACGTGATACCCAACATCATAGCCCTGCTATGCTTCGCGTTCCTGCCTATCCTCATAATAAAGAAAATGAAAAAGGCATTCCTAGAGTTTGGATATCAGCCGTAGACGGCATGAATGCCGTACGAAGCGGCGAAAGGCTTCGCCTACGAAGCGGGGGCTTAGCCCCCTACGAAACGGCCTTTCAGACCTACGAAGACGATGAAACCAACGCTCGTAAAGGCGACTATGATACGTTTGTCGTATCAAGGAGCATTAAGAGGGTCGATGAAATCAACGCCCCCTGCCCCCCTCTAATCTTAGAGGGGGAGTAAAAAACGAAGACAACGATTGAAAACTATTACTGACATATTCAATGTATGGTTTGAAGAGATGAAGATGATCCTCAAGGATGAGGGCGTCATTCTTTTTTTCTTCTTCCTGCCCGTGGCCTATCCCCTGCTGTATTCCTGGATATACAACAACGAGGTGGTTCGCGAGGTGCCCGTGGTGGTGGTCGATGACTCACACTCGGCCCTGAGTCGCGAGTTCACACGCAAGTTTGATGCCTCACCCGACGTCAGCGTGGCTTTCCGCAGCAAAAATATGGCAGAGGCACAGAGCATCATAGGCCACGGCAAGGCCTACGGCATTCTCTACTTCCCCAACGACTTTGAAAAGAAAGCAGGCCGCCACGAGCAGGCACACGTGGGGGTATACTGTGACATGAGCTATATGCTCACATATAAAGCTATCGTCCAGGCCGCCACAGCCGTCAGCGGCGACATGGGCAAGGAGATACAGACACACCTTGCAGGCCATTTCACGAGCCGCGAAGAGGAGATAGCCTCCAAGCCGCTCGACTTTGAGGATGTGCCCATCTTCAATACCACCGGCGGATACGGCAACTTCATACTGCCTGCCGTGCTGGTGCTGATAATACAGCAGGCAATGGCCCTGGGTGTAGGCATGATATCCGGCACGAGGCGAGAGCAGCGCAGGGCAAGGGAGAAGCTGAAGCAGAGGGGAGAGGAAGCAGAGCTGTCCTCCATGCCATCCGTACCACATCACGGCACAATAGCCACGCTGCTGGGACAGAGCCTTACATACCTGCTCATCTTCGCCGTCATGCTCGCATGGATAACGCTGATAGTGCCCAAGATGTTCGGATTCGTCAGCATGGTACACGGAAAAGACCTGCTGTCCTTCTTCACGCCATACCTGCTGGCATGCGTCTTCCTCGCTATATCGCTAAGCCCGCTCATCAGATACAGGGAGAGCGTGATACTCGTAGTGGTATTCACCTCCGTGCCGCTGCTGTTCCTCGCAGGAGTAAGCTGGCCACAGAGCGCCATTCCTGGTGTATGGCAGGGAGTATCATGGATGTTCCCAAGCTCCTTCGCCGTGAGAGGATTCATCAGAATGAGCAGCATGGGAGCACTTCTGGACGATGTGAGGACAGAATACATCGTGCTATGGATACAAACGCTCGTTTACTTCTGCACAGCATTGTTAGTAACCCACATAAGAGTCAGGAAAGATAATTCTTGACTCTTTCTTGCAATATTACGCGCACGCGAGCGTTATTATAGATAAAGGCTGTCAAAATCACTTAAACAAGAGACCATCAAGAGAATACAAGAGACCATAAACAGATTATGAAGAAAATCCTAATAATAGCATTCATCACCATCATTGGCACAATGGGAGCAGCGGCTCAGTCAATGTCAGAGTCACAGATTATCTCGTTTATCCAGAAAGAACAAAAGGCAGGCACATCGCAGGCTCAGATTGTAACGAAGCTGATGCAGAAAGGCGTCAGCGTGCAGAAGCTGCAGCAGATACGCAAGAAGTATCAGGGTCTGCAGAACGGAGGCAGCGGCTCCTCTTCATTAGGCAAGAACGGCAGCGAGGCAGGCAATGACCGCATGCGCACCGCCAACGGCACCTCCATGCGCGGAGGCAAGAAGAAGGATGACACCGACTTTGAGGACAACACCCTCGGAGGCAAACGCCGTACCACTGCCGACCATAAGGGTACCGGCGACCGTGAGACCACCATCGGACTGGACAGCTACGACTCTGAGTCGCTCCTCGACGAAAGCGAGGCAATGGAGGATGAGCTGGATGCCTTCTATCCCGACTCCATCACCATGCTGAAGAACAAGCTGAAGAAGCTGGAGAAGGCCAAGAAGAAGGTCTTCGGTAGGGACATCTTCAATAACCGCGACCTCACCTTCGAGCCCAACATGAACATCGCAACGCCCCAGACATACGTGCTGGGTCCCGGCGACGTGGTGAACGTGGACGTTTATGGTGCATCACAGAAGACCTTCAACGAGACCATCTCGCCTGACGGTACCATAACCATAGAAGGCTTCGGACCAATAGCCCTCAGCGGACTCACCGTAAGCCAGGCTAAGGCACGCCTGCGCTCCACCCTCGGCTCCAGATATTCTTCCAGCTCCATACAGCTCACCGTAGGCCAGACCAAGACCATGATGGTCAACGTGATGGGAGAGGTGAAAGCCCCCGGCACCTACACCCTCTCAGCCTTCGCCAGCGTCTTCCATGCACTCTACATGGCCGGCGGCACCAGCGATATCGGTACGCTGCGTAACATCAAAGTGTATCGCAACGGCAGGCTGATGAGCAACGTGGACATCTACGACTATATCCTCAACGGCAAGCAGACCGGCAACATACGCCTGCACGACAACGATGTCATCGTAGTAGGACCATACGACTGCCTCGTCAACATCTCAGGAAAGGTGAAGCGCCCCATGTACTATGAGATGAAGAAGAACGAAAGCCTGGGCACGCTGCTGAAATACGCCGGAGGCTTCACCGGCGACGCTTATACCAAGACGGTGCGCGTACTGAGAAAGGCAGGAACGGAGTATAGCGTCTTCAATGTTACGGAATTCGACATGAGCTCCTTCCGCGTCAGCGACGAAGACTCCGTGCTCATCGACTCCATACTGCCACGCTATGAAAACATGGTAGAGCTGAAGGGAGCCGCATTCCGCCCAGGACTGTACCAGATAGGCGGTGACGTGACAACCGTAAAAGGACTCATCGAGATGGCTGACGGCGTGAAGGAAGAAGCCCTCACGCAGCATGCCGTGATGCACCGCATGAAGGCAGACCGCACCCTTGAGGTGCTGGCAATAGACCTCAAGGCCATCCTTGAAGGCACTGCTGCCGATGTTCCGCTGCGCAATGAGGACGTGCTCTTCATCCCATCCAACAGAGAGGTGCAGGAGAAGCAGGTGCTGAAGATATACGGCGAGGTGCAATACCCCGGCACCTACCAGTATGCTGACGGCACCACCGTTGAGGACATCGTGCTCCAGGCAGGAGGTCTTAAGGAAAGTGCCTCCACAACGGTAAAGGTAAGCCGCAGGGTGATAGACAGCGAGGACGGTGCCGACAAGATAAAGACGGAGACCTTTGAGATGAAGCTGAAGGACGGCTTCGTCATCGATGGTCAGACAGGCTTCCAGCTCAAGCCCTTCGATGAGGTGTATGTGACGAAAGACCCTCTCTTCAAGCAGATTACCAACGTGACCATCGAAGGAGAGGTATTCACCGAGGGCACCTTCAGCATGTCGCAGACCAACACCCGCGTCAGCGATGTACTGAAGATGTGTGGCGGCGTCACCTCTCAGGCTGCGAAGAACGGCACGTATATCATGCGCAAGATGAGCGAAGAGGAGAAGCGCCAGCTGCGCAACCGCACCATCGACAACCGCTCTGGCCGCGCCTTCACCCTGGCTGTGGCACAGTCAGCAGGAGCAGGCAACGAGAAGCAGCTCTTTGCCGACTCGCTCTACATGGAGTCGATGCTCAAGTCCAACGTTTACAAGGTGGCCGTAGACCTTCAGGCCTCCCTTCTGCATCCTGGCAGCGACGAGGACATCATACTGCGCGACGGTGACCGCATCGTAGTGGAGGAAGCCCGCAACACCGTGCGCATCACGGGAGCGGTGCCATACGAGAACACCGTGCCATACGTAGAGGGAAAAGACGTGAAATACTACATGACGCAGGCCGGTGCCCGTGGCACAAAGAACCGCAAATGGGCATACATAATATACCAGAACGGCTCTGCCAAGATGGTAAAGGACGGTGCCAAGATAGAGCCTGGCTGTGACATCATGCTTCCGGAGCGCAACACCTCAAACAACCAGCAGGCAACAGCCCTGTGGGTAAGCATCGGCTCTACCATAGCGACAATGGCCGCAGTAGTAGTAGCATCCCTTAAGTAACATAAAGGATGGGGATTCTCCCCCCCCTCAAAGAAAAAGAAATATACCTGTGTCAATAAACATCAACATACCCGAGGTCATCAAAATCTTGAAGGCCGACAAGAAGCGCATAGCCATCTATTGCGCCGTAGCAGCGGCGATAGGACTCCTCATAGCCTTCACCACACCGAAGAAATACAACAGCACCGTAGTACTGGCACCAGAGGAGTCAGGCCAGGGATTCTCTGGCAGCCTCTCATCGCTGGCATCAATGGTGGGCATGAACATGAAGCTGGGACAGACCGGCGACGCACTCTACCCTGAGATATACCCCGACCTGGTGAGTTCTACCGACTTCATCCTGAAGCTCTTCCCCGTAAAGGTGACCACAAAGGACGGCTCCATCTCATGTGACTATCACACATACATCACAAAGCATCAGTCCATTGCATTGACAGACTATCCTCTTGCAGGCGTGAAGCTGCTCATCAAGTCGCTTCGCAAGCCAGAGCCATCAAGGCAGGGCAAGGGCGAGAAGTCTGACATTATATGGCTTTCACGCGACGACGACGAACTCGTCAAGGGTCTGACAAAGAATATCAGCTGCTCCGTGGACAAGAAGACCAACGTCATCACCATCTCCTACACCGACCAAGACCCCCTCGTGGCTGCCACGATGGTCGACAGCATCAAGAACCATCTGCAAGTGGCCATCACCGAATATCGCACCAAGAAGGCCAAGAACGACCTGCAGTACATGCAGCAGCTCTATAACGAGGCTCGTCAGCAGTATGACAAGGCCCGCCAGTCCTATGCCATCTATGCCGATGCCAACCAGGAGTTGGAGCTTCAGGTATACAAGATGAAGGAAGAAGACCTGGAGAACGACATGCAGCTGAAATACAACATCTACCAGCAGGTAGTGGAGCAGTTGCAGCTTGCCAAGGCCAAGGTACAGGAGCGCACTCCGGCCTTCACCGTAATGCAGAGCGCCACCGTCCCGGCACGCCACAGCAACACCCCGAAGATTGTGGTGCTCATCGTATGGCTCATGCTCGGCTTCATGGTGCGCATGGCCATGCTCGCATGGAAGAACAAAGAGGTTTTCCTTAAATAACACACTACCCTCCCCTTTCGGACAAAAGAAGCATCTTTCAGTTTGCTCAAACGTCACCCCTACATATCAGCTACCGTAATATCCACACTGCTCGCCATAGTAGTGTGGATGTTTGTGCCTAAATACTACACCGCAAGCACCAAGCTGAGCGACGAATACAAGGAAACCGACCTCACCATAGGCCTCAGCAAATGGGAGGCAAAGCTCAATGCCACCAAGGCCAATCAGGGCATCAACGACATGGGCGTCTATCGCCACATACTCGAAACGGAAGACTTTGCCCGCACCATCTCCCTCACACGCCTCAGCGGCACATCCATGACCTACGGAGAATACCTCGGCGAGGAAGATACCATAGAGGTCATTCAGGAAAACATCAACTACAACTTCAGCCGCAAGGCCGCCACGCTGACCATCAGCTTCACCGACCGCGATGCCCTCATAGCCTCGCAAATGCTCGACAGCGTGACACACCGTCTGCAGGACATCATCAACGCCTCCCGACAGCTGACGGCACAGGCGGTGCTGGAGAATGCCAGCAACGACTACAAGGAAGCCCGGCAGGAATATCTCAGGCTGCAGAAAGCCTACTCTGCCCTCACCGACGGTAACAACGACATCAAGAGCGAGAGCCTGAAGAATGAGGAGGAGTCGCTGGAGAAAGAGCTGTACATGTCGCAGCGTCTGTATGAGAAGTCACTCACGAAATACATCCGACAAAAAGCCCTGAGCCACAGGGCCTATACCTCCTTTGCCGTGATAAAGCCCAACCAGGTGCCGCTGCAATCTAACAATCATTGGATAAGCTACGTCCTCTCCTTCGTCATCATTGCACTTGTGCTGACCAAGGCATACCGCCTGCTAAGGAGCAGAAGGGACACCATACTGTCACTTGACTGGGGCGACTTCTTCTCGCCATGGTGTCTCACCGCCATCGTGTGGATTGGCGACATCGCATTCTATTACATTCAAGGCACCCTCGACCCCATCGGACCGAAGTTCTGGCAATGCTTCGCACTATGGTTAGCCACCTTCCTGCCCTGCTCTTTCCTGGCATATAACCTCTCGAAGGACGATAAGAAGATAAACACCGTGGACCACAGCAAGCCCATCGACGTCAATATGTACGCCTTCTATGGCTTCCTCTTCCTGTCGCTCTCCATGACGCTACTCTACGCCAAGGCCATATACGAGGTGGTAAGCCAGTTCGATACCGATGACATGCTCTACAATGTGCGCCTCTTGGTGGTGAAGGATGCCGACTCGCTGGGACGTCTCAACAACACCCCAGGCCTGAACCTCGCACTGTTCCTGGTGGCAATCTGGCTCTATCCCCGCATATCAAAATGGACTGTTGCGCTCATCGTCGTCATCAATATCATACTGCAGCTGGCCATGATGGAGAAAAGCGGATTCCTCATCATGACGCTCGGCACGCTCTTCGTGCTCTATGAGCGCGGCAAGATACGTGTCAGGACGATTGGCGTGACGCTGCTGGGCATCATCGTGTTCTTCTTCTACTTCAATATGTCGAAGGAACAGTCAAGCAACGAAGAGTCGATGGACTTTATGGACTTCTTCGGCATGTACGTCACATCGCCGATGGTAGCCTTCGAGCAGCTGAAGGTGACTATCACCGATGCCTTCGGCTCAAACACCTTCAACGATTTCTACCCGCAGCTGCAGCGCTTCGGCATCTTCATCGATACCAACGAACGCCTGCAGGAATTCGTCTTCGTGCCCATACCTACAAACGTCTACACCATCATGCAGCCATTCTACAACGACTTCGGGACCGTGGGCGTGGCATTCTTTGGATTCCTCTACGGCACTGTCTTCGGATACGTCTACTGTAAGTTCCGCGAGGGCAACACCATCTGCAAGTGTTTCTATACCTTCCTTGTGGAGGTCATCGCCATACAGTTCTACAACGAGAACCTCATACAGGTGTTCCACCTCGTGATGGAGACGGCAATAATCATAGTCATCATGGTTGAACTGACGAAAGTAAAGCTCCGCCTTTCACCCTCAAAAGTATCTGCTCATGAGACTGTTCAGTAACAATAGTGCCCGCACGGCAGCCATATACCGCAATGTGGCCATGTCATTCCTGCTGAAGGCCTTCTCGGCCCTCATCACCCTCCTGATGGTGCCCCTCACGATCACCTGTCTGGGTGAATATCAGAATGGCGTGTGGCTCACCGTCAGCAGCCTGCTCGTATGGATAGACCAGATGGATATCGGTCTGGGCAACGGCCTTCGCAACAAGCTGGCAGAGAGCATAGCACATAACGACACCATGCAGGCACGCCAGTCCGTTTCTTCCACGATGGCCATGCTCACGTGCATCACCCTGCCGCTCACCCTGCTCCTTGTGTTGCTCGTAGTATCAACAGATGTCTATGCCTTCTTCAACGCCGACCAGGCCGTCATCTCCGACCTGCGCGCTGCACTCCTCGCTGCCGTAGTGCTCGTATGCATCACCTTCGTACTGAAGATCGTGGGCAACGTCTATATGGGTCTGCAGCAGCCCGCTACCAGTAACCTCATACTCGTCACCGGACAGGCCCTGGCACTCCTTGCCACATGGATGCTGATGAAGAACGGGCAGGCCACATTCTTCAATATCGTCATAGCCAACACGGCAGCACCCCTTGCAGCATTCCTCATAGCCTTCATCATCACATTCTGCTTCATTCACACCGAGCTGCGGCCATCACTGCGGTTCGTCAACATACGCGCAGCCATGAACCTGGGCAACCTCGGCATCAAGTTCTTCTGGCTGCAGGTAGCAGGCATCATACAGTTCATGACGGCAAACATCCTCATCTCCAATTTCTTCACGCCACAGATGGTGACGCCCTATCAGATAGCATATCGCTACATGAGCCTTATCATAGTGGTCTTCACCGTCATCTGCATGCCCTTCTGGAATGCCACCACCGATGCCTACGCCCGTGGCGACATGGAGTGGATACGGCGTGCTAACAGGAAGATGTCACTCATGTCAGTCGTCATTGCACTCCTCATGATGGTGATGGTGCTGCTATCACCATGGGTCTACGACATCTGGATAGAAGAGGCCTGCCACGTGCCGTTCGGAATGACCGTAATGATGGCACTATACATCTTCCTACTCGTGCTCAGCATGCGCTACTCATACTTCCTAAACGGCATCGGAGCCCTTAGGCTGCAGCTGGGCATGACAGTCTTCACCGTGATATTCATCCCGTTAGCATGGATAGTTTGCAGAATGACCCACGACATACTGTGGTTCATGGCTGTAATGTGCCTATGCATAGCTCCCAGCATACTGGTCAACATGATACAGTTCAACAAAATACTCAACGGAACAGCAAAAGGCATCTGGAAAATATAAACACCTTAAACCCTTGAACCCTCAAACCCTTGAACCCTTAAACCCTAGAACCCTCAAACCCTTGAACCCTTAAACCCTTAAACCCTTGAACCCTTGAACCCCATCGTATCAATCATAACAATTTGCTATAACTGTCGCGCAGACCTTGAGAAGACACTCCTCAGCGTTGCCTCACAGACCTATGCCGACAAGGAATACGTCATCGTTGACGGTGGCAGCACCGACGGTACGGCAGAGTTGCTCCAAACCCATCGAGGCAATATCGACCTACTCATCTCCGAACCTGATGATGGCATCTACGACGCACTCAACAAAGGCATCCGCGCTGCAAAGGGCGAATGGGTAATATGCATGAATGCCGGAGACACCTTCACCTCCGACCATGTACTCGAAAATATTTTCTCACGTCCCATTCCCGATGATATTACGTTCATCTACAGCGACTTCATACTGCTTCATGCCGATGGCAGACAGGAGCTGCG
Source organism: uncultured Prevotella sp. (assembly GCA_905236165.1). Lineage (GTDB taxonomy): Bacteria > Bacteroidota > Bacteroidia > Bacteroidales > Bacteroidaceae > Prevotella. The sequence goes on along the minus strand of CAJOOC010000140.1, from coordinate 16,827 downwards.
AAAGACCGACCGTGAACAGGGAGAGGTGCACCATCAGAACGCCATCTATCGCAAACGTCTGCATGAGCGTTACGGCTATTACATCGTCACTCCCACCTACATCGTCAGCGACCTTCTCTTCTTCCTGGCCGTACCACCACAGCAGTTCAGGAAAATCAATACTCCCATAGCCTTCGTAAAAGACGGCGGCATCTCCAACGGCCTATGGTGCTCTGCACAGGCAATGGCAGCAAAGGTGGTATTCGGCCTCGACACTATACCACACATATTCTACCGATACACCCGCCTGCGCTTCGGACTGTGGAGGCAGAAGGTACTTGGGAGATTAAAGAAAAGAAATCGTTAAGTTGTTAATTGGCTTACGCCGACCCGCTCGCAATGCTCCCTAAAAAGCATGCCCGCCCCGCAGGGGCAACATCGGGCAGCTTTTTATAGTTGCTTCGCTCGGGATTCGTTAATTTTTAATTCGAAAATGTCCTCTACCATTGCCATCCTGCTTACCACCTACAACGGAGAGCACTATCTGCGAGAGCAGCTCGACTCGCTACTCTCTCAGAGTGATACCGACTGGCATCTCTACATACACGATGACGGCTCAACTGACGGCACACAGCAGATTGTCAGCAGCTACGTGGAGCGCTATCCCCGCAGAATAACGCTCTTGCAATATCCTCCGCAGGGTGGTGCCAGTCGTAACTTCATGAGTATGCTACAGGCTGTAGAAGCCCCCCTGTACATGTTCTGCGACCAGGATGACGTATGGCATACCGACAAGATTGAGCTCAGCCGCAGGCATCTCGCCTCCCTCACCGTAGCTGACGACAATCCCACCGTCGTCTTCACCGACATGACTATCGTCGACAGTCAGCTCAACACACTCCACCCATCCTTCTGGCAATACTCCGGCATACACCCCGAGGCAGTCACACGCTTCCACGACTGTGTCATCAGCATGGCGGCAGGCTGTACGATGCTCTTCAACAAAGCGGCACGCGAGGCAGCCCTGAAGGCCTACACCCTAAAGAACATACCACTCGTCACCATGCACGATGTATGGATCATCGACTGCTGCTATGCCGCCGGGGGGAGCGTAGGCCATATCGCTACGCCTACCCTGCTCTATCGCCAGCACGGCGACAACCAGCTTGGAGCCATAGCAGCAAACCGCATAACGCCCCTCTACCGCATGTGCAACTTCTTTGGCATGCTACGCACCAATATACGCTTCTATCGCATGCTCAATGCCATAGCGCCATTCTCCATCCTTCAGTTCATAAAAGCAAAAATAAGATACAGACAATGTCACCTCAGATCATAGCATTCTACCTGCCCCAATATCACCCCACGCAGCATAACGATGAGTGGTGGGGCACGGGGTTCACCGAGTGGACCAACGTAGCCAAGGCGCGCCCTCTCTTCCGCGGCCATTACCAGCCGAAGATTCCTGCTGACCTGGGATTCTACGACCTGCGTCTGCCGGAGGTGCGCCAGGCTCAGGCCGACCTTGCACGCGAGGCTGGCGTCACGGGCTTCTGCTACTACGAATACTGGTTCGGTAACGGCCATGAAGAGCTGGAACGCCCTTTCCGCGAGGTAGTGGAGAGCGGCAAGCCCGACTTCCCCTTCTGCCTCTGCTGGGCCAACGAGTCATGGTATCGCAAATTCTGGAATAATGACGGTGCTGTAGTAAGCCGAAAAGTGCTTGCCGAACAGACATACCCAGGCCTTTCAGACATCGACATGCATTTTCAGGCACGCCTGCAGGCCTTCCGTGACCCACGATATATCAGGGTAGGTGGCAAACTGCTCTACCTCATCTATCAGCCTCTTGACCTGCCCGACACGACACTCTTCATCAATCGCTGGCAGGAACTTGCCCGTCAGCACGGCCTGCCGCCGTTCTGCTTCATGGGCTTCACCTTCAATGCCGACAAGGTAGGACATGACATACTCTCACGCGGATATGACGCCGTCGTCTCCTGTCGCAACAACAAAGACAAATCTGGTCATAACCTACGATGGTGCCTGCGAAAGGCCAAGAGTATATTGCTCCATACGCCACGCACCAACGATTACCGCAAGATGTGGCCAACGCTCATTTCTTCGCTTGAACGCCACGACGAACACTATATCCCCGTTATGATGCCCAACTGGGACCATACCCCCCGTAGCGGTACTAACGGCGACCTCTTCACCCACTCCACTCCAGAGGAGTTCCGCAAGCATTGCGAAGACGTTCTTAGCGCAGTAGCGCAAAAAGAGCACCCGCTCTGCTTCATCAAATCGTGGAACGAATGGGGCGAAGGCAACTACATGGAGCCAGACCTAAAATATGGAAAAGGGTATATAAAAGCCCTGCACGATGCACTCTCAGGACTTAAGCTTTTGTGAACGCACACAAAAAAAAGGGCTCCGCTGAGCCCCAATCTTTGTTAACCTTAAATCTAATACTATGAAAAACACATTGCAAAGATACGAACTATTTGAATATTCTGCAAGTTTTTTCTTGTTTTTTTTTCAAAAAACAATACCTTATTGATAATTATCAAGCCAGATGCGGTTATTTCTTGTAAAAACCACTCTTCAATAACAATTCTGGAGGAAAGCTCATGATGCCCATTTCCAGAGCAAATGCACAAAAAAAAATCCCCCGCATTGTGCCGCAGGGGATTTTATTATTCAGTGATTTATGTATGAATCCTATCGAATATCTTCTTCCAAGTCGTTGAAGACTTCCGCACGTGTCTTGCCAAAGTTATCAAGCACCATGAGTGCATAGAAGAATTCTTCGTTATTCTCATCAGGTGAGCCGACGCTGACGATGAACTGTGCCTCGTTGTCCACTACCTTGTGGAAACTCATGCTGAGTAATACTCCTGTCTCCATGAACTGCTTTGGCAGCACGGGAGAGAAGTTTTCCTTTGTAAAGGTCTTCTCAAAGAACACCGAACCGTCGTCACGCTTTACTACGAGAGTGATGGCGTTGTCGTTATAAGGGATGTCGTGGTTTATGACATGCTTCAGCGAATCTACCGCCTGACGCTCTATGGTATAGCGATACTCAGAGTCCTTTATCCACTTGAATTTGCCTGAATTCTCCTGATCAGGCATCTTCTGTGTAGCGATGATAGTCTTCGTCACCACCTTATCGACTATTATGTCGTCCTGGCTCACTTTTTTCTTACATGAGGAGAATGCCAGTAGTGCACATGCTATGAAAAGAACGTATCTCACTGTGAAAACAAAAACTTTATATGTTTACTTATTCTCGAGACGCTCGATGTATTTGTCGATGTCCTGAGCTGCAGCGCTGTTGATGTACTTCTCCTTGATGCTCTTGTAAATCTTCAGGGCCTCGTCATTCTTGTTCTGGCTTTCAAGAAGTCTTGCAGCCTGAATGAGGAATGTAGGAGCGATGCTGGTGTTGATGCCGTCAGGAGCCTCAGAGTTTGCCATGTCTGCAGCCTTCTTCAGGGTGCTGATAGCCTTGTCCACATCACCAGTGTTGGCGTAAGCATTGCCCAGAGCAGCTGTGATAGCGGGGCTGATGAGAGCATCGCCCTGAGTAGAGAAGTCCTCCAGATACTTTACTGCATCTGACCACTTGCCCATCTTGGCATAGCAGAGTCCGGCGTATGCACGAGCAAGGTTTGCTGCATCCGTACCGCCATAGTTCTCAGAGATTGCCAGAAAGCCCTCAGCGGTCTTGTCGCCATTAAGAGCCTTCGTATAGTCCTCCTGTGCAAATACTTCCTGCGCCTTGGCAAGAGCCGTTGATGCCTTGTTCTCACGAGGAGCGCTAATGAAGTTCTTGTAGACGATTACACCTGCAATGATTACGATGGCAGCCAGTACGACTGCAATAATCTGCTTGCGATACTTAATGAAAATAGCTTCCTGCTTGTTCAGGCTCTGCTCAGCGGGAGCGGCCTGTGTTACTTTTGATTTTGCCATTGTATTTTTATGCTTTTATTCTCCAAAAAAGTCGAAATTCGCGTGCAAAGGTAGTTATTTTTTTTTATTCCACCAAATTTTATTTGACTGAATATTAATTTTCAACCACCATTTCAATGACTTTGTCTATTGCAGCCTTCAGTCCATCGGGATTCTTGCCTCCTGCAGTAGCAAAATGTGGCTGTCCGCCTCCACCTCCCTGTATGAGTTTTCCGGCCTCGCGAACAATCTGTCCGGCGTTCTTGCCTTCCTTTGTGAGATTGTCTGACAGCGATACGGTGAGAGTGGGCTTTCCTGACTCTGCGCAGCCGAGTACTACGAGGAGGTTCTCAGGGAACTGCTGGCGCAGCTGGAATGCCATATCCTTGGCGTTCTGAGCATCGATAGGCAGCAAGCCAGATATCACCTTAATGCCATTCATCTCTTTGGCTTTTGCTATAAGGGTTTCTTTGAACTGGCTCACTTTCTGTGCCTTAAACTCATTGACCTGAGCCTGAAGCTCTTTATTCTCGGCAATGGCTTTCTCTATTGTCTGAATGAGGTTCGGAGTATTATTGAAGAGACCCTTGAGGTCGGTCATGAAGTCCTGCATGGTGTCGATGGCCTTCTCTACCTGTTCGCCCGTGATGGCCTCGATACGACGCACTCCCGCAGCGATAGAACTCTCAGACATAATGCGAACCATACCTATCTGACCTGTGGCCTTGGCATGACAGCCGCCACAGAACTCTACGCTACTGCCAAACTTAACCACGCGCACCTTGTCGCCGTATTTCTCACCAAAGAGGGCAATGGCACCGAGCTGCTTGGCTTCCTCTATAGGTGTATCGCGGAACTCCTGCAGTGGTATATTCTGGCGTATCTTGTCGTTGACAATATGCTCTACCTGACGCAGCTGCTCTGGTGTAACCTTCTCGAAATGAGAGAAGTCGAAGCGCAGCCCCTCAGCCGTAACGAGTGAACCCTTCTGTTCTACATGATCACCAAGAACCTCTCGCAGGGCCTCGTCAAGGAGGTGCGTACAGGTATGGTTACTCTCTATGGCGCGACGACGGTCTGTATCAACGCAGGCCATGAATTCAGCCTCCACATTCTCAGGAATCTTGTTAACAATATGTATTGCCACGCCGTTTTCCTTCTTCGTGTCAAGCACCTTTATCTCTTCGTTTTCAGAAACGAGGACGCCGGTATCGCCTACCTCACCTCCCATCTCTCCGTAGAACGGAGTCTGGTCGAGTATCATCTCGTAGGCCGTGCCTTTCTTCTGCTTCACCTCGCGGTACTTCACTATGTGGCATGGATACTCCGTATAGTCATATCCCACGAATGACGACTCAGCCTCAGACACTACCGTCCAGTCTCCCAGATGCACCTCGGCGGCGTTGCGGGCACGGTTCTTCTGTTCTTCCATGCACTTGTTGAAGCCTGCTTCGTCGAGTGTCATGTTCTGCTCGCGGCAGATCAGCTCCGTGAGGTCAAGCGGGAAGCCGTAGGTATCGAAGAGAGTGAATGCCTCGTTGCCTGCTATCTCTGTCTTGCCGGCTGCCTTTGTCTGGTCTATCACGTTCTGCAGCAGTATTATACCCTTCTCCAATGTGCGCAGGAACGAGCTCTCCTCCTCCTGCATCACCTTCATGATGAGCTTCTGCTGTGCAGGCAGTTCGGGGAAGGCATCGCCCATCTCTGCCACGAGTGTCGGCACGAGTTTATAGATGAATGCCTCCTTCTGACCGAGGAAGGTGTATCCGTAACGCACGGCGCGACGCAGTATGCGGCGAATGACGTATCCCGCCTTGGCATTTGATGGCAACTGACCGTCAGCAATGGCAAAGGCGATGGCACGCACGTGGTCAACGATGACGCGCAGCGCAATGTCCTTCTTCTCGTCGTCGCCATATTTGCAGCCTGCCATATCGGCCATTGCTGCGATGAGTGGCTGGAACACGTCGGTATCATAGTTAGACGTCTTTCCCTGCAGGGTGCGCACGAGGCGTTCGAAGCCCATACCGGTGTCTATAACCTTTGCGGGCAGCCCTTCCAGCGAGCCGTCAGCCTTACGGTTGAACTGCATGAATACGAGGTTCCATATCTCAATGACCTGTGGGTGGTCTTTGTTGACAAGCTCACGTCCAGGCACCTTGGCCTTCTCCTCGGCAGGGCGTGAGTCAACGTGTAGCTCTGAGCAGGGGCCACAAGGTCCTGTATCACCCATCTCCCAGAAGTTGTCATGCTTATTGCCGTTGATGATATGGTCTTTGGGCAGGAACTGTTCCCAGATGCTTGCTGCCTCATTGTCGCGCTCCAGCCCTTCTTCGGGAGAACCCTCGAAGACTGTGGCATAGAGGTCTGCCGGATCTATCTTCAGTACGTCAACGATATATTCCCATGCCCATGAGATGGCCTCCTTCTTGAAATAGTCGCCGAAGGACCAGTTGCCGAGCATCTCAAACATGGTGTGGTGGTATGTGTCGTGTCCTACCTCCTCCAGGTCGTTGTGCTTGCCTGATACGCGAAGGCACTTCTGCGTGTCAGCCTGTCGGCGCGACTTTGGAGTGGTGTTGCCAAGGATGATATCCTTGAACTGGTTCATACCTGCATTGGTGAACATCAATGTGGGGTCATCCTTTACCACCATAGGTGCGCTGGGCACGATGAGGTGGTCTTTACTTTCAAAGAATTTCTTGAAAGACTCACGTATTTCTTTTGCTGTCATTATATTGTGTTTCAGAAAATTTGGGTGCAAAGGTACGATTAAGTTTTGAGATATGCAAGAAAAAGAACATGTTTTTTCCTGCATATCCAAGGCGAAGTAGAATTATGGTGGGAATTAATAGTTCCGCTTGCGCCTGAGCACCTACGGAGCGCAAGAACCCACCTTATATCAATACATCTTGCTTATAATCCAGTAAGCCAGTCGTGTAGGCAACAATCTGCCCAGCAGCATGAAGGCCTTATACATCAGTCCTACGGTACTGAGTGGTTCAGGGCTCCCCGCCTCTGCCAGCGAGAGCAGCTTGCGTGCCAGCTGCATGGGCGACTGTCCGTTCTGCTCGTCTTTGGCCATCTGTGCCACGGCGGCCTGCATGTGGGTGTATACCTCCTTGCCTGCCACATTATCCTTACGGGCATCGGTAAATCCAGTCTTCACGTCTCCAGGCATGAGACAGCATACCTCCACGCCGAAGGGCCGCATCTCATTCTTCAATGCGAGTGCGAACCCGTTGATGGCGAACTTCGATGCCGTATAGAATGCCTGGAATGGTATGGCGAAGTTGGCCATCATCGAGCTTACGAAGATAATCCTTGGCCTCAACGCGTGCTGCTGTGTTGCCGTAAGCCTGAGCGAGGGCAGTGCAGCCTGTGTTATGTTTACAGCACCGTTGAAGTTTACGTCCATCTGTCGTTTCCAGTCGGCCTCAGCAGTATATTCCACCGCACCAGAGATACCCATGCCTGCATTGCTGATGAGCACGTCGAGGCGGCCTTCCTTTTCCATCACCTGCTTTACTGCAGCCGCGCAGTCAGCGGGTTTGGTGACGTCGCAGTCTATATGGCTGATGCCTTCGCGGCTCTCACCATGACGTGACAGTTCATACACCTTATATCCTTTGGCGGCAAAGAGTTCTGCCGTAGCCTTTCCTATACCGGAGCTACCACCGGTTATCATCATTGTCTTCATTGTCTTCATGTTATTCGTTTTTTGTCCGATTGTATCACAGGAGTCGTCAACAGGGTTTCGTTACCTGTATTCAAACACCTTTATAATATATTTGCAGCAGATGAAGAGCGGGTTGGTATACATCCCGTAGTTGCGACATGCCTTCATATCCTCTTTGGTGAGCTGCATACGGTTCTTCATGCTGGCGGTACTGAGGCCTCCTGTGCGCATCGTTACAAAATCCCTGTGTATGTAGCGGGCCCGAATCTTATGATAACAGAACAGTCGCACCATCATGTCATAGTCTGCTGCCAGCTTGTAGTCGAGACTGTATGTGCCGTATCGTTCATACACCTCTCGTCTGACATAGAAGGAGGGGTGAGCGGGCATGTAGCCGAAGCGCAGCATCCAAGGTCGGAATATCCTTGAGCTATAGTATCTCACAATATTGTGTAAGTCTTCGGGGTTGACGAAATGCACGTCGCCATAGACGGCATCAATGTCATCCGTGAAATGGCTCACCACGTTCTCCAACACATCGTCGGCGGTATAGAAGTCATCGCTGTTGAGTATTCCCACCACATCGCCCGTAGCACGTCTGATAGCCCGGTTCATGGCGTCATAGAGCCCATTATCCTTCTCCGACACGGCCTTCATCTTCGCACCGAACCGGGGTGCATATTCGCGCACTATCTCCATAGTGTCGTCGGTGCTGCCTCCGTCCTGAATGAGCACCTCATAGTCGTCATACCCCTGTCGCAGTATGCTGTCAAAGGTATCGCGCAGCGTGGCGCCACTGTTGTATGTTGCAGTAATGATTGATATCTTCATTGCCAGTCGTTGATATTTGCCTCTGCCTCTATGCGGTTCTCTATATTGTCGGGCAGAGCGGCGAAGAAGTCAAGTCCTGTAAGGCGCTCCACCTGGTCTATGCTGTTCACGTATGAAGCCATGGATTTCTTCGCCTTCTCGTTGCGATATACGAAGCCAATGCCTTTTCCGCTCTTCCCGTCTTTATCCATTCTCAGCACCACCTTATAGAAAGCCTCTGGCACCACCACCTTGTTGCGTCCAATGGTGCGGTGGCGCTGGTTCATCAGTATCGGCCCGCAGATGATGTAAACGGAGCCGTATTTCCTTGCCCACGTGCGGCATTGCTGCTCCAGGTCGTTCCAGTCTCCAGCATTGAGGCTGTATAACTGCGGACAGATATTAGTGAAGAGGAATGTCTCCTGCAGCGCTTTCTTGTCCCATTTATTGTCGCCGGCAGGACACATGTGACCTCTGCTGTAGCCGCTGTTGTAGTAGTCGAAGTTCGTTGCACGCGGACGTGGCACCGTCTGGTCTTCCTCAAACGTAAGGCCGCTACGCTTATTGGGTCCGCTGAGGTGATTACGCGTCAGTTGCCACGATACCGCCATAGGCAACCGCCACTCCTTATTATATATAGCCCTGTAGCCAGTGCGCTTGATGGAGATGCCACTTGCGGCCTTTACCTCAAGCAGGTCGGGCAATGTGCCTTTTGTCTTGTCCTTGCCATTAGCAAAGACGCTGCACAATGCCACAGCAGCGCAGACACACACCGAGGTGAAAAGGATTTTTTTCATTATCTTGGTCTTATTGTTATCTCGTTGTCACGTTATACCATTATGTCGTCATTACCTCTTGCCGCCATTTTTCTCTTCTGAAGATGACATGCTGCACGATGCCTCGCATGAGCAGATAGAGGTCGAAGGCTATCCAGAGAGCATGGTTGCCCAATTGCTTTTGCAGTATGAAGTATACGGCGAAGAATGCTATGGCACCGCCCATGGTGCCCTTAAGCATGCCGACGGTGTTGGTCAGTCCCACGAAGACGCCATCCCATACGAATGCCGCCACTCCGCAAATGGGTATCAGCACCGCCCAGATGTGATAGTCGGCAGCCACGCTGCGTGTCAGGCTGTCCGTGGTGAGCATATTGGTGAATAGCTGCCCTCCAAGGGCGTAGGCCAGGGTGTAGCATGCAGCTAGTCCTATGGCCCATTGCCATATCCCTTTCAGAGCGATGTTGAAGTGTTGTTTGTCGCGTGCTCCGTAATATCTGCCGCACAGGGCCTCTGCAGCGAAGGCGAAGCCATCCATGATATAGGTGTACAGTATGAACATCTGCATCATCACGGAGTTGACGGCCAGGATGACGGCCCCACCCTTTGATCCCGCCACGATTATCCATACGTTGACGGCAATGAGGAAGAGGGTTCTCATGAAGAGTGTCACGTTCACCCTGAAGAAACTGATGTAGTCATCGAGGGTAGAGGTGAACACGCCCTTCACCCTTGCAAACATCGCGGAGTATTTCATCCACACCGCTGCCAGTCCCATAGCGAAGCCGGCCCACTGTGCCAGGAGCGTACCCAGCGCTATGCCCGTGACGCTCATCCCTGCCCAGAAGACGAAGGCATAAGAGAGGACGATGTTCAGCACGTTCTGCACCATCGACACCACCATCGGCAGCCTTGTGTTCTGCATGCCCACGAACCATCCCGTCAGCGAGAAGAGTCCCAGCGACGGCAGGGCACCCCAGATGCATACGTAGAAATACCTCCTTACCAGTTCCTGTATGAACGGATCGGGGGCTATGGCCCATTCTATCAGCTTGTATAGCGGCCATTGCAGCAGCAGTATCACCGTTGCCAGCATCGCCGCTACCGTTAGTGAGCGTACCAACAGCCGGCAACATTGCTCCTCGTTAGCAGCACCGAAGGCCTGAGCCGTCATGCCTCCCGTGCCGAAACGCAGGAACGACAGCAGCCAGTACAATATATTGAAGGCCATCGAACCAACAGCTATCGCCGCCACATACCACCGGGCCAGCTCCATGTGTCCCATAATGGCTACATCGACCATACCAAGCAGAGGCACAGTGATGTTCGACACTATAGAGGGGATGGCCAGATGGAGTATCTTGCGATGCATTGTCGGCATTCTCTTTTTCGCAGTGAAGGGAGGCAAAAGCCACCTGTTTTATTATTAAGAACCGACATATAGTCGGGAAATGCCGTGCAAAGTTAATCATTTTTAAGGTAATTACACATTTTTCCTCTATTTTTTTTGCTCAAACGAATTCTTTTTCATACTTTTGCAAAACATTTTACATCTTTTTTATATTTGCAGAGTGGCTCTGCCTCCCGTTTCGTGCGTTGTGGCATCCATTCCTAATACTTCGATTCATTAAAATAAAGAACAATGATGGACTCTCAAGAGAAGCGCATCTACGCTTCAAAAGCAGAAGTGTTGGAGCGACTGCAGGAAATCGCTCACAACGAAGACTCAGAAATCGACAAGGCAGAAATTGCCCATCTCAAGACCGCATTCTACTTCCTGCTCAATCAGGAACGGGAAGAAGCTCAGAAGGCTTACCTCGAATCAGGCGGCGACCCCGCACAGTATGTCGTAACCCCCGATGAGACAGAAGAAGCCTTCAAGGCCGAGATGAACATCGTCAAGGAGCGCCGCCAGCAGGCTTTCCTCAAGCAGGAGGCCGAGAAGCAGGACAACCTGAAGCGCAAACAGGAGATTATTGAGCGCATCAAGGCTCTTACCACTACTCCCGAGGAAGCCGGCCAGGCCTATCAGGAGGTTAAGAAGCTGCAGGACGAATGGAAGGAAATCAAGGCCGTTCCCGCAGAGAATGCCTCTGAACTGTGGAACAACTACAAGCTCTCCCTTGAACTCTTCTACGACCTGCTGAAGATGAATTTCGAAGCCCGCGAATACGACTTCAAGAAGAACCTTGAGATGAAAACGGCTCTGTGTGAGGCAGCCGAGAAGCTTGGCACGGAAGAGGACGTTGTCAGCGCCTTCCATCAGCTTCAGGAGCTGCACAGCCAGTTCCGCGAGATAGGCCCCGTCAGCAAAGACCTTCGCGAGGAGGTGTGGAACCGCTTCAAGCAGGCCAGCACCATCGTCAACAAGCGCCATGCCGACCATTTCGATGCCATCCGTCATCAGGAGGAAGAGAACCTTGCCAAGAAGAGCGCCCTTTGCGACAAGGTAGAGATGATACACACCGACGAGCTCAAGACCAGCGCCGAGTGGGAGGCCAAGAGCAAGGAAATCATCGACATCCAGGCAGAATGGAAGACCATCGGCTTTGCCCCCAAGGCCATGAACGTGAAGATTTTCGAGCGTTTCCGCACCGCCTGCGACCAGTTCTTCTCTGCCAAGAACGAGTTCTTCACCAGCATGAAGGAGCGTTTCAATGAGAATATAGCCAAGAAGGAGGCCCTCGTCAAGGCTGCTCAGGAGCTTCAGGACTCTACCGAATGGAAGAAGACAGCCGACAAACTCATTGAGTTGCAGAAGGAATGGAAGACCATCGGCATGGTTCCCCGCAAGATTGGCGACCAGCTGTGGGGCGACTTCCTCGCTGCCTGCAACAAGTTCTTCGAGGCCCGCAACGCTGCCACTGCCGGTGAGCGCAACGAGCAGCGCGAGAACCTGCAGAAGAAGCAGGGCATCGTAGAGCAGCTCAAGGCACTGGTTGATTCAGAGTTGGACGACCTGCAGGAGAAGGTGCAGCAGCTCACTGAGGAATACAACGCTACGGGCCACGTGCCCTTCAAGGATAAGGATAAGCTCTTCCGCGAATACCACGACACTCTCGACGTTCTCTATAAGAAGCTCAACAAGAACCGTGCGTCACGCCGTCTCAATGCCTTCAAGGAAGGGCTCAAGGAAGTGGCCAAGCGAGGTGAGAACGCTATCGACAACGAGCGTCAGCGCATGCAGCGCCGCTACAACGAGATGAAGGAGGAGCTGGCCACCTATGAGACCAACCTCAACTTCCTCACCGCTTCAAGCAAGAAGGGCAACAGCCTCATCGACGAGATGAACAAGAAGGTAGACAAGTTGCGTGATGAGCTCAACCTCCTCCGTGAGAAAATCAAGACAATGGAATAATACAATTATGCATTAATCCGACTGTGCTGTAGTACAATCGGGCAATAGTAACATCTCCATCTGCGCATAGTCACTCTTCGGTATGGCTATGTGCAGATTTTTTTCATCCTAAGCCATGTCACGATTACTTCTTTCCTGCCTAATCCTCATACTCTCTGCCCCGTTGGCCCGTTCTCACCGTTGGACGGTAGAAGCCGAGAGTGGCGGCCACGTAGAATGGCTTGCCGACGGTACTGCCGACATCCACGCCCCGGGAGGCCTCACTCTTTGGTGCAACACGCTTCTCAAGGGGAATGTCACCATCGACTATGATGCACGCATCCTGAGCGATGTGCGCGTCTCCGACCTCAACTGCTTCTGGATGGCCGGCAAGGAAGCCCTGACGAAAGCCAAGGAGCGTGGCGGGAAATTCCTCAACTCCTATGCCCTCAGCATGTATTATATGGGCTATGGCGGCAATCACAACACCACCACGCGGTTCCGCCGGTATGACGGTGATGCAAGAGGAGTCACAGACCCGCTCTACAGACCTGCCATACTGCGCGAATACACCGACTCGGCTCATCTTCTCAAGGGCGACAGTTGGTATCACATACGCCTGGAACAGCATGATGGGCGCATACGCTACTATATCAAGGAGCTCACCAACCATGGCGACACCGTGATGAGCAGGGAGCATTGCCTCGTCGATTTCCTCGACATCGCTCCATATACCGAGGGATATTTCGGCTTTCGCACCACCCTATCCCATGCTCAGATGAAGAACTTCCGCGTGACGCAGCAACCTCTTCCTAATTACAAGTACATCAGCCTGCCTGCAGAGATAACGTCTCCCCAGACCTTCGGTATACCCTTCCTCATGGGCGAGCTGCAGAAGGAGGAGCAGCTCCAGATAGTGCAGGGCACCACCACCCTACCCTCCGACCAATGGAACCTGGCCTACTGGCCCGACGGTTCCGTGAAATGGCGCGCCGCAGCCGTGGTACCGGGTAAGACGCCAACGGGAACAGTGCCTCACGGTTCACCCGTGAGGATAACGCCAACGAGAACGGGAACGCCAACCAGTTTCTGTGCTGCACCACGGTTCTTTTTAGAGCAGGATGGCCATGAGTTGCCCTTCACGAATGTCGTGCAAGAACAGAGCGGCAAGATCCGCAGCTGCACGCGTTATGAAGGCAAGAACTTCGTGGCACGCCTCTACACTTACAAAGGCAGCCCTGAGCAGAAGCTCGTCGTGACCCATTTCATCGATAGCCTCACCAACGAGCGCGGCCTGCAGAGCCTTGCCGTGCGTTTCAAGGTAGCACAGCACGGGCTGCCCCATCAGCGCAGCGTCCTCTTCCTCACCTCTGACAGCACGTTGCAGACCATGCATGTAAAGCCCCTCATAGCGCGCCGCCCCATACGCTTCGATGCTTCGGAACTTCCTGCCGACTCCATCAGCAGCAGCATGCTCTCCGACATCGCCGCCTGGGACGGATTCCGTCTTTCGCAGCTCTCGCCTAATGCCTTCTCTATAAGGAAGCGCGCCACGCACGTCTCACCCTGGATAGGCACCATAGAGGGATATCGCGCCCCAGGTCTCGTGGCCCTCACCGACAAGGTATCCACCACCGCCTTCCATCTCGCAGACTTCTGGCAGTCCTACCCCTCCTCGCTGCAGGTGGACAATGCGCGTTCCGATACCGCCATCGTCAGCCTCTATCTGTGGAGCAAGGAGGCAGAACGCATGCTCTTCCAGCATTACGACACCATAGCCCACGGCCTCGAGGCGGCCTATGAAGACGTTCAGCCCGGCATGAGCACCGCCTACGGCATCGCGCGTACCTCTATTATTTATATATATAACAATCTGCCCCCTGTCGGTTCTGCCGATACCGACTGGGCCGCAATGTGTGAACACAGGCAGTATACGCCCTCACCCCAGTATCTGCACCGCAAGCGTGCCTTCGGCATCTGGAGTCTCGACCGCGGCACTCACCTCGACAGCCTCCTGAACTACATAAAGGATTTCTACGCCCATGAGCGTGAGCGCAATAGCTGGTATGGCTACTTCAACTACGGCGACGTGATGCACTCGCGCGACATCCCCGCAGCCCCGTCTGCTGAGAACATCAACGGTCCTGTCTATGGCATCCGCGATGAGTGGCGCTACGACGTGGGCGGCTATGCATGGGACAACACCGAGCTGGGCACTCCCGCCATGCTGTGGTATCAGTTTCTTCGCACGGGCGACCGTGAGTGCTACAATATGGCCGCTGCTATGACGCGCCACAACTCCGAGGTGGACTGCTATCACCTTGGTCCACACAAAGGTCTGGGCACTCGCCATAATGTGCTTCACTGGGGGTGCGGAGCCAAGGAGGCGCGCATCTCCGAGGCCTTCTGGAACCGTTTCATGTATTACCTCACCGCCGACGAGCGTCTTGGCGACCTCTTGCACGAAGTGGTCGATGCCGACCAGCTGCTATACACCCTCGACCCTATGCGCCTTGCACAGCCCAGGTCTGCTGCAACGCCCTGCACAGCACCGGCACGTCTGCGCATAGGGCCCGACTGGCTGGCCTACGCCTCCAACTGGTTCACGGAATGGGAGCGCACCCTCAACAACGCCTACCGTAACAAGATTGTTCGCGGCATGCAGAGCATCAGCAGCCTGCCACACGGCATCTTCAGCGGTCCCAAAGCTCTGGGCTACGATCCCGCAACGGGCATCATCACATGGGAGGGCGATACCGCCATGAAGAACACCAACCACCTGCTGCCCATCATGGGAGGCTTCGAGATGATGAATGAAATGATGCTTTCTTTTAACGATAACGATAACAGTGCCTCACGGTTCACCCGTGAGGATAACGCCAACGGAAACCATAAAAATTGGCGACAGACGTGGCTCGACTTCTGCTGCCAGTACAAGGAGAAGGCCTGGAACATCAGCAAAAACAAATTCCGCATCCCTCGCCTGCAGGGCTATGCGTGGTGGTATACAGGCAACCCGCACTATCTCAACATCATTCGCAAGGACCTATGGCTGCGCAAGCCTATCCTCTACACTAACGATGCCGCCACGTTCGCTCTTGACGCCATCTTCCTGCAAGAGGTAACTCCGGTGGAGTAACGAAGACGAAAACGAAGACGAAAACGAAGACGAAAACGATATAACGTAATAACGTGATACCGAAATAACGACAAAAAACAACCACATCATGACACTAACTTCAAGACTAACCCTACTCCTCCTGTTGCTCGTTATGGCGACAGGCCTGTCAGCTAAAGACTATGACTACATCGTGTCGCAGGACGGTACTGGCGACTTCCGCACCGTGCAGGAGGCCATCAATGCCGTACCCGACTTCCGCAAGGCCGCCCAGACACGCATCTTCATACGCAACGGCATCTACAAGGAAAAGCTGGTGCTTGCCGAATGCAAAATCAACGTAGCCCTCATCGGCGAGAGCGCCGAGAAAACCATCCTCACCTACGACGACTATGCCGCCAAACCCAATATTTTCGGAGAGAACAAAGGCACCTCGGGCTCCTCTTCATTCTATATCTATGGCCCAGACTTCTATGCAGAGAACATCACCTTCGAGAACAGCGCCGGTCCTGTTGGTCAGGCTGTGGCGCTCTTCGTGGCCAGCAACAGGGCTCACTTCAAGAACTGCCGCTTCAAGGGCTATCAGGACACCCTCTACACCTATGGCAAATACTCCAAACAGTTCTATGAGGACTGCTACATTGAGGGCACGGTAGACTTCATCTTCGGTGCCTCCACCTGCTTCTTCCGCGACTGCGAGATCCACAGCCTTGGCCGTGGCTACCTCACCGCCGCCTCTACCCTTGAGGATGTGCCTTACGGCTACGTCTTCCAGAACTGTCGCCTCACGGCAGAGCCGGGTGTAGAGCGCACCATGCTGGGGCGTCCCTGGCGTCCCTACGGACATACCGTCTTCATCGACTGCAAGATGGGCAGCCACATCGCCCCCGAAGGTTGGTTCAACTGGGGAGTGGAGAAGGAGAAGACTGCCCGCTATGGCGAGTGCGGCTCCATGACCCTCGATGGCAAACCCGTCGATGTGAGCAAACGAGTAACATGGAGCAAACAGGTCAGCAAAGACAACTTCACCATAGACAAAGTGCTCTCCGACCCCGAGAAACCCGACTGGTACAAGTAACTCAGCTTACGCTTTAATTTTGCAGTGTGAATAATAGAGTACCCACGACTCTTAATATATTTAACATTCACTAAGCCCCAAAAAACAATAAAATAT
>CAJOOC010000139.1 GCA_905236165.1 uncultured Prevotella sp. | reverse complement strand
GCCCGCTATGCTCCATCAAGAAACTGCCACTCTGCACTCGAAACAAAATCAAAAATCTGACAAAGCTAATTAATAGAACCCACCTTATGTGAAATAATGATGCTTATTTATACACCGTTCGCTTATCTACAACGCGCACGGCCTTGCCCTCGCTTGTTGGCAACGTACCCTTTGGCACAAGCTTCACATGCGGGGTGAGAAGTATCTCGTCCTTGAGGGCGCGCTTTACCTCCTTCTGCAGGGTCAGCAGGCGCTGGAAGTCATCGGTGAAGAGCTCCTCCAGCTCTACCTCAACGGTCATGTTGTCATTATTCTCATCGGTGGTAAGGGTGATGAGATAGTTGTTTGCCAGTTCCTTGAACTGCATCAGTATCTTTTCTATCTGTATTGGGAAGATATTCACACCGCGCAGTACCATCATATCATCGGAGCGCCCCTTCATTCGGTCAAGACGCACATGGTTGCGGCCACAGGGGCATTCACGTCCCAGCACCCTCGTGAGGTCACGGGTACGATAGCGCAGCAGAGGCATCGCCTCACGGTTGATGGAAGTGAGTATCAGCTCTCCTATCTCTCCGTCAGGCACAGGCTCCAGCGTCTCGGGGTCTACGATTTCCACGATATAGTAGTCCTCCCAGAAATGCAGGCCATTCTGTTCCTTACACTCGAAGCCCACGCCAGGACCGCACATCTCTGACATACCGAAGGAATTATAGGCCTTCACGCCAAGCATGTTCTGTATGCGCTGGCGCTGCTCCTCGGAATGAGGCTCTGCACCGATGGCCAGTATCTTCAGTTTTGTATCCTTACGTGGGTCCACGCCCTGTTCCTGCATCACCTCATAGAGGCGTGTCACATAGGATGGCACAGCATGTACGGCGGTAGTGCCGAAGTCCTTCATGAACTTAATCTGTCGCAGCGAATTGCCTGCTGCGGCAGGTACGGTGAGCATGCCCAGACGCTCTGCACCATACTGGAAGCCCAGACCTCCGGTGAACATGCCGTATCCTGAAGAATTCTGGAACACATCGTCAGGACGCAGTCCCACCATCCACAGGTTACGTGCCACCTGGTTAGCCCACTCGTCAAGATCCTTCTGCGTATGAAGGATGACAGTAGGATTGCCCGTAGTGCCCGAAGAGCTGTGCAGACGCACGCAGTCTCTCAATGGGACGCTGGCAAGGCCAAATGGATAGTTTTCGCGAAGGTCGTTCTTCGTCGTAAAAGGTATACGGCGAATATCGCTGACACTGGTTATGTTCTCTGGTGTTACCCCTGCCTCCTCAAGGCGCGCCTTGTATACAGGGTTGTTCATGCAACGCCTAACGGTCTCCTTGAGACGCTCCACCTGAAGTGCCTCAATCTGCTGGCGTGACATCGTCTCGAGTTCCGGGTCAAGGTACTCTGACTTCCAATCTGGTAATTCTCTTCTGTAAATCATTATTGTGCTGCCTCTGCACCCATGTCAAAGGCTTTTAGGTTAGACTCTACTATCTTCTCTCCCTTACGGGCGAATATTGTTGCTACAGCATTGCGCAGTGCATCACTGGAGACGATCTCTATGTATTTCGCCGCCATACCCAACAACACCACGTTGGCCGAACGGGCTGAACCGGCATCCTTGGCCACCTGCTCTATATCGAGCTGCACCACGTTAGGCAATGAGGCCAGTTCCTGGAACAGAGATTCCTCCTCCGGGTAGTTAGGGATATTGACAAAGGGCTTGTTGCTGGTCACGATTACACCGTCCTTCGACAGGTATGGCAGATAGCGCAGCGCCTCCATTGGCTCCATTGAGATGATAAGGTCGGCACTACCCTGAGCAATAAGGTCGCTGAAAATAGGTTCTGTTGACAGTCTGAGGTTTGACTGTACATCGCCACCACGCTGCGACATTCCATGCACCTCGGCCTGCTTCAGGTTTACGTCTGCACGTGTGGCAGCCTCACCTATGATTGTAGCGATGCTAAGGATTCCCTGACCGCCAACGCCACATAATATGATATCTTTCTTCATTGATTTAAGCCTCCTTCTTTGCTTTAGCCTTCTCACGCGCATGGCGAGACGCTGTTTGTATACATTCTCTTCTTGGTATTATCACAGATACGCCCTCGTAAGCTATCTCATCACGGATGAGCTGTGCAATATCTGGAATATTCTTTGGCAATGGAGTTACTACGTGGAGATGTGCAGGATCCATGCCGAGTCCGAGACAGATAGCCTCATACTTGTTGAGTCCGGCGCTGTCCTGACCACCCGTCATGCCAGTGGTGAGGTTATCAGAGATTATCACAGTAATGGCAGCATTCTCATTAATAGCATCAAGGAGACCCGTCATGCCTGAATGAGTAAAGGTAGAATCGCCGATGACTGCGATAGCGGGTCTCAGTCCTGCATCAGCAGCACCCTTGGCCATTGTTATTGAGGCGCCCATATCCACGCATGATGCGAGTGCCTTGAAAGGAGGCAGCGCGCCGAGGGTGTAGCAACCGATATCTCCGAATACGCGGGCATCAGGATACTCTTCTATAATCTTCACCAAAGCGCCGTATACATCGCGGTGTCCGCATCCCTGGCAGAGCTGTGGCGGACGTGCTGCGAGGTTCTTTGCTGGCGACATCACCTGTGGCGTCTCTACTCCCAGTGCCGCAGCAACGCTGTCAGGCGTCAGTTCACCCGTTCTGGGCAGCGCACCTGTCAGACGGCCCGTCACCATGTATCCCGTACCGAGGATGCCCTTGATGTCCTGCTCCACAACGGGTTGCCCGTCTTCTACGACAAGAATCCTACCACTTTCCTTGGCCAGCATCTGTATGCGCTGCTCGGGCAGAGGGTACTGCGACACCTTTTCTATATTATATAGGCTCTGCTCCTCAGCAGAGAGATGTGAAAGGGCCTCCTTAACGTAGTTGTAGCCTATGCCGCAAGCCACGATGCCGGTCTTCTTGGCCTTTTCGGTGGACGTGCCGTATTCCGAAATGTTAAACTGTGACTTATTGCTGGATAGCAGCATCTCGTCCTGCTTCTCTAACAGGGCGGCATATTTTCTCTTTGCTATGCCTGGCAGCAGCACCCACTGGTCTGTAGAAGGCTGCAGGGGATTCTGCTCCCTGGGTTCGTTTACCACCACACCGGCGCGTGAGTGTGCCAGTCGTGTTACTATGCGCAGCAGTACGGGCTCCTTGATGGCCTCTGAGAGGTTGAAGGCAACAGACATCATATCATAGGCCTCCTGCTGGTTGCTTGGTTCGAAGATAGGTATCAGGGCAAACTTACCGTAAAAGCGTGAGTCCTGCTCGTTCTGCGAAGAGTGCATTGAGGGATCATCGGCAGCGAGCACCACAAGTCCTCCACCCACGCCAGTGATGGCGCTATTGATAAATGCATCGGCACATACGTTCATACCTACATGCTTCATACATACCAAGGCACGCTTTCCTGCGTAGGACATACCCAACGCAGCCTCCATTGCCGTCTTCTCATTCGTACACCAACGGGAGTGTATACCACGTTCCCTGGCAATGGCGTTACTCTGAATAAATTCTGTTATCTCGGTAGAGGGAGTACCCGGATAGGCATACACACCGCTGAGTCCGGCATGGATGGCGCCAAGGGCTATGGCCTCATCTCCAAGAAGAAGTTTCTTTTCCATTTTATGATTAAAGTCTTTATATAAATCTGCGTAACGATGTACTCTGCCTAAAGCATGCCTTAGGAAGAGAACATCTTTCTGAAAAAATGTGATATATTAAAGGTGGGATCTATTAATTCCCACTTAGAGTTTAACATTAGTGTACCTTCTTCCTTTTCGGCTGCTTTTTGCTTTTATACGTGACGTCTTGTCAAGTCTCATCGGTCATATAGCCCGCTACGCCTTTGTTTGCAAAGGCACGGAAGTATTATCTTCTGCTCAAAGAAGGCTAAGCCTTTCTTTTCCGCTGGCCGCAG
>CAJOOC010000138.1 GCA_905236165.1 uncultured Prevotella sp. | reverse complement strand
GCTCTGCTGGAGAACGTTACTGTTGACGAGGCTGGTAAGATCGACTTCGCTGACAAGAGCGTAACAGAGAACACTCGTGTATCATATCCTATCAACCATATCGAGAAGATCGCTCAGAAGGTTAACAAGAAGAGCGCTGGTCCAGAGGCTAAGAACGTTATCTTCCTCTCTGCCGACGCATTCGGCGTGCTGCCTCCTGTTTCTATCCTCACACCAGAGCAGACAAAGTACTACTTCCTCTCTGGCTTCACAGCAAAGCTGGCAGGTACAGAGCGCGGCATCACTGAGCCAACACCTACCTTCTCTGCTTGCTTCGGTCAGGCTTTCCTCGAGCTGCACCCAACAAAGTATGCTGAGGAGCTCGTGGAGAAGATGGAGAAGAGCGGTGCTAAGGCATACCTCGTAAACACCGGTTGGAACGGCACAGGCAAGCGTATCTCTATCAAGGATACCCGCGGCATCATCGACGCTATCCTCGGTGGCGCTATCCTCAACGCTCCTACAAAGAAGATCCCATACTTCGACTTCGAGGTTCCAACAGAGCTGGAAGGCGTTGACACCAACATCCTCGACCCACGCGACACATACGCTGACGCAGCACAGTGGGACGAGAAGGCAAAAGACCTCGCTGCACGCTTCATCAAGAACTTCGGCAAGTACGAGGGCAACGAGGCCGGTAAGGCACTTGTAGCTGCAGGTCCAAAGCTCTAAGAAGGTTTGACCGAAAGCAACGAGATTCAGCTTGTAGCTGCAGGTCCAAAGCTTTAAGAAGGTTTGACCGAAAGCAACGAGATTCAGCTCGTAGCTGCAGGTCCAAAGCTCTAAGCTTTGACTATCATTATAATAACACGCCCCGCAGAGACTTCCTCTGCGGGGCGTTGTTATTTTTCTATAGTATCTATAGTATCTATAGCTTCTATGGTATCTATAGTATCTATAGCCTCTATAGCCTCTATTCTCACCACTTATTCACCGCTGACCATTTCATGAGGTCGGCGCGGACGTAGCCCGTCTTCTTGCCTATGCGCAGCTTGTACCATTGCTCATAGGTGCCGTCAGCCTGCTTCACGTGCAGGAAGCCCAGGCAGGGATAAGCCTCGGGCAGGTAGCCCTCCTCGTCCTTTATCGTCTTTATGATGCGGCTGTTGGTGCTGGACTTCTTGCGCACATTGACGGCATCATTGCCACCGATGATGAGCCAGCCCTGGCCTTTCTCAGCGTTGTAGAGAGCCGTATGGTAGCCGGCCTTAGGCACAAAGCCATAGTCCTGTGCCGATATGAAGTAGCTGTCGGCCGTCTCACCGACGTAGCGGTATTCCGTGCCGTCAGCATCGTTTATCACCACCTTGTCCTCAGGGAAGCTCCAGTCGGCCATCAGCACCTCATCGTCGGAGGTGATGGTGATGTCTTTCGCAGGGCGGAAGTCCTTCATGTGCCACTCTACATAGCTGTCATTGGGATAGGCCAGCATATAGTGCATCTTATAGTAACGGTCGCGCTCAAAGCTGTAGATCTGCGCCATGCCGTCGGCAGAGGTGAAGGGTGCACCGAGGAACAGGCTGTCCTCCATGCATACGCCCACGCCGATGGGAGCCTTGATGCGCAGGGTGAAGTCGTCAATCTGATGGTTGGCCCAGCGAGTGGCGGGGGTGAGCCAGTAGGGAATGGTGAAGCGGTTCACCACGTTATGGCTCATGTGGTAGCGGTACGTATGATGCACGGTGTTCTTGCCGGGCTGGAAAGGAGCCGTGAAGTAATAGCCGTAGCCATAGGAGAGGATGCTGTCGAGCGACGCATTGTAGAGCAGACCCTCATTAGGCAGGATGTCGTCGTTGCCCACCTCCTTATAGCTCTTCCACTCCGCGAGGTTGATCTTCTCGCTCTGCTGCCTGTGGTTGTCGGCATCATAGCGCAGAGCCACGACGGCATTGCTGTAGGGTAGGGTAGTGCCGTTCATCTCCACCGAGAAGTCGTGGATGTACGGGTGGACGCCAGCCTTGCTGAAGGCCGCCTCCACGTTATAGGGCGATGCCGCCTCGAAGGCCATCGTGACGGTCTTCGCGCTGTCGCCGTTCATAAACTCATAATACACATCCACCAGAGCATAGTCGTCCTCACCCACGGTGATGGTGAGGATCTCCTTAGCCACGGAGATGTCGGTCTCTGCTACTGGAACCAGGACATTGCCGTTGGCAAAGAACACTCCGTCGTTGGCACGCGAAAAGAGGCACGTGCACAAGAGTAATAATAGTAATAATTGTTTCTGCATGTCATTATGATCTATAGGGGGAAATGTGCAGCCCGCCTATAATGCGGTGCAAAACTAATCACAATTCTTAAAATCACCAAGTATTTTGTCAACTTTTTTCTTGCTCAGGTAAAAAGAATATATTAACTTTGCCCAAAGTAATGAACCATTCGGTGTCTGAGACATATAATCTGGAGCTGCGCAGCCTCACCATAGGCTACGGCAGAAACGTCGTGGCGCGCAATATCTCCGCGTGCCTGCGTGGTGGCCAGCTGACATGCCTCATTGGTCGCAACGGCATCGGAAAGTCAACGCTGCTCAAGACCGTGGCAGGTCTGCTGCCGCCTATCAGCGGAGAGATAAAGGTTACCAGCGTCCCCGTCACTGTCAGCCCCGCTGGCGGCGAAGGTGACATGGCGCACACCCCTGAAGACCCCACCTCCTCCCATATCCTCAGCAACCGCGACATAGCCATTGTGCTGACGGAGCGTATAGATATACAAGGTATGCGCGTGCGCGATATAGTAGGTCTGGGACGCTCGCCCTATACCGGTTTCTTCGGCAGGCTGACGACGGAGGACCGCCGTATCGTTGACGACGCCATGACGATGGTGGGTCTGCCGCCGCAGGACTTTGCCGACAGGCTGCTGGGCGAGGTGTCTGACGGTGAGCGGCAGAAGGCCATGATAGCCAAGGCTATCGCGCAGCAGACACCTGTCATACTCCTCGATGAGCCCACCGCCTTCCTCGACTACCCCTCCAAGCGAGACACGATGCTCATGCTGCGCACCCTGGCTCACGAACAGCGCAAGGCCATACTCATCTCCACGCACGACCTGGACGTGGCGCAGCGCACCACCGACGCCGCATGGCTCTTCAGCAGGGAAGGACTCAAGGATATTTCCGACACCTCAAGGCTCACCTGCATGTTGTGAACAGCATGACGAGCCAATATGCCTCAGACCTTAACCTAAATGACCTATACACTCTTCAGCCACAGCCCGAAAAAGCGGTCGTAGATTATGTAGCCTTCGTCAGAGTGGTACAGGTATTCTTCATTCACGAGATACTGCAGGGCACGTTGCACGCTGCTTGCAGACTTGAGGTTGTGCGTGCGCAAGAACAGACCCGACATGGGTTCTGCAACAACTCCCTCGCGCGCTATGGCAAGAAGCAATGCCGACTGGTTGGCCGTAAGAAGATGCATGAGCCGCTTGTAATCATCCTCTTCGCATTTTATGATGCTTCCTATTACGTTATGCCATGCTTCCTCCGTCACTTCTTGTGACTTCAGGCGGTACAGGCGGTTCATGACTGACTGCAGATACCACGTCACTCCATCTACCTGTTTGTAGATATTGTGAAAGACATCGCGCGGCAATGATACATCGCGCAATGTCAGTTTGGATGCTGCAAACTGATAGTATTTTTCTTCATCGAGCAATTTCAGGCTCATCTTCTCCGTGCTGCGATAGAACGGGTGCTTGGGAGAGTTGAACATCTCCGACATCAAGTGCTGTTTGCTGCCGGAGAAGATGAAGTGGACATTGTGAGTCTGCTGTACATACGTGCGCAACAAAGCCTCCACATTCTCTTCAGAATAGTCAGAAATCTGCTGAAACTCATCAAATGCCACGATGCACCTGCGCCCTGACTGCCCTATATATGAAAAAATATCTTCCAAAGTGCTTACCGCATGCTGTGGTTGGAATTGCAACGATAACTGTGGCATGCCGGTGATAAGATCTGGTGAAATAGTTATCTGGCTGTTGCGGAAGAGTTTGCCTATCAATCCCTCCATTTTTTGCAGCGGGCTGTCCAGCTTTCCGAGCACAGCCTTTCCGAATGTCTGCACAAAGTCACTCAAAGTATGTGTGGCATATATATCCACATAGAAACATACAATCTCACTCTTCTCCTCCTGCAAATGATGGAAACAGTTTAGTATCAGCCCAGTTTTGCCATAACGTCTTGGTGACATCAAGGTAACATTGCAGCCATTCTTCAGGGCTGATATAAGTTCAGCCGTTTCTTGCTCCCTGTCGCAGAAATACTCAGGCCCTTCATAGCCATAGATAAGAAAAGGATTGTCTATCATCTTCATTATTAAACTGTTTTGCGTATTATGCAAATTGCGTAATGCAAATTGCGTAATGCAAAGGTACGACTAAGTTTTGGATTACGCAAGAGAAGTGAGATGTTTTTTTGAACAGCAAAAGAAATTTTCTTCAGAGAATGGTAAGGATGGTGCTGACGGCAAGGCCATACACATCTCCACGCACGACCTGGACGTGGCGCAGCGCACCACCGACGCCGCATGGCTCTTCAGCAGGGAAGGCCTCACAGAGATTTCTGACACCGCCAATCTCATCGACATGGTGTGAACGTCATGACGAACCAATATGCCCACGTCCCTGCCTCCTAACCACCATACACTCAGGGCGTTGCAATGGACGGTCGATTAGCGTGTAATAGACCGTCCATTGCGCGGTAATAGAGCCTCCATTACAAACGCATGCAGCAACCCTCGCAAAAGGGTTGACAAATATGGTGCCTCCTTTCACTTCGGAAAAGGCGTTTTTTTGTTTTTGTGACCGGAAATTGAAATATTATTGCAGTTTTTGTCACATAATTATTGCAGATTGAAAAATAATATGTATCTTTGCAGTTGGTAGATTACTGAGAAAGAAATGACGTTTACCTAATACGACTTAAACAATGTTAACTATGAGAAAGTACTTTTTACTATTAAGCATTGCTGTTGCAGTCCTGACGGGATGTAACAGCGACAGTTATGACGACACGGCGGTATGGGAGAAGATTAATTCCTTGGACAGCCGCGTTACAGCTCTTGAGAACACGCTGACACGCATGAACACAGACATCAATGCCATCAGTGTGCTGGTGAACACACAGAAAAGTAATGTATATATTACAAGTGTGCAGGAGACATACATCGGCTATCTTATCACATTTTCCGACAACCGCACCATAACCATCCGCCACGGTGAGAATGGTAAGGATGGTGCTGATGGCAAGGACGGCGTTGACGGCAAGGATGGTGCTAACGGTAAAGACGGCGTTGACGGCGTTGACGGCGTTGACGGCAAGGACGGTGTTAACGGTAAGGACGGTGTTGACGGTAAGGACGGCAAGGATGGCGTTAACGGCAAAGACGGTGTTGACGGCAAGGATGGCCTGACTCCATATATCGGTGCTAACGGCAACTGGTGGATAGGAACTACAGACACCAGGGTTTCGGCCAGGGGCACTGACGGTAAGGACGGCAAAGATGGCAAGGATGGCCTGAACGGCAAGGACGGTTTCACACCATACATCGGAGCAAATGGCAACTGGTGGATAGACAATGAGGATATTGGCGTGGCTGCTACGGGAACCAATGGCAAGGATGGCAAGGACGGCAAGGACGGTACCAATGGTGCCGATGGCCTGACTCCTTATATTGGTATTAACGGCAACTGGTGGACAGGGACGGAGGACTCCGGCATTTCTGCCCTCGGCATCAAGGGCCAGGACGGCAAAACGCCTTACATCGGAAGCAACGGCAACTGGTGGATAGGCGATACAGATACCGGTGTTGCAGCAGCGGGCAGCAACGGCAGCGACGGGCAGGACTATAGCGGCACTACGGAGACACCGATGATAAGCATCTCTCTATATGAGGGACATTACTATTGGGTGCAGATAATAAACAATGTGAAGACATTCATATTGAACCCGAATGGAGAGAAGATACCTGTTGACGGTACAGGAGGCGTTCGCCCGATAATACGCGTTGACACCGACAACTACTGGCGTATCAGCTTTGATGGAGGCATTACCTTTATATATATACAGGATTCGGACGGCAATCCATATAAGGCTTCGAGCAATTGCGAATGCAAGTCGCTGTTCCAGAATGTGTATATGTATAACAACTACCTCATTGTCATACTGGCAGACGGTACAGTCCTTCCTTTCTATGTGGGCAACGGCATAGCAGAGGCATACCCTATTACTGGTATTCCTTACGAGTATCATCGCAATCCTTACCTGCATAACCCGAACACCACTATCCCCGCAGGTGCAAGCTTCAGCTTCGGTAGGATAAACGGTGCTACGGCTGGACGCATTTTCCTGCCTGGCGTTCCTAAACCTAAAGCCTCTGATGGCAGTGATGCCGGCTGGGTTGACCTGATAGGCACGGACCAGACAGGTCACAATCTGTGGCTTGAGATAGACGATGAGCCGCGAGGCAATATTGTGGAGGAAGCAAATGAGGAGAACACGATAGAGACCGATATAGTATTTATTGTGGATAATTCAGGCAGTATGAGTGAGGAGGCTGATGCAGTTGCTCGAGACATAATAGCATGGGCACAAACTTTGACCTCGGCAGGATTAGATGTTAGGTTCGCATGTGTGGGCTATTCTGTTAGCGGCAGGGTAAACGGAGCTATAGATTTCACCACGTCAGCAGGTCTGAGTACTTACCTTAATCGCAGTTCGGGCACAAACCGCACGGTAGGATTCGCGTCAACCCAGTTGAGCAATGCGGCAAGTTCTTATAGTGTAAGTGATGAATGTGGTGGCATGGCCTTGAGATATGCAGATGCCAACCTTACATTCCGTTCTGATGCCAACCGCATATACGTTAACTTTACAGATGAGCCAAACCAGCCGAACGGTAATGCTGCATATTCTGTCTATTATTTCCAGAATGCCTCGAACTGGCCTCCATCAAAGGGTACTGTTTATACAGTGTATAGCGGCTACACCACTTATAACTGGTCCAACTATTACGCAGAGCAACCTTGGCTGATATCAGAATTTACGGGTGGCACAACATTCTATACCGACGGCAGTTTCTCTGGCGTAACGCTATCGCAGTTGCCCGTAACAGGTGCAGTGACACACTCTCATGCCATATACTTCACGGACATTGATGACAAGTTCGACGGTAACGACCACAAGATAAAGATAACTGTCTTTGAACCGGACGGAAGCATACAGGCCGAGCGCGAATGGCAAGTAACATTTGGGCGTTGATATGCTCCGCCCGTGGAGGCAGTTGCGTACTGATGACTGGACGGTAAAAATTACCGCATGAAATAGAAATAAAAGAATTGAACCCCAAAAGCCTTATCAATAGTTTTTGGGGTTCAATTTTTTAGGAATGTTTCCTGCCAGATTGATTACGGGGAAGCATAAACGCACCACAATAGAAGAATATAGTACTCCGTTTTGGATATGCATGAAAAAAACGAGTTCATTTTCTTGCGCATCTCAAAACTTAATCGTACTTTTGCAGCAGAATTCTAAAACTTTGCGATTATGGCAAAGGGTGAGACAAAAGCCAACCGTGAGAACGCCCGTAAGATGAAAGAATTAGGAGCCGATACAGATTTTATCTCCCAGATTACCGGTCTTACTGCCGAAGAGATTGAGGCATTATAAACAGGCATGTAGCGTGAAAGAAGCATGAGACGAGATAATTACGGGACAGAATCAGAACTTGGTGGTTCTTTGAACACCAGTGACTGATTGAAGTCCTCTAATTTAACGTACATTAGGCGAGTAACAATCGGTTGATGTGTATCAATGGAGTAATGCTCCCTCAATTACCCTAAAATACGCTCAAAAACACCCCTTTTACGGGGTTTAGTTGATATGGCTCAACTAAAATGCCAATAATTGAAGATTTATCGATAAATTGTTGTGTGCGCACACAAATGGTTGTAACTTTGCATCGTCGAAAGGATAACAGAAGCATAGAAAAAGAAATACTGCGCAAGGATAGCGCAGAGTTAGTAAAGTAAAAGTAACATGTTAAAGTAAAGAAAGGAAATGATTATGTTTACAAATGTTGCAATGATGATTATGGTCTCAATGGTAGGCGTTTCTACCATTTGCGGATGCACCTCACTGATGAACCGCAAATAAGACCTGCACCTTCAAGGAAGGAGCTCATCTTTCTTTAAGAAAAAACCCGCTTTAAATACCTGCGTCTGGCTCGTTTCCACTGTGAAACAAGTCAGGCGCTTTTTTGTTTTGTAGTTGTTTTCCTGTCCAATAACAAGAATTGACAATAGGCGAATGTGGCCACAATATGTTAAAAAATGTAACATTAGAGGTGAAAAGTTTCCGTATGTCAAAGAAAATATGTACCTTTGCACGCATTATGTGCATTGTGCGCATATACGCACGTGTGTATATACAAGGTGGAAAGAACAAACAAAACAATAAAATCAAATAAAAAACAGTAAAAACAAAATGCAAAACAAAGGAATTGTAATTGTAACCGCCATTCTATTGACGCTTGCAAGTATCTTCTACCTTTCGTTCTCTGCCGCTACGAGCTACTATAATTCGCAGGCAGAGAAGCTCAGCGATCCTATTGCTGCGCAGAACTACAAGGACTCAGTGAAGTATCTGGGTGTTTATTCTTACCAGCAGTGTCTGGAGACTCAGATTGGTCTGGGTCTGGACCTGAAGGGCGGTATGAACGTCATTCTGGAAATCAGCGTGCCTGACGTTGTCGACGTGCTGGCTGACCACAAGACTGACGCCGCTTACGTAAAGTCTATGGCAGAGGCAAAGAAAGAGGAGGAGACCTCACAGAAGGACTTCATCACCCTCTTCATCAATGCCTACAAGAAGAATGCTCCCGGCCATCGCCTGGCAGAAATCTTCGCCACTCAGCAGCTGAAGGGTAAGGTATCCACACAGTCTACCGACGCTGAGGTAGAGGCAGCGCTGCGCGCAGAGTTGCAGAGCGCTATCGACAACTCTTACAACGTAGTGCGTAACCGTATCGATAAGTTCGGTGTCGTACAGCCCAACATCCAGAAGCTGGAGGGTCAGGAAGGCCGTCTGATGGTCGAGATGCCTGGCGTAAAAGAGCCGGAGCGCGTACGTAAGCTCCTTCAGGGCTCTGCCAACCTGGAGTTCTGGGAGACCTACAATGCTCAGGACGTGATGTCTTATCTCCAGCAGATTGACACGCGTCTGGCCAACATCGCTTCTGGCAAAACCACTGAGGAGGCCGACACCGCCGCTGCTAAGGCAGAGCCAGCCGCTGAGGTGGCTGAGGCCGCTGCTGCCGACACTACCGCCAAGGAGGCTGCCGGCAAGTTCCAGCTGAAGAAGGATGAGAAGGCTTCACAGGCTAAGGCTGTTGAGGAGAAGGACGAGAAGGCTATTGCTGAGGCAAAGAAGCAGCACCCTCTCTTCGCTGTCTTCCAGCCCGTACAGGGCCAGAGCCTCTCTACAGTGGGTTATGCTCACGAGCGTGACACGGCTGACGTGAACAAGGCTATCTACAGCGACGAGGCAAAGAAGATTCTGCCAAGCGACGTGAAGCTGCTCTGGTCGGCTAAGCCTGTTGACGGTACAAAGAACATCTTTGAGCTCCACGCTCTGAAGGTTACCTCTACCTCTGGCCGCGCTCCATTGGAGGGTGACGTAGTGACCGATGCAAAGGATGAGTTCGACAACTTCGGTCGTCCTTGCGTATCAATGTCTATGAACAACGAGGGTGCACGCCTCTGGGCGCAGCTCACCAAGCAGAACGTGGGTAAGGCCATCGCCATCGTGCTCGACGGCGTTGTTTACTCCGCACCACGCGTGAACGGCGAAATCTCTGGCGGTAACTCACAGATCTCTGGCAACTTCACCATCGAGGATACAAAGGACCTTGCCAACACTCTGAAGTCTGGTCGTATGCCGGCTCCAGCACGTATCGTGCAGGAAGAGGTCGTTGGTCCTACACTGGGTGCACAGTCAATCCAGCAGGGTATCATCTCATTCATCATCGCCTTCGTGCTCCTGATGATATACATGATCTGCATGTATGACCTCATCCCTGGTATGATGGCAAACTGCGCACTGATTGTCAACCTCTTCTTCACACTGGGTATCCTCACCAGCTTCCAGGCAGCACTGACGATGTCGGGTATCGCAGGTATGGTGCTCTCGCTCGGTACGGCGGTGGATGCCAACGTGCTTATCTACGAGCGCATCAAGGAGGAGCTGAAGGGCGGACTCGGTCTGAAGCAGGCTCTCGCTGCAGGTTACAGCAACGCCTTCTCCGCTATCTTCGACTCTAACCTCACCTCTATCATCACCGGTGTGATCCTCTACGTATTCGGTACAGGCCCAATCCGCGGCTTCGCTACCACATGGATCATCGGTATCATCTGCTCATTCTTCACCGCTGTGTTCCTCACACG
>CAJOOC010000137.1 GCA_905236165.1 uncultured Prevotella sp. | reverse complement strand
ATGCCTTACATGATACCTAAGGAGTGCCTGCCTCTGGAGTTACCAGAGATTGACGAGTACAAGCCCACTGAGACAGGCGAGCCGCCACTGGGTCGCGCCAAGATGTGGGCGTGGGACACCAAGTTCGACAAGGTGGTCGATGTGGCTGAGATTGACAACAAGAGCGTCTTCCCCCTCGAGCTCAACACCATGCCGGGCTTTGCTGGTTCCTCAGCCTACTACCTGCGCTATATGGACCCGCACAACGACAAGGCCCTCGTAGGGATTGGCCCGGACGAGTACTGGCGCAACGTCGACCTCTACGTAGGAGGCTCGGAACACGCTACCGGCCACCTCATCTACAGCCGCTTCTGGAACAAGTTCCTCTACGACTGCGGCTATAGCTGCGAGGACGAGCCTTTCAAGAAGCTCATCAACCAGGGAATGATTCAAGGCCGCTCGAACTTCGTTTACCGTGTCGAGGAAGGGCCGGAGAAGGGAAAGTTCGTCAGCGTCGGGCTGAAAGACCAGTATCAGGTGACCCCCATACACGTCGACGTGAACATGGTGCAGAACGATGTGCTTGACATTGAGACCTTTAAGGCATGGCGCCCAGAGTATGAGAACGCCGAGTTCATCCTCGAGGACGGCAAGTACATCTGCGGCTGGGCCGTGGAGAAGATGTCGAAGTCGATGTACAACGTGGTCAACCCCGACACCGTCATCGAGCGCTACGGAGCTGACACGCTGCGACTCTTCGAGATGTTCCTCGGACCCGTGGAGCAGTCGAAGCCCTGGGACACCAACAACATCGAGGGCAGCCACCGCTTCCTCCGCAAGTTCTGGAACCTCGTCTCTCTTTGCTGCAACAATGTTGCAGCAAAGGAAACGGTAGCAACCCCCGAGGAACTGAAGGCCCTGCACAAGCTCATCAAGAAGGTGACGCAGGACATCGAGGCCTTCTCCTACAACACCGCCATCTCTGCCTTCATGATTGCCACCAACGAGCTCAGCACCCTGAAGTGCAAAGACCCGGAGGTGATGAAGACCCTTGTGGTGCTCATCGCGCCCTTCGCGCCCCACATCGCTGAAGAACTGTGGGAGATGCTGGGCGGCGAGGGCTCGGTCTGCGACGCACAGTGGCCAAAGTGGAACGAGGAGCTGCTCGTCGAGAACCAGGTGAAGATGGGCGTGCAGTTTAACGGCAAGGTACGCTTCGACATGCAGTTCCCCGCTGATGCCGACAATGCTACCATCGAACAGGCCGTACGAGCCGATGAGCGCACGGCCAAATACACCGACGGCAAGCAGATTGTCAAAATCATCATCGTGCCGAAGAGGATGATTAACATCGTATGCAAATAAACCACAAAATCATACTCAAGGAGGTCGAGGATTATGTCTTCATAACCCTCGGCCTCATATTGTATGCCTTCGGCTTCACTTTCTTCCTCATGCCCTATGAGATAGTGACGGGCGGCGTGGCCGGAATTGCAGCCATCGTGGAGTATGCCTCCAGCTTTCCCAACCAGTACACCTATCTGCTCATCAACATCGCCCTGCTCTTCATGGCGCTGAAGATACTGGGACTGAAGTTCCTGGTGAAGACCATCTACGCCATCGCCGTGCTCACCTTCCTGCTGTGGCTGATGAAAGAGCTGGTGCCGCGCGACGAGACCGGAGCAATGGTGAAAATCCTGGGCGAGGGGCAGGACTTCATGTCGCTCATCATCGGCTGTACGATGACGGGCTCGGCACTGGGCATCGTGTTCCTGAACAACGGCTCTACAGGCGGCACGGACATCATCGCCGCCTCGGTGAACAAGTTCTACAACATGTCCTTAGGCTCGGTGCTCCTCTTCATCGACTTCATCATCATCAGCTCGTGTATGTTCATACCGCAGTTCGGCACCACATTGGAGCGCGCCTACATGGTGGTGTTCGGACTGTGTACCATGGTCATCGAGAACTTCATGCTCGACTACATCTACAACCGGCAGCGAAGCAGTGTGCAGTTCCTCATCTTCACCGAGAAATGGCAGGAGATTGCCAACGCCATCGGTACTCAGCTGAACCACGGCGTGACCGTGCTCGACGCTCACGGATGGTACACAGGGCAGGAGCGCAAGGTGCTCTGCATACTGGCCAAGAAAAATGAGAGCCTCACCATCTTCCGACTCATCAAGATGATTGACCCAAGGGCCTTCGTCTCACAGAGCGCCGTCATCGGTGTGTTCGGTGAAGGATTCGATGAAATGAAAGTGAAGGTGAAAGTGAAGAATGAAGAATGAAGAATTTGCTGCCGCTGAAGTAACAAATCGAAAATCCGTAAATCGAAAATGAAGATAGTCTTTGCCACCAACAACCAGCATAAACTGGAAGAAGTTCGCCAGATACTCGACACAGAGATAGTAGTCCTATCGTTGGAAGACATCGGCTGCCATGAGGATATTCCCGAGACAGGAACGACCCTTGAAGAGAACGCACTGCAGAAAGCCGACTATGTGGCTACGAAATACGGAATCAGCTGCTTTGCCGACGACACCGGTCTGGAGGTGGAGGCACTGGACGGTGAGCCGGGAATCTACAGCGCACGCTACGCTGCCATGGATTCTAACCACCTGTCACACGACAGCGAGGCCAATATGGCCAAATTGCTGTTCAAATTAGGAGAAAATAACAATCGTCGTGCAAGATTTCGCACTATTATCGCGTTAGTAGAATTAAAGGAAGATGTCTGCACACGCCACTTCTTCCAAGGCATCGTCAACGGGGAAATCACCCGAAAGCGCAGCGGATGCGAAGGATTCGGCTATGACCCCATCTTCCGGCCCGACGGCTACGACAAGACTTTCGCAGAGCTCGGAGCGGAGATAAAAAACAAGATAAGCCATCGCGCCAGGGCCACACAGGAACTGGCAGAATACTTGACGGAACACCAATCATAGAAACAAATACACAAAGAAATATGAGAAAAGCTTTACTCCTCGCAGCGCTCCTTGTCGCTGCCTTGTGCCACGCCCAAGTTGGAACGTGGAAGGCCTTCATGGCATATTATGAGCCGCAGCAGATTGTGAAGGCAAGTGACAACTATCTCTTCGTGCTCGCCTCGAACAGCCTTTACCAGTACAACCTCAAGGACAAATCAATAACGACCTTCGACTGTTCCAGGCAGCTAAACGATACCCGCATCGCAAAAATTGAATGGAACAGCCAAGTAAAGAAACTGCTGATTATCTACGAAAACGCTAACATCGACATCGTCAGCATCAACGGAGACGTGAACAATGTCAGCAGCATCTATTCAAAGCCCATGACAACGGCAAAGACGGTGAACCACATCTGCATGTACGAGCAATATGCCTTCATCGCAACCGCCTTCGGAATAGTGAAGCTGAACATGGAGAGGGCAGAGATTAGCGAAACATATTTCTTCGACGGAGGCATCAGGGGTGTATACGTCGAGAACGATGCCATCTTTGCACGATGCTTCGACTGGACGGTGATGTCAGGCCCACTGACAGGCAAAAACCTGATGGACAAGAACAACTGGGAGACTACCAAGTCATACAATGCCAATTCCTTCCTCCCAGACGAAACCACCTGGAATGAATATATTGACTTGGTAAAAACACTCAAGCCAGTGGGTCCGAAGCACAACTATTTCGGTTTCATGAAATTCATAGATGGAAAGCTTTACACCTGCAGCGGATACGGAGGTGGACTCGTCTATAGACCCGGAACAATACAGGTCTACGACGGTTCTGACTGGATTATCTATGAGGATGACTTTCCTGAGATAGTCGCCACCGAGGGAACCAAATGGAAATATGAAGATTCATACTCCATCGCCGTAGACCCACGAGACAGCAAGCACGTCATGTCAGGAGCAAGGCCGGGATTGTTTGAGTACTACGACGGCAAGCTCGTAAAATACTACAACAAGGACAATAGTATACTCAAACCTGCATCATCGAGCAACAGATACGTGCTCGTTCCTTGTGTGCTCTACGACAAAGACGCAAACCTGTGGATGCTGCAGCGAGAGGTGGCCGAAAACTCCATCATTGAGATAACAGCCGACGGAGAGTGGATATCGTGGCATCAAGATGAACTCATGTTCAACGACAAGAGCCTCGCCGGAATGACAGGTCTCTATCAGGACAGCCGCGGACTGATGTGGATTGTCAACGGACACTGGGAGAAGCCTTCCTTCTACTGTTTCGACCCCTCCACGAAGAAGATTATAAGTTCCACGACTACACTGGTGAACCAAGACGGTGTCATCGCCGAATCATTCTTCCCGCAGTGCATTACTGAAGACATGGACGGCAATCTTTGGCTCGGCTCATCCAATGGGCTCTTCCTCATAGAGGCCTCCAACATTGGCAAGCAACTTGAATATGTGACACAGGTAAAAGTGCCACGCAATGACGGCACAAATTATGCCGACTACCTTATGGACGGAGTTTACATCAACTGCATCGCCGTAGACCAAGCCAACCGCAAATGGATAGGCACGAGCGGAGCAGGGCTCTACCTCATCAGTGCCGACAACATGGAGCAGTTGGAGAACTTCACCTCTGCCAACAGCCCGCTCATCTCAGACAACATTGAATCGTTAGCTATCGACCACAGCACAGGCGAGATATTCATCGGCACCGACCAGGGTCTTTGCTCCTACATGAGCGATGCCACCAGCGTTTCCATCGAAATGGTCAAGGACGATGTCTACGCCTATCCCAATCCCGTTGTTAGCGGCTACGACGGACTCATCACCATCGTAGGACTGACCCGTGATGCCGACGTAAAGATTCTCACCGTTAACGGACAGCTTGTCGCTCAGGGACGCAGCAACGGAGGCTCATTCACTTGGAACGGACGTGACAGCGGCGGAAAGCGCGTTGCCAGTGGCATCTACATGGTCGCGACAGCAAAGAGCGACGGCACAAAGGGCACTGTCTGTAAGATTGCAATCATCAGATAGAACTATCCTCCCACTCCTTACCCCATGTACTATCGTCCTTTATCATTTATTCTTTATTCTTTATTCTTTAGCGTCAGCGCAATGGCGCAGCTGAAGGTCGACGGGCGCAACGTGTGCCTTGACACCTTGACCAGCACCTTGCTCGCCACTGTGCCCGAGGCCATGTTCGGACATGATGTCACACTTAAAGTAGAGAAGACGCAGGGATGGCAGGATGTCACCATCAACGGAACTGTCATAGACGACACATCCTTCCTTTTCTCACAACTGTCGGCAGAAAGCAAATGGACAGTAAAGGCGACAAAGGCAGACGGCACCACGCTCGAAGCCACCCTACAGTTCACGTTCCTGCCCATCGTGCAACTGCTTCCTTCCACCGCCGAGGGCTTCAGCAACGAATACCAGCAGGCTAAATTCCTCTTTTCAAACCCCGACTCTGCCACCACCGATACCCTCACGGCCAGGATAAAATGGCGAGGAGGAACGACCAACACCCCTAACAAGCACAAGCGCAACTACAAGGTAAACTTCGACGAAGACCAGCGATTCTTTGGCCTTCGCAACGATGACAAGTGGATGCTCGACGCCGGACAGCCCGACGTGTTCCGGCTGCGCAACCGTATCGCTATGGACCTTTGGAACAAAATGGCACGCAAGCCATACTACATCGAACAGGAGCCAAAGGCACTCAACGGCGTGAGAGGCGACGTAGTCGAACTGTTCCTCGGCGACGAGTGGCGAGGCATCTACAACCTCTCAGAATTCATAGACCGCAAGCAGCTGAAGCTCAAGAAGATTGACAGCAAGACAGGCGAGATACACGGATGTCTCTACAAGGGTGTCAGCTGGAGCAAGGTTCAGATGTACGACTACTTCGACACCTACGACAACACCAAGGACACCTTCTTCGGCTATGAGTTCAAGTACCCCGAACTTGGCGACGACAGCGACACCGTGGACTGGGCACCGCTCGTTGTGGCAAACAATTTTGTCAACAGCAGCACAGATCAGGAGTTCCAAGAGCACCTCGACGAATATATTGACATGCCTGTGCTCATAGACTACCACATCTTCTATAATGTGGTCAATGCCGTTGACAATACGGGTAAGAACATGTACTGGGCTATCTATGACAAGACCCTGACCCGCCGTCTCACACCTACTCCTTGGGATCTCGACGCCACTTTCGGACAGCGATGGGGCGGTAAGCTCGTTTATGAAGTAGACGAGGGGTTCTACAACTCACCTGAATTCCGTTATGACTTTGAGCTGAAGCTTACTTTACGCATGTACCGCGATAACTTCAACGACTATCTGGGCCAGCTCAACGAGCGCTATCGTCAGCTCCGCCAGCCCGGCCAGCCTCTTCACACCGACAGCATCATTGCCATCGTCGACGGCTACTACCATGCTATGAAGAACAGCGGAGCCGCCAGCCGAGAGGAGGCGAAATGGAGCGGCGACGACGATGTCTGGAACGACGTCATCGACTTTGACACAGAGTATGTTTATATATGCGACTGGATACGCCGCCGCATGCAGTTCATCGACGAAACAGGACTGCCCATGTTCTATACAAAGTCCTATTTCGATGAACTCACTACACAGACACCCATTTTGACCTTTAACGACAGCCAAGCCATCTACGACCTCAGCGGACGACTTGTTACCCCAAATTCTTCAATGAAGCTTAAACCCGGGATATACATCAGCAGCGGCAAGATTATTTACGTACACAGTTCTTACTGTAAATAGATGAAAGTGAAACGAGAAAATCTTCTTGCCTACTGTCTGTCCAGCATTTTCTTCCTGCTGATGCTCGTATTTTATTATAATTACGGTGAATGGACATTGGGCGCGCTCCCTCAGATTTGCTATCAAGATTACTGCGTCAGCGACTGGCTGATTAACTACGAGGGAGGCTTCGTGAGGCGCGGCCTTTTAGGGCAGTTGCTCTTCTGGTCATACAGTGTCTGGCCGTTCAATGTGCGTGAGTTCGTCCTCCTGCTGCCATTTTTCCTCTCCCCTCTGCTTCTTTTCCTGATGCTCAGGCTGTTTTACAGACAGCAGTGGCCTCCCACAGTGATTTTCTGCGTATGCTGCATGGGGGGAACTGCATTTCTGTCACCACTCATTCGACGTGATTACCTTGTGCTCATCCTGATATACGCCTTATTCTATCTGGTGTCCCAATGGCTACGCACCAACAGGAAGTCCTATTTCCTTGCTTATTTCCTTGTCTCCTCCGTGCTCATCTTGAGCTATGAGCCCTCCGTGTTTGTTGTATTCCCAATTGTTTTTTTAGTGGCGGGTAAAAGACTACTGACATGGACTGTGCTACCAGTCATACTGGTCACCTTCCTTTCGAAAGGCACTGCCGACATTGGGCAGTCGATATGGCAGTCGTGGACGCCACTGTTCGAGACTTACCCCGGTTGTGACGAATCAGGCATTATCGGTTTTGGTGAAGATGCTCTTGGGTGGGATATATGGCCCACGTTCATCTTCCACCTGCACTCAGCCTACATCGGCCCGGAGCCGTCATGGACGTCAGGCCCGCTCATCATCTATATGCTGGCCGGAACATATTATCTGGTGACCTTCCTCGATGTTGCCAAGGTTCCTTTTTGGCCAAATGCCAGGACTGCAAGTTTCGATACCCACGCCATGAGCAATGCGTTCCTTCTCCAGTTCCTCGCCATGCTCCCCATGTTCACGGTGCTGTCATGCGACTGGGGGCGCACCATTCCCCTATGCACCATATCAGTACTTTTTGTTGTCTATTTCTTCCCCGAAGCCGCCAGCCGGGTGTCATTCATTGACAAGGCATCTGGCCTTTTTCTCTCAGCGTTAGGCCGATGCCCCATACTGCGCTCTCCCCTATTCTATTATTTCGTTGCCGTCACCATTCCCATGCCATTGGTTCTTGCACCCAAAATAAAAGACAGCATCATCGGACTCGTCTTTCAGGCTCTCAATAACCACATGTAATGGGAAGTATCTATCCTATACTCTATGAACTACCTCCAGCTCCTTCGCCCCATACAATGGATAAAAAACCTTTTTGTTTTCGCCCCATTGTTCTTCAGCCGTCATTTGCTTGAGGCAAGCCTCTTCCTCCATGCATTGTCCATATTCCTGATCTTTTGTCTGGTTTCCAGTTCGGTGTATTGTCTCAACGACATGGTCGACTTAGAAGCCGACAAAGCTAATCCTCAAAAGTGCATGCGTCCTCTGGCTTCAGGAGCCATATCGCTGTTAGCCGCTAAATGTATAATGGTCATTTGCCTGTTTTTCGCGTCAGCTCTCCTGCTATTCACATACAAATGGACGGAAAATCCACAGCTTGTCCTCCCCATTGCCACCTACCTTGTTCTCAATATTGCCTACAGTCTCTGGCTGAAGAACCATGCCATAGTCGATATCGTCTGCATCGCCACAGGCTTCGTGCTACGCGTCTTGGCCGGAGGCCTGACGACAGGCATCTGGGTATCTCACTGGATCATCATCATGACCTTTCTGCTCACGCTCTTCCTGGCATTGGCCAAACGCATGAGCG
Organism: uncultured Prevotella sp.; assembly: GCA_905236165.1. Lineage (GTDB taxonomy): Bacteria > Bacteroidota > Bacteroidia > Bacteroidales > Bacteroidaceae > Prevotella. The sequence goes on along the minus strand of CAJOOC010000137.1, from coordinate 6,390 downwards.
AGACAGAGCTGGGCAACACGTCCAGGAAGAGCATGGCGGGCTACAACAGGCCTTTTGCCTACGCCGCGCTCTCAGTCATGGCCTCCATCATCATCGTATGCTACATCCTCTACACCATCGACAGCGATGTCATCCTCCACATCGGAACACCCTATCTCTACACCACCAGCATCTGGGTGCTGGCAGGCCTGTTGCGCTACATGCAGCTCATCATGGTATTCCACAGTAACGAAGGCCCCACGACCATCATCCTCCGCGACCCGTTTTTGATTGGTTGCGGTGTTGTGTGGATGCTCTGCTTTGTCGTTTTCATCTACATGCTATGACAGAGATCGTAGTTTTCGACTTCGACGGGACACTCACACGCAAGGACTCCTTCATAGACTTCATCGCTTTTGTCCACGGCCGGCTGAGACTTTTTGTCGGCATGATGCTCAATGTACACTGGATAGCAGCATACTTCTTTCATATCATTTCAAACGAAAAACTCAAGCAGCTACTCTTTGAGTTTTTCTTCCGAGGTATGACTCATGAGGCATTTTGCCAATACGGTATTGCTTTTGTCAGTCGAATAAACCAGATCATACGGCCTGACATTGTGGCGCAGATGAAACACCATGTTGCTGTCGGCCATACGGTCATCATTATAAGCGCGAGTATTCGTGAATGGTTGCTGCCATGGTGTGAACAGCTGGGTGTGTCGGAAGTCCTTTCCACAGAGGTGGAAGTGTCAGCAGACGGTATTCTCACCGGGCGATTCTCTACCAGAAATTGCTACGGGCCTGAGAAAGTGGCACGGTTATTGGCGATAAAACCCCACCGCACAGACTACAAGCTCACCGTCTATGGTGACAGCCGTGGAGACAGGGAAATCATGGAGCTTGCTGATGAAAAATATTGGGTTGGTTGAAATTAATATATCAGGATTATGAAGAAATATCATATTTTCATTTTTGTGACATTCGTTATCATGCTGTTTATTCAGCTGACGGATGCTCCAACTTTTCTTGACGACCTGGTTTATCATTTTGTATGGAAATCTGATTTTGATTTTTCTTCCTCCTGGCCAATAAAAGACTTTTCCGACCTTCTTACTTCGCAGCTGGAACATTTTAAGGGTAATAATGGCAGGTGGTTGATTCACACTCTTGCCCAGGTTTTCCTTTGTTTCCTCCCTCCCGCAGTGTATCAAGTCATCAGTGCCATACTATTTGTAGTGATGATTGACTTGGGTGCACGTTTCATAACGCCAAAAGACAAGTTCTTCGGGGCCGTCGTCCTGTGTTTTGGCATTTTCATTGTGCTGCGTGGCGTAGGTACTGCCATGATGTGGAGCATGGGTACGTTCAACTATCTTTGGAGCATAACTGCCACCCTCGCTTTATTACTATATATGCGACGCAAGGATGTAAAATGGTATTATTCGCCGTTGGCATTATTGGCAGGCTGTTGCCATGAGTCATTGTCGCTCCCCATCGCAACAACTTTCCTCATATACATTTATTTTCATCGTAAAGACATCGTCCGCAACCCATTATTGCCCTTCATGCTGTTTTATATGGTTGGCGCGGCAACATGCTTAGCCACACCAGCTATATGGAACAGGGCTGGTGGAAGCAGTGACATGACTTTAAGAATTATCAACGGTTGTGTGAATCTTGTTCTTAACATGCGGATCTTATGGCTGTTGTCCCTGACGCTTTTATGGCTATATTTCAAGAATCGGCTTTTGCTTCATGCATGTTTGCGCACCTATCGATACCTTTTTATTTGTCTTCTGCTGGAAGTTGGCATTGTGGTCGTATGTGGTGAGCGTCATGACCGTGTCGGTTTTCTGGCCGACTTCACAGCATTGATGATATGTATTCCCATTTGGAGTCATCTTTTGAACCTCCGATGGCGTAACCTGGCAACCACTGCATTGTGTGTCATCATGGCGTTGATGGCCTTGCCGGTATTAGCGGTTCGTTGGGATAATCTGCAATCCTATCATACCATGGAGCAACAATTAGCAGAAAACGACGATGACGAACCGATAAGCGTTCCCATACCGCCCAAAAATGAAAACAAGCTCTGTCGTTTGTTGCGTCAACGTTACGTAGCCCCATACATTAAATTTGGCTTCTACGAACCATATATGGCATTTAACGCGAACGACACCACCCTACACCTTTTTGCCACGCTTCATGGCAAGGAAAAGGTATATTTTATGCCGTCGGACGTTGTAGACCGAATTGCTGCCGACAGCAATGCATATCGTAATCCTGAGCTTGATGCCAGCGGGGCAATCTACGTGTGGCGGGTCAGAGACAATGCTCTGGCAGACAGTGTTATTTTCGACCTCAAGGATGAGGACATGGACACCCTGACTATATCACAGCGAATGGTGGCCTATCATGGCAACACGTACTCATATTCTAACCACCACCGGAACATTATCATAAAAATCCACGGTGGACACTATCTCGTTTTCCCACGTCCGACTACAAATGTCTATCGCCGTATAAAACGGATAAGGTATAAGTCGAATGCTGATTCAGTTAATACGAATGACTCTCCAAAAGTTTATCTACCTGACGATGATAAAACATAGGCACCTCTCGCTCATCATCATCGTCCTCTGTCTACCCATCATTCTCTGGGCGGTGTGCGGCATACTGCCCACGTTTGACGACTTCACGACGCTGCAGTCGCCATGGTGGGTGCAGATAGCCGACCCCGGCTATTTCTTTTCCGACTCTATGCGGCGTCCTTTTGACGCCCTGTTAGGTGCCGTCGTGGGATGGTGGCCTACGCTCTTCCCCACGCTCAACCATGTGCTCATCATCCTTGGCCATACCGCCTCAGCCTTCCTGGTATTCTCCCTATGCCAAAGGCTGAAGCTGAGCACCGTGGCAACAAACATTGCCACGCTCTATTTCTTCTTCTCGCCAGCCACGCTCGGTGCCACCCTGGCCTGCGACGGTTTCAACCAGACCTTCGCACAGCTATGGGGACTACTGGGCATGTGGACGTATCTTAAACAGAGAGGGGGATGGTCCTGGCTTCTATGCGTCCTCATGGCCGTTCTCTCGAAAGAAAACGGACTGGCCTGGGCCGTCGTCCCGCCCATCGTTGCCCTCGCTTTCGGCATGACCACGGTGCGCCAGTCGACACGCGACGTCGGCAAAGGTCTGTTGCTGACCGTGGTCTACTTCATCGTCCTGCTTATTCTCATCCATTCGGGTATAGAGTACCCTGACGAATATGCTGAGGCCACGCTGAAGGACCATGTGAAGGACCTTGTGCAGCTGCTGGCCTACACCTGGGTGCCGCTCGACTACATGAGTGCCGTCTATGCCCTCACGCGCAATATGACCATCGTAGTCGTCACCGCCCTCTTGTCGCTTCCCTTCCTGCTCTTGCTGGCCAGCCAGTGGCGGCTTCAACTAACGCGCCGTCTGCTGCTCCTCGTGGTCTGCTTCTTCATCCTTGCCTTACCCCATCTGGTCACCGTGGTGAGCATCATGCACAACTATGCCGCACTCTCCATTGCCGCCATCATCATAGCCACCCTACTGTCCTCTACTAACAGCAGCAGCAAATTCATCACCCTTCAATATTCACTCTTCTCCCTTTTCCTCGCCGCTGCCCTTTTTACTGATTCCCACCACTACCTCGCAGCGCGTGACTCCGGACTTCTGGGCAAGCGTCTGGCCATGCAAGCCATTGAGTCGGCCAAGACACCACCCCGCAGCGCACTTGTCATCAACATCGACGACCCCACCACGCCTCGCTACAGCAGTTTCTGTGTGCGGCCCGTCGAAGCCTTCGCCTGGGGACTCACTGTGCGCCATTACTCTGGCTATGTCTGGAAGACGGCCATCACAGAGGCCAGTTTCGACCACTATAACCCTGCACAAGTGAAAGCCGCTGCAGACAGTGCACTGCAGACCGGCAACGACGTGGTCTGGGTGGTAGGGCACCGTAGCGACAGCCTTACCATCTTTACTCCGGCCAAATAGAGAGAATGGATTTCTCTATGAGAGGGAGCTGCTCAAAGTCCAGACAGGTGTTCTAATGAATGGTGGAGGGTGAAACATAGTGCTCGTAACTACACTTACCACCAACAATCCTTTCTGTTGGTCGGAACTGTGGCGAGAGGATGTTGGCCTCGTCATGGTAGTAGGCGTGGCTGCTGATACCCCCAAGATAGCACAGATAACACCACAGCATACAAGGGGAAATGAACTATTGCCGCTGCGTCACGAACTGCCGGCGGTCGTGATACTGGCGGTAGGGCTGGTTGTAGTCTAAGAAGAAGAAGTTGTGCTGGCGCTGGCGGTCATGAGGGGGAATGGTCATGTAGTCATCGCCATATTTCTGCCGAAGGTAGGCATCGGCATGCTCCACACCCATCACGGTGTGGCCGTCGAAGTCGTAGGGCTGCGGCTCGCCGAGAACTTCCTTTCGCATGATGCCACGCACACCGTCGTCATAGTCGAGGACGAGGCCAGAACGGTCGTAGTCGTAGGCATGATAGGCATTAAGTAGCTGGCGGCGTGCCCAGTCATGCGTAAAAAGTCGCTGGATGAGCAGCACAGGCCATGCCGACGGGCCGCGGCCGTGCTTGTAGGGGTCGCGATGGAGGAAGTAGAGCAACTTATCGCAGGCCTTATAGCGCGCCACGGCCAGACGTTGCATCAGCGGGTTGGCCGAGATGCCGTCGATAGGGAACACATCTATATATATACCCCCCACATAGTCTGAGTGCTCGCGCTCGATAAGCGTGGTGCTGGCGTCGACAATCTTGCCGAAGCCGCCGGGAAAGGTCGGGCTTGTCTCGATGGCCAGGGCCTCCAAGGGTTCAGGCAGCCACTCACGGGCATGAGCCATCAGACGGTCGTAGTCAGGACGGGGCATGCAGATGTCCATGTCGTCGTCCCAGGGAATAAAGCCCTTGTGGCGCACGGCACCGAGCATAGTGCCTGCCCAGCAGTAGTAGCGCAGACCGTGCTCACGGCAGACACTGCCGACACGCAACAGTATCTGCAGGATGTGCTGGTGAAGTGTTTCTATATCGTACGAAGCCATATTGAGCGCAAAGGTAGCATAAAAGGGGGAAATGGCAAAATAATTATACATAAATTTGCTCATTCGGCGATAAATAACTACTTTTGCACAAAAATGCAAAACATCATCCATATTGTCTCCAACAAGGAGTGGGGCGGCGGCGAGCAGTACGTCCTTGACCTGGCCAGCCGCCAACGTGCCGACGGCATCAACGTCACCGTGGTGTGCAAGCCTGTGGAGGCCATCCGTCGCAAGTATGAAGAGGCGGGATTTCGTGTGCTCACCATGCCCTTAGGCGGAGTCCTCGACGTGCGTAGCGCCTTTGCCCTGTGCCGTGTTCTTCACTCCTCGCTCCTCTCCATCCACGCCCATAACTTCAAGGATGCCTTCATTGCCTGTTACGCCCGCCGTCTGTCGGGATGCAAGGACGTACGCGTGGTCATGTGCCGCCACCTCACACGCAAGGGGAAAAACACCTTACTCTACCGTTGGCTCTACCGTCAGCTGGACTGCCTGTGCTTCGACTCAGAACTGTCGAAGTCTGAATTTCTCAGCACGCACCCCACCATCGACGAGCGTAAGCTGCGCATCGTTCCCACGAGCATCGTCGTGCCCGAGCAGGTTGAGGCCGTCAACGTCAGGAGTCGCTACGGCATCGCCAGTGACGCCGTCATCGCCATGTACCACGGCCGTCTCGACCCCGAGAAAGGTCTCGACACCCTCCTGGAGGCAATGTCACTGCTCCCCTCCCCTGGGGAGGGGTCGGGGGTGGATCTTGTTCTCGTGGGCCGAGGCAGCGATGAGTACACCGTCCATCTGAAGCAGAAAGCCACGGAGTTAGGCATCGCCGACAAGGTCGTCTTCGCCGGTTTCCAGCATCCCGTGCTGCCCTGGGTAGCCGCTGCCGACATTGGCGTGCTGGCCTCGACGGTCAGCGAGGGATGCCCCTTGTCGCCTCAGGAATACATGTCGCAGGGCCGGCCCGTCGTCGTGACGGACAACGGCGGTCAGCGTGAGTATGTCGTCGAGGGCCGTAATGGTCTGCTCGTTCCTCCCGGCGACGCCGAGGCCCTGGCCAACGCCCTCAGCCGACTCGCTGACGACGCCTGCCTGCGCCAACGTCTGGGACAGCAGGCCAAGGCCGACTTCGACGACCACCTGAACTACGAACACTTCTACCAACAGATAAACAGCATCTATCAATGAAAAAAACATCCCTCGCCCCTCACAGTTCAAGGGGATTTGCAATCCCCGTCCTCTTCACTTGCGGTAGCAAATTCTTCACTCTTCACTCTTCACTCTTCACTTGCGGTAGCAAATTCTTCACTCTTCACTCTT
>CAJOOC010000136.1 GCA_905236165.1 uncultured Prevotella sp. | reverse complement strand
CAGTTGTAGTTTGGGTGCACTATTGCGGGGGCAAAGGTACAACAAAACCACAACTGCTACAACGGGTAATTCTAAGGATGCTTACGCCTGAACTCCGCTGAAAATAAACAATGTGTGAAGAACCCCGAGCGATGCTCCTTGAAACGACAAGCGTTTCATAGTCGCCTCATTCGGGGTTCGTGAAATTCGTGGTAGAAAAGTTACTTTACCTCCCAGATGTCGTTGGTCTCGAGGAGTTCAGCGAAGTTGTGGTACTTCTTTGCTGCCTTCACCTCTTCTATCTGTGCTATGACGGAGTCGTCGTATGTAGGAGCGTCCACGTCGCGTATCACGCCGAGAGCCACTGGGAATCCGTCTCCGTTGCCCATGAGAGCGAGCTTCAGCTGCAGCGTGTTGTCTTCGCAGTGTGCGTCATGAACGAGGATATCCTTCTCAGTGATGCCGTTCTCGCCAATCTTCACCACCTTCAGTCCGAAGCCCTCCTGTACGAGGCCGTACTCATTGTCCTTGCCGAAGATGAGCGGCTTGCCGTGCTCTACGTAGATGGCGTTCTCGGCACGTCCGGCCTTGTTGTATACGGCCTCATGTGTGCCGTCGTTGAAGATGACGCAGTTCTGCAGCACCTCCGTGACGCTGGTGCCCTTATGTTCGTTTGCGGCCTTGAGCACCTGTACGGTGTGTGCGCCGTCTGTTGCTACGGTACGTGCGAAGAAGTGTCCGCGTGCTCCGAAGCAGAGCTCAGCAGGTCGGAAGGGGTCTTCTACGGTGCCGTAGGGGCTTGACTTGGAGACGAAGCCGCGAGGCGACGTGGGTGAATACTGTCCCTTCGTGAGGCCGTAGATGCGGTTGTTGAGCAGTATGATGTTGAGGTTGATGTTACGGCGGTTGGCATGTATGAAGTGGTTGCCACCGATAGCGAGTCCGTCACCGTCGCCTGATACCTGCCATACGGTGAGGTCGGGGTTGACAATCTTACAGCCTGTGGCAATGGCAGCGGCACGTCCGTGGATGGTGTTCATGCCGTAGGTAGCCATATAGTGTGGCAGACGTGATGAACAGCCGATACCAGAGATGACGGCATTGCGCCAAGGCTCCTTGCCTATCTCGGCCATAGCCTTGTGAAGGCTTGCGAGGAAGAAATGATCTCCACAGCCAGGACACCAACGAGGCTGACCTTTCTTGAAATCTTGTACAGAATAACTCATAAGCTTATTTTTCTTTTACCACGATTAATATTTTTCTTTACCACGAATTACGCGAATTACACGAATTTTATTCTTTGTTGGTTTCTTTTACCGTGAATTACATTAACTTATCACGAATCTCTCGAATTTGAGTGAGGGCTCTCCAAAGTTTATCAATAGTGAGATGTCAGAGTCAGCTACCTTACCATAGTTTATAGCTTGTGAACGGTGCATGTCATCCAACTCTTTCACTGCTTTTAATTCTACTATTATTTTATTGTAGCATACGAAGTCAGGTTTGAATGTAGATGATAGTTCCTTTTCCTTGTAGGTAACGTGTATCTCAGGCTCCCTTAGTGAAGGAATGTCCCTGTCTTCTAGTTCCTTTTCCAAAGCGTCTTGATATACCTTCTCGGTAAAGCCGCAACCAAAATATCTGTGTACTGCCATTGCAGCGCCGATGATATTGTGGACCTCTTCCCAATATGGCATATTTTGTTCGTACATTGGCTTAATTCGTGAAATTCGTGAAATTCGTGGTGGTTTTTATATATATTTACTTGTTGATAATTGCGGTGAAATACTCTACCAGTTCGTTTACAACGAATGGCTGACCCTTAACCTGGTTGAACTGTGCCGGTACGAAGTTATCGACCTTCATGCGGAGGTAGCCTGCCAGCTGCCCCATGTTCTGCTCTGCCACTACCACCTTCGGGTATTTCTTCAGTACCTCTGCTGTGTTCTTTGGCAGCGGGTTGAGGTAGCGGAACTGTGTCATTGCCACCTTCTTGCCCTGAGCGCGCATCTCGTCCATTGCTGCACGCAGATGGCCGTAGGTAGATCCGAAGCCCACGATGAGCAGCTCGGCATCGTCCTTGTCGCCCAAGACCTCAAGGTCTGGCACCTGGATATTGTCTATCTTCGCCTGACGCTTGCGTGTCATCAGGTCGTGGTTCTCCGGGTTGGTAGAGATGGCGCCTGTCTTGTCGTCCTTCTCCAAGCCTCCGAGGATATGTTGGAAGCCCTCGCGGCCTGGCACGGCCCAGTAGCGTGTGCCGTTCTCTGCACGCATATATGGTGTCCAGGTGCCCTTCATCTCTTCTGGCACGTATGGCGGGTTGATGTCATCCATCTTGCTGAGGTCAGGCAGCTTGAAGGCTCCTGAGCCGTTGGCGATGTATGCGTCGGTGAGTAGCACTACGGGTGTCATGTGCTCCAGGGCTATCTTTGCTGCATCGAAGGCAGCATAGAAGCAGTCTGTGGGGCTTGTGGCCGCCAGCACGGGCATTGGCGACTCACCGTTTCGTCCATAGAGGCACTGCAGGAGGTCTGTCTGCTCCGACTTCGTTGGCAGTCCTGTGGCAGGACCGCCGCGCTGCACGTCGAGCACTATGAGTGGCAGCTCCATGATAACAGCGAGGTTCATGGCCTCAGACTTCAGGCAGATGCCGGGACCGGAGGTGGAGGTTACTGCCAGTGCCCCGCCGAAGGAAGCACCTACTGCAGATGCGCAGCCTGCTATCTCGTCCTCACACTGCACCGTAGTGACTCCAAGCGACTTGTGCTTGGAGAGCTCGTGGAGCACGTCGGTGGCCGGTGTGATGGGGTATGAACCCAGATATAGCTTCAGGCCCGCCTTCTCTGCTGCTGCTATGAAGCCGTAGGCAGTGGCTTTGTTGCCTGTGATGTCCATGTAACGGCCAGGTGTCTTCACCTTAGACTCTATGCGGTACACGTTAGTAGCGCTGGAGTGTGTGTTGTGTCCGTAGTCATAACCGGCCTGTATCACCTTGATGTTGGCCTCTGCGATGGCAGGCTTCTTTGCGAACTTGTCGCGTAGGAAGTTGGCCACGAGGTTGAGGTCGCGTGAGAAGAGCCAGCAAACGAGTCCGAGGGCGAACATGTTGCGGCACTTCAGCATAGCTTTGTTGTCCATGCCTGTGTCGGCCAGTGCGTCCTTCACCATCGTGGTGATGGGGCATTGTATCACTCTGTCGGCGTCTACGTTCATCTCGCCCAGATAGTCGGCAGTCTGGAACTGTGCCTTGTTCAGGTCAGACTCTTTGAAGGAGTCGGTGTCGATGATGATGGTAGCGTTTGGCTTTGCATATTTCAGCTGTGTCTTGAAGGCTGCAGCATTCATGGCCACGAGGACGTCGCACAGGTCGCCAGGGGTGTAAACCTGTCCGGCACCGATGTGCACCTGGAATCCTGAGACGCCTGTCAGCGATCCTTGCGGGGCGCGGATGTCAGCCGGATAGTCGGGGAATGTAGAGATACTGTTGCCTACAGTAGCGCTGACTGTAGAGAAGATGTTTCCGGCAAGCTGCATTCCGTCGCCGGAATCGCCGGAGAAGCGTACCACAACGTGGTCAAGCTCTTTGATGTCTAATTCTTCTGCCATTGTATAATTGATTAAGTAATGCTGTTGGATTGATGCTTTTTTCAACGCCCTCTGGTCCCCTCTGGTCTTAGAGCGGGAGCAGGTTACATGGACTTTCGCAAAGTTACGTTTTTTCTCGCATATAACGCTCAAATTGCCACGAAAAAGATGCTTTTCGTGGCAATTTGTTGCTATAGGATAACTTTCAGCGGCTTTTATGTATCTGCGCAAAGCGCTGAAGGCGGGGCTTACTTGCTGGTGATCTTTGCCGCGAGAACGCGGCAAAGGTGCACGGAGGGGGGCTGTCTTGCTGGTGATCTTTGCCGCGAGAACGCGGCAAAGGTGCACGGAGGGGGCTTACTTACTGCTTCCAGGTGCTGGGGCTCTTGCGCCATTCAGCCAATACGGCGAGGTCCTCTTCCTTGATGTAGCCCGTTTTGGCTGCTATGGCAGTGGTGTGCTCATAGTCGGAGAGCGTCACGAGTCGCACATTGGCGGCCTTGAAGGCCTCTTCGGCAACTGGGAAGCCGTAGGTGTAGCTTGCCACCATTCCCACTACCTCGTATCCTGCCTGCCTCAGTGCGTCGACGGCCTTGAGTGATGAGCCGCCTGTTGAGATGAGGTCTTCCACCACTACCACCTTTGCACCGTCGGGGATGGTGCCTTCTATCTGGTTGCCCATGCCGTGATCTTTTGGCTTCGGACGCACGTAGCAGTAAGGCAGCTGCAGCTGGTCGGCCACGAGTGCGCCCTGGGCGATGGCTCCCGTTGCCACGCCGGCCACGGCCGTAGCCTCAGGAAACTCGGTGTGGATGAGGTGTACGAGCTCGTTCTTTACGAAGGAGCGCAACTCTGGGTATGCCAGTGTCTTGCGGTTGTCGGTGTAGATGGGTGACTTCCAGCCGCTGGCCCATGTGAAGGGCTCGTTGGGCTGCAGTTTGATGGCCTTGACGGCGAGCAGTTTCTCTGCGAAAGCGTTCTGTATTTCCATTTGTTATGTTGTTTTGAGTTGTTGTTTGTAGGAGGGGAGAGGACCCGATGGGTGAACCATCGGGCACTGTGGCTAAGGGGGGAGGGGAGATGACCCGCCGCTGACGCGCCTGGCACGGTGGCGGATGGTGAGAGGGGCACGGTGGAGGATGGTGAGAGGGGCACGGCGGGGCCGGAGCGGGGCGGAGGAGTGGCGGGGTTAGAGGTCGTTTTTGATGAAGGTGATGAGCTTCTCAACGGCTTCTGCTTCGGGTATGGCTTTCTCTATGCATTCCTTGCCTTTGTAGAGGGATATCTTCGCGGGTCCTGCTCCTACGTATCCGTAGTCGGCATCGGCCATCTCGCCCGGGCCGTTGACGATGCATCCCATGATGCCTATCTTCAGGGTGTTGAAGCGCGGGTCGGTCTGTGCGGCCTCCGTGACGGCTGCCTTGATGCGGGCAATGGTGCCGCGCAGGTCGTAGAGGGTGCGGCCACAGCCCGGGCAGGAGATGTACTCGGTCTTTGTGAAGCGCACCCGGGCAGCCTGAAGGATGGAGGCGGCGAGGCTCTCCAGCCATGCTG
>CAJOOC010000135.1 GCA_905236165.1 uncultured Prevotella sp. | reverse complement strand
GACAGCAGCAACAATCAGATTTGATTGTTGCTGCTGTCACAATAATATATTAGGTGTTTGTACCTGTAGATGGTCGAATGCTTACTTTATAATTACTGAACTCATAACAAACGCTAAATCCCCGATGCAGGCTCATACACCTTGCATCGGGGATTTAGTCTTGTGTTATGGTGGGGTGTTATTCGTATCGTATGGCCTCGATGGGGTCCATGCGGGCTGCCTTGCGTGCGGGGAAGTATCCGAATCCTATTCCGATGATGGTGCATACGATGAAGCTTACCACGATGCTCCACATCGGTATGCTTGTCGGCATGTTGAATACGAGAGCTGCTCCCTCTGATAGCGCTGCCCCGAGGAGTATGCCCAGCAGTCCTCCCGTTACGGATATGATGATTGACTCTATGAGGAACTGGTTGCTGATGTCTATGCCACGAGCACCCACCGACATGCGCAGGCCTATCTCCTTGGTGCGCTCCGTCACGCTCACGAGCATGATGTTCATGATGCCTATTCCCGCTACGAGCAATGAGAAGGCTGCTGCAACGACGAGGATGAGCGTCACGGTGTCCATAGTGCTCGACATCGTCTCCATCATCTCCTGCTGAGAACGGATGGTGAAGTCGTCTTCGGCATCCTCCTTGATCTTGTGCTGCTCGCGAAGGATGGTGGAGAGCTCCTCAATGGCATCGTCGGTCATCTCTTCGGTGATGGCCGAGCAGTTGATGCTGGAGAGGTAGGTCTGCGCAGTCAGTCGCTTCATGACGGTGGTATAGGGCGTGATGCAGAGGTTGTCCTGGTCCATGCCGAAGGAGTTGTAGCCTTTGCTCTTCAGCACTCCGATAATGCGGAAGGGTATCGACTTGAAGCGGATAATCTTGCCTACGGGATCCTGTCCGTCGGGGAAGAGTTCATCAACGACGGTCTTACCCACTATGCACACCTTGGCCGACTTCTTGATGTCTTCATCGGTGAAGACGGAGCCGCTCGTTATCTCCCACTGCTTGATGTCGAGATATTCGGGAGTCTCACCATACATCGTTGTCGATGTGTTGTTATTGCCGTTGATAACCTGTCCGCTGGCGCTGACCTCGGGCGACACGTAGGTGCAGTATTTTGCGTTCTGCTTTATCTTCTCGTAGTCATCCACTTTGAGCGTCTGCATGGACGATGGGTCCTGGCGCACACCTCCCGGGCCTTTGTCAGCTCCCGGGCGTATCATGATGATGTTCGAGCCCATCTGTGAGATGTTCTGACGGATGCTTTCCTTTGATCCCTGACCGATGGCCATCATGACAATGACGGCAGCGACACCGATGATGATGCCAAGCATGGAGAGGAAAGAACGGAATTTATTGTTGGCAATGGCCTTGAAGGCCACCTTCATTAGATTGACGAAATTCATTATTCAGATTGAGAATTGAAAATTGAGAATTGAAAACTGACCTTAGCCCTTCACCCCCCCAGGGACATCCTTCCATCAGGGTAGGGCATTAAGGGGTGGGGCCTAATCATCCTGCGGTGCCGGCAGCTTTGCAAGGGCGTCGGCTGCAGAGAGGATCTTGTGGTTCTCTACGTCCTCGCGTATCTTGCCGTCGCGCAGCATGATATTGCGTGAGGAATACTGTGCTATCTCGGGGTTATGGGTTACGAAGATGATGGTGCGTCCCTGGGCGTGTAGCTTCTGGAAGAGCACGAGCATCTCGAAGGAGGTGCGTGTGTCAAGGTTTCCCGTAGCCTCGTCGGCCAGGATGACAGCGGGATTGTTTACGAGGGCGCGGGCAATGGCTACGCGCTGCATCTGACCGCCAGACATCTGGTTCGACTTATGCTCAAGACGGTTGCCCAGACCTACCTCCGTGAGAGCCTTGATGGCGGCTTCCCTGCGCATAGAGGCGCTGTACTCGGAGTTGTACATCAGGGGCAGCTCCACGTTCTCTACGCTGGTAGTCTTGGCCAGAAGGTTGTAGTTCTGGAACACGAAGCCTATCTTCCTGTTGCGCAGACGGGCACGCTGGCTCTTCGACATCTTTCGTACTGAGACTCCATCGAGGTAGTATTCTCCGGATGTGGGGGTGTCGAGGCATCCCAGTTGGTTGAGCAGCGTTGACTTGCCCGAACCGGAGGTGCCCATGATTGTCACGAACTCGCCCTCATAAATCTTGAAGGAGATGCCGCGCAGGGCCTTGACAACCTCTGAGCCCACCTTGAACTCCCTTCTGACGTCGCGCAGTTCTATGACGACCTTGCCTTTCTTGTCGTTATTATTTTGTTCCATCATTCTTCTTGTTATTGCTGTTCGGACGCTTTGGCATGAATGGGTTATTGGTGCCGCCGTTAGCCTCATCCTCTTCAGGCATGTTGCCCATCTTAAATTCGGTGATGACCTTCTGTCCGGCCTTCAAGCCCTTTGTTATCTCGATGTTGATGCCGTTGGTGAGGCCTGTCTCAACGGCGATGGCCTTGAAGACGTTGCCCTCGAGCGTCCATACTTTGCTGGCTCCCTGGCAGTCCGCAATGCTCTGCTCCTTGGTGAGCATCTTCTCGTTAGGAGTGAACTTCAGCGCCTTCGTAGGCACGGTGAGCACGTTGTTGAGCTCCTGGGTGTAGATGGTGACGTTGGCGGTGAGGCCGGGCTTCAGCTTCAGGTCGGCATTGGGTGCGGAGATGACTACCTCGTAGGTCACCACGTTCGACTCTGTCGTAGCTACCTGTCTTACCTGCGTCACGCGTCCCTCGAATGTGTCGTCGGGATAGGCATCGACGGTGAAGTTAACGCGTTCACCCTCCTTCACGTCGCCTATGTCGGCCTCGTCAATGTCGGCAATGACCTGCATGTTTGTCAGGTCCTGCGCTATGGTGAAGAGTTCAGGAGTGCTGAATGAAGCAGCCACTGTCTGGCCTTCCTCCACAGCCTTTGAGAGCACGATACCGTCGATAGGCGAGGTGATGGTGGCATAGCCCAGGTTGGTCTCGGCCTTCTTCACATTCTCGGTATTGGTGCGCACCTGCTGCTGGGCCTGCTCAAAGGAGAGACGGGCCTGCTCAAAGTCGTTGGCGGAGATAAGACCCTTGTCATAGAGTGTCTTCTGGCGCTCGTAGTTAGACTTCTGATAGGCCAGGTTGCTCTGTGCCGACGAGAGGTTGGCGCGGGCAGAGGCCAGTTCTGAGAGGAGGTTGGTCTTATCGAGCTCGGCGATGACCTGTCCTTTCTTCACGATGCTGTTGTAGTCAACATACAGGTGTGCCACGATGCCGCTGACCTGCGTACCTACCGTTACCGATGTCACAGGCTCTATGGTGCCTGTAGCGGTCACGCTCGTGGTGAGCGATGAGTTCTGTACTGTTGCGGTGACGTATGTGACACCGGCTTCTTTCTTGCCTCCCATAAGGAAATATGCGGCAATGGCAATGGCAACGATAACTGCCGGGATAATATATATCTTCTTTTTCATTTTTAATATCTTAGAGAAAAGACTGAACTGAATGAAATTGGAATTGAAAGGAACTTCAATATTCAACGTTTATAGAATTCCAGCAGCTGTCTGTTGAGAATGGTTAGATACTTCGACTGCAGCTCGCTCTGCTGTGCTGAGAGCAGGCGTGTCTTGCCGGTCTGCAGCTCTACGATGTTTTTCAGACCTACCGCAAACTGTTCGGAGAGCAGGTCATAGGATGTCTGTGCACTCTCCGTGCTCACCTTTGCGCTCTTATACTGGTTCTGGTTGTTGTTGGCCTGAATCCAGTAGTTCTCAATGGTAGAGTAGAGGGTTGTCTGCTTGTCCTTGATGTTGAGCAGCGCTGTCTGCTTCTGTATGTTGGCCTTGTTGATGGCTGTGCGCGAGCTCCTCTGGTCGAAGATGGGCACGCTGATGGTCACGCCGCCGCCGGCATTGAAGTTGGTTTTTATCTGATCGCCCCAGTTGTTGTCGCTCATTGAAGAGTTATTGGTCGAGACAGCTGCATTAAGCGAGATTGACGGCATACGCTGTCCCTTGGCTAGCTTCATCTGAATGTCGGCGCTCTCCACGTCCAGCATGGCGCGCTTTATCTCAGGTCGGTTCTCAAGGGCGGCCTCATAGACGGAGCTCAGCGAGGGAATGGGCTGCAGGGCCATAGCATCGGTGGGAGTGGACGAGACGACGTCAAACTCCTCATCGTCGGTAAGCTGCAGCAGGGCTTTGAGCTGGCGCTTGAAGTCGCGAACGTTGCTCTCGCTCTGCACCACGCTATACTCATCCTGGGCACGCTGGGTCGTGAGCTGCGAGCAGTCGGCCTTGCTCATCGTGCCCACCTTCACCATCTCCAGCCCGCGCTTCTCATTCACCTTGGCAGCTTCGAGGGTGGCTTGGTTCACCTTCACCGCCTCCTTGCTGTAAAGAATCTGCACGAAGAGCTGGGCTATGCGCTCCTCTATGCTGCGGGCAGAGGTGATGCTGTCCAGCTCCGCCTCATTCTCGGCCAGCGCATTGAGCTTCACCTGGTTGGTATTGCGGTTGCCGTTCCATACCGTCCAGTTGGCACCGAGGTTATACGAACCGTTATAGCTCGTGGTGGACGAGACCATCTGTATCTCGTTGTTCTGAATCGTAGTAGAGCCGTTGGCCTTCCAGGGCTGGTAGGAAATGTTCTGTGAGGTACTGAAACTCAGCGATGGCAGCAGGCTCGCCTTCGACTGCCGGGTGGTCTCCTCCTGAGTCTGCCGGGTCAGACCGGCCTTCTTCAGGGTGATGTTGTTGTCCAAGGCATACTGCAGACATTCTTCATACGTCCACGTCTTTGCCGTTGCCGTCAGCGAGAAGACTGCCAGCATGGCCATGCCTAATGTTTTCAAAAGATAATTCATAAGTTTATAAGATGAGTTATTTGTTATTGTTCTGCATTCTATAGGTGTTGCAAAATTACTATTTTTATTCTTTAAGACGAAATAAAATTGCCAAAGTCAGTCCGTTTTAGTAATTTTTTAGTAATTTTGCATTTGTTATTTCAAAACAACTATCGCAAGTAGAAGAAAACAACCAGGATGGATATTTAACAACCAGGACAACTATGACAACTTAGGCTGGCGCATGACTTAAATGTTGTCAAAGTTCCCAACGCATGACACATCGGCAACCTGCATTCCGCATGGTAAAAAAGTTGTTCTTGTTGTCCAAGTTGTCTCCTTAAAAAATCTTCCAGTTGTCTCCTTAAAAAAAAACTTCCTGTTGTCTCCTTTCCCCTCAGTTGTCTCCTAAGAAAACATCCAGTTGTCTCATAAATCATGAAGAAGGAACTTCGAAAAATAATACGCCAAGAGAAGCAACGTCACTCCTCAGCCGAGCTGTCACGTTATTCTGCTGAGATACAGCGGTTATTGTCGGCACATCCCAAGGTGTTGGGTGCCGACACGGTATTGCTGTATTGGTCAATGGGCGATGAAGTAGATACACACGAACTCGTACGTCTGCTGGCATCCCATGGCAAGACGGTATTGCTGCCAAGGGTGGTCAGCGCAACAGAGATGACGTGGCATCCCTTCTCCCTCCAAGACGTGATGAGCCAAAGCGACATGGGCATCTATGAGCCCAACACCCCGTCGGTACCTGTAGAGAGCATGGGGCAGGGTAGGGGAATGACGGCCATAGTGCCGGGCATGGCCTTCTCCCTCAACAGGGAGCGCATGGGACGCGGATGGGGCTACTATGACAGGCTGCTCGCACGGCTGCCTCTTATATATAAAATAGGTGTATGCTTCCCATTCCAGTTGAGGCAGAACATACCAACTGACGATTACGACGTAAGAATGGACGAGGTACTCACCCTTTGAAGTGGGCTAAATTCGTGAAATTCTTCACACATTGTTTATTTTCAGCGGAGTTCAGGCGAGCATAGCTCGGAACGTGGTAGAGAAAAGAATATGCGTGCTTCAGAAACTTGAATTAAACAGAAATGGGCGTCATAATCACAAAATATAGTGGATATCAACAACTTTTTTGCCGTTTTTGTCTTTTATAAAAGATAAATTTGCTATCTTTGCAGAAAGTTTCTTTTATAAAAGATAAAACGACGGTTCTATGAGGGCAATTCTAAGACAAAGCTATCTGGATAAGATTGAACGTTACCTCTGTAAGGATACCATCATCATCCTGACAGGACAGCGGCGTATTGGCAAGAGTTATATTCTGCGCCTGTTTAGGGACAAGGTGAGCCAGAATCAGAAATTTAATGTCATCTTCATCGACAAGGAGAAACATGAGTTTGACGACATCAAGACCTACCAGGACTTGAATGCCTATATTGACGAACGCCG
>CAJOOC010000134.1 GCA_905236165.1 uncultured Prevotella sp. | reverse complement strand
ATTGCAAACGCATTCTTGATGATGGGACAGACATGAACAATATGTATGACGCTGCGAAAATACTGTACCGTATATATAACAAGGTGGATGATAGTCACAATGCCGCCAATTATGCAGAACTTTATATGCAGCTAAGCGATTCAATAGACTTCGGCAAACGGCAGGAACTGGCAGCAACGGTAAACAATGAGTTCCAGTATCACCTGGATCGGAAGAAGGAGCAGGAACTGAAGGACGGCAAGGAGAGGTACAGGAATACGCTTATCATTGTCTCCCTGATGTCGCTGCTACTGTTGAGCTTAGGCAATACCATCTATGTATGGCGGAAGAACAAACACATGAAGGAGATTATAGCCCTCTCAGCGGAACTTCAGCGCATCAATGCGGAGCTGTCAGAAAATGAGACAGCGCTCAAGGAGAAGGAGCAGCTGCTAAGCAAGAAGATTAGTCAGAACAAAGCGTTCCTCGACCTGTTGCACCAGTCGGAGCTGGAGGGAAAGGCCGAGGATGTGATTAATGCCATCAGGAAGTCTTCGGTAGGCAGGAAGAATATGAAGTCTGCCGACTGGAAGCGGCTCTGTAGTGCCGTTGACCAGCTATACCCGGACCTCAAGGACCAACTGCTCAACGAACAGGGCACCTTCACCGAACAGCAGATGCGGGTGTGCTACCTAATGAAGATAGGTCTCAGCAACACACAGATACAGAACATGACAGACCTCTCCCGCACCACAGTATGGCGATTGGTGAAGAAATACAGCTGGGTACGTTGACTATGAAGTGTTTTCTGTTTCATATATTACACATACAGCCTGCGGTGTGGGCTGTATGGTGTTGTGATGTCCCTGTCGCGGGCGAGACTCCCACGTCCCTGGCTCAGTAAGAAGGGTTTCCCTCTGGCAACTATTTCCACAGAGGTTCGTTTTCCCAGCCACGAGGGAACCCCATTTGTCTGGTGGCGTGAGGATAAGTTCTTAGAAGGTCTAATAGCTTGTCTTTAATTTGACTGTTTGGCGAGATGCTCTGTTCAAGATAAAGCATGGTACATAGTTGAGCATATATTTTCATCGGTCGTATGTGCTGCGTATCAACCCATGCATAAGGCAACCTTTTGGGCAACTGTGGCATCGCTGGATAGCGGCGGTTCCATGCGCGAGCATGGTGTGCGCAGCAGTTACGCAGGACGGTAAGACTGCGCATCCAACTTTCCAAATAGGTGTATTGAGGCAGGCCAAAGCTCTTAGCTACATCTTTCTTCACCTCCACATCTTTCATGTTGGCATACAACTTTGAGAGGTTGCCAAAGGATACGACTTCTAATGTCTTCCAAACGGGAGGCATGGATGGCGAACTATACTTGGCAAAGTGTGCTTGAAGAAATTCTTCTTTCGAGCGACTTAGTTCTGATTGTATGTTGTCGAGGCAAGTCTGGAAAATACTGCGATTGTTGAACTTTGAGGCATCCATAAACCAGAATGCACCATGCGACAGAGAGAAAAAATGTATGATTCGTGTGCGAAGAGCCACCTCGATATCCTGTATAGCTGTGAAGATAATGGAACGTAGCTCCCTGTCGAATGTGTATAGCGAAATGATATCATCGAGACTGGTGCCGCTGGCAAGCAGATGTGTTGCCTCATCAGTTTCGAATATCTTCCAATAGCTCGCAAGACGGAAATAGCTGATGGAAGTGAGCTGCTTCAGGGCCCTACTCTCATCACTGACTACGAGACCTCGTTGCTTCAGCATGGCAAGCTGAGTAGTGATGTCTGTTGGTTGCTTATTATATCTCATACCCTCATAAATGACGAAGTCCCGCCGTGGTACGCATTGTAAGGAGGCGTGGCGGGAACTGTTGGTGCAAAGGTAATCATTTTTCTGTTACCTACCAAACATTTCTTCATTTTTCTTCCTATTCTTAGGTGAAACAGTTAAAAGTGAACATATTTATACTGATTTTTTGTCAAAGAATGACAACTACACAGCCCTACAGTCATGCTTGTTGAAACGAATGTTGTCAACTTATTCAGAGCTTTACAATTTTATTTCGCCTTTCCCTCCGTCACCGTCACCTTTTTGTTGTATCTTTCTGGGTGATAGGCTTTTCGGGAGGTGACGGAGGATTAATTGTCCGTCACCATCCGTCACCGTCCGTCACTATTTTGCATTTTCTATTTCATATGCACTTTTTGGTTGTTACTTACTGGCTGTCAGAGGGATAGCGGAGTGAATAAGGATTGCTCCTATTTCACTCTATTTCACTCAGCGATAGATGAGCGGATGTCAATTTCGTCCTACTCCTTGGGTAGCTGGAAGATGGCCGATTATGTCTTGTAAAGTGGGAGTGGGTCGATTAGGTTGTAAAAGGGTAACTTTTAGGAGGTAAAAGTTACCCTTTTAGGAGGTAAAAGTTACTCTTTTACAGGGCAAAAGACCGTCGATTGCAACGTGCTGGTTATGAGACGGTTGCGGAGATTGTTTTGGACTGTTGTTGCCTGGAGGCTGTTGGTTGGTGATGACAGAACAGTTTTGTGGGAGGTTAATTTTGTTGTAATGGTGATGTTACTTTGTCGTTGAAAAATGTCGCAGGCGAAACGCCCACGTCCCAGAAAAGACAATCCCCTCAGCTGTGTGCTGAGAGGATTGTAGTGTCTACTGGTGTCGTCGCGGGCGGGACGCCCACGTCCCTGTGATTGAAAATTGTCGCGGGCGAGATGCCCACGTCCCTTGCCCTCGTCCCTGGGATTTGTCCCTGTTATTTTGTGATGCGGAACCAGTCGATGTCGAGCCAGCCGCGTACTTTCTTGCCTGCTTCCTCGGCGGCGATGAGTCCTACCTTTGCTCCTATCCACTTACCCTGACGCATTACGAAGGTGTCGCCGCAGGGTTTGAAGGTCTTGCCGTCCTCTGAATAGGCGAAGGTGACGTGGGCCTCGTGTTTGTTGGTGCCGTCAGAGCTCTTGCCTCCGATGTACTGGACGTTGAGACGCAGGTAGAGGTCGCGGTGGATGGCGGGCTGATAGGGGTTTTTGTCAACTGATGTGGGCTTGAGCGTTGCGATGAGCTTGAGCTCTTCGGTCTTGCCCTTGTCGGCATTCTTGCAGGTGATCTGCTGCAGTTGGAACTCATCACCCACGCGGCGTAATACCAGTGAGGAGTAGTCCATTCCGAAGACGGTGATGCCGCCATACTGTCCTGCGTCCTTGGCGGTCATAGTGACTTTGGCAGTAGCGGTGAAGTTGTCGGCAGGAGTCTTCTGAAGGAGTATGCCGCCTGCTTCCCACATATTCTTGTATTCAGCGCTCTGGCGATGGCAGTAGAGTCGGAAGAACCCGTATGGTGAAGGCATGCCGAAGGTCTGGTCGTAGTTGGAGTTCCACTGCCATTGCTTGCCGAGTGTGGTGCTGCTGAACTCATCGCTCTCCACGGGGTTGCATACGGGGTATGTGGCACCGACGTCAGGCTTCTTGTAGGTCAGCACGGGCTGTCCGGAGTATTTCTCTTTCTTGCCATAGGCCGTGACGCCCTGCTTCTCGCCCATCACTGGCCAGTTGTCGACCCACTTCACGGGCTCCAGCCATACTACACGACCGTATGCCTCTTTGTCCTGGAAGTGGAGGAACCAGTCTTCGCCGCTCTTGAGGTGTATCCATCCACCCTGGTGAGGGCCGTTGACGTCGGTCTTTCCCTGAGCCAGCACAATCTTGCTTTCGTAGGGTCCGTATGGCGACTTGGCGCGCATTGCGAGCTGATGGCCTGTGGGCACTCCTCCTGCGGGGCACATTATCCAGTACCATCCGTCGCGCTTGTAGAACTTCGGTCCCTCGGCTGTGCGGTCGTTGGTGCCGTTGCCGTCGAAGACGATGACGGGGTCGCCAATCTGCTTCATACCGTCGGCGCTTAGCTCACGCACCGTGAGCACGCTATTGAAGCCGGCGCGGGAGTTGGCCCATCCGTTGACGAGGTAGCACTTGCCGTCCTCATCCCACAGCGGCGTGGTGTCGATGATGCCCTTTCCGGGAATGATGCATTCCGGCACGGTCCATTCGCCTGCAGGGTCTTTGGCTGTTGTGACAAACACGCCGAGGTCGGGGTCGCCCCAGTAGATGTAATAGGTCTGGTTAAACTCGTTGTAGCGTATTGATGGTGCCCACACGCCGTTGCCGTGCTGCGGAACAGCATAGCGGTCGTAGGGAGGGAGAGCCTTGACGGCGTGATTGATAATCTCCCAGTTGACGAGGTCTTTGGAGTGAAGGATGGGCAAACCGGGTATGTTGCAGAAGCTGGATGCCGTGAGATAAAAGTCTTCTCCGTTCGCTCCCACGCATACGTCGGGGTCGGAGTAGTCGGCGTTGATGACAGGGTTGGTGAAGGTGCCGTCACCATTGTCGGGTGACCATACCTGTGACTTGTAGTTCTCCGCGCTGGCCATCAGCGGCAGGGAGAGGAGCAGTAAGGCTAATCGTCTCATAGTTGTTTTTGGTTTATAGTTTACAGTTTATAGCTTTCAGTTTACAGCTTAACCCCGAACGAGGCGACTATGATGCGCTTGACGCATCAAGGAGCGTCCTGAGCGGGTCAACGAAGTTAATGCTTAAAGCTTAAAGTTTAATGCTTAATGCTCAAAGCTTAATGCTCAAAGCTGTATCTCGTCTGTTATCACGACTTTGTGCTTGCCGTTCCCGTATGTGAAGTTCATCATGCCTCTCATGCCTCGGTTGGCAAGTGCGAGTGCTGCGTGGCCCATAGTTCGGCGCATGTTGATTTCCACGCAGGGATTGAGCAGATATTTCCCCGGGGTCTTTGATGCACATACCATCATGTCGACGCCCAGATAGCCTCGATAGGCTCCGTCGTTCTGCTCGGTGAGGAAGTCTTCAATTCTCTTCGTCACGTCGTGGAGCAGATCTGCTGAGATGTATTGGCAGATGTATGCTTCCTTCTCTTCCTCTGGAGCTATGATATTGCCCATATATGCCCCGTTGGAGGTGGTGAAGACAGACAGCCCGTGATACTTGACGTTGCCCAGGTTGTCGGTCTTGAAGAGCACGGCGAAGTCGAGCACCTTGTCGCATCTCTTCTCGGCCACGATGGAGCGCTGCTGCTCAAGGGTGTTGACAATCCAGTTGAGGGAGTTCTCGTTCACGGTGTCGATGTCGATGTATCTTATCCCCCTTCCGCTGCAGCTCCACGGTGCTTTCACCACGATGTCCTTGTTCTGGTCAAGGAAGAGGATAACCTGCTCGTAGGTGTCGCACAGGCGTGAGAATCCCGTGATGCCTTCCGTCTCCTGCAGCTTGTCCAGCAGCCTCACGGCGAGGCTTCGGTTAGAGAGGTCGCGGATTTTGTTCAGCTGCCTGATGGTGGGCAGCGATTCCTCGGGTATTCCTGCCTCCTTCAGCTTTTGGCACAGGGCCTTGTCCCATCCCCAGGGCTGTATGCTGATGGTGTGCTTGCCGCCGAGCTTCAGGGGCAGCTGGCTGAGTGTGATGTAGTCCACCACAGGCTGCAGCATGGGCAGCTGTTCGTTGCAGAGCCGCTGCGCTGCCTCGATGTCGTCTACTATTACGGTGTCGCCCTTCTCAGCCCACAGGGCAGGTAGGAAGGCGAGGTCGGCACGCATCTCGCGTGCTGCCTGCGGAGCCGTGAAGCGTGCTGCATTCATGGCAAGGGCGATGTCATGATCAGGATTGAAGTAGTGAATAGTCATGTCAGTTGTTATCCGGACCGAAGAGGTCTAATTGAATTGGTCGTTTTGCGGCCTTGGCGGTGTTGTTGCCGCTGTTGCCGCTGTTCTGCGTTTCTTTTGAGGAGTCCTGGGGTGTTTCCCCATTGCCGCTGCCAGTAGCCTGGGGCGTTTCTGTGCCATATCCTATCATATCGAGGAACTCGTCCTCGCTGACGATGGGTATGCCCAGCTGCTGTGCCTTCTTCAGCTTGCTCGGACCCATATCGGTTCCTGCAAGGATGAAGGATGTCTTTGAGCTGATTGACGAGGATCTCTTGCCCCCGTATTGCTCAATGATGCTGTTCTCGTAGTCTTTGCGGTCGTGGCGTGTAAAGTGGCCGCTGACCACTATCGTCTTGCCTTCCAGGATGTTGCCTTTCTTTTCGGCAGAGGCGATGCTCATCTGCAGCCCGTAGGCGATGAGACGGTTGACGATGCTGTTGTTGGTCTCGTTGCTGAAATAGTCCACCACGTTGACGGCTATGATATCGCCGATGCCCTCCACCTCCGTGAGCTCTTCGGCAGTAGCGTGGCGCAGGGCCTCGATGTTCCTGAAGTGACGCGCAAGCAGCTTGGCCGTCGTCTCGCCCACCATCCTGATGCCCAGGGCAAAGACCACCCTCTCGAAGGGCACCGCCTTGGAGTCTTCGATGGCCTGTATGGCCTTTGCGGCAGACTTCTCCTTGTTGCCGTTGCTATTAATCTGCTGCGGGGTGAGCGTGTAGAGGTCGGCCACATTGTTGATGAGCCCTTTCTCGTAGAACAGGTCCACCGTCTCGGGTCCCAGCGACTCGATGTTCATAGCTTTTCGGGAGATGAAATGCTCTATGCGTCCTTTTATCTGCGGCGGACAGCCCGTGTCGTTAGGACAGTAGTGCACAGCCTCGCCCTCCATGCGCCGCAGGGGTGTGCCGCATTCGGGACAGGTGGTGATGAACTGTATGGGTGTGGCTCCATCGGGGCGCGATGACTCGTCGACGCCTATAATCTTGGGGATTATCTCTCCACCTTTTTCTATATAAACGTAGTCGCCCTCATGAAGGTTGAAGGAGGTGATGAAGTCTT
Organism: uncultured Prevotella sp.; assembly: GCA_905236165.1. Classification (GTDB taxonomy): domain Bacteria; phylum Bacteroidota; class Bacteroidia; order Bacteroidales; family Bacteroidaceae; genus Prevotella. The sequence continues at coordinate 21,702 of CAJOOC010000134.1, read as the reverse complement.
CGTTGTTGAGTGTGGCGCGCTTCACCTTCGTCCCGGCCAGCTGCACGGGCTCCATGTTGGCCACAGGAGTGATGGCTCCGGTGCGCCCCACCTGATAGGTCACCTCCAGCAGCTTCGTCTTTACGCGCTCGGCCTTGTACTTATAAGCTATGGCCCATCGTGGACTCTTGGCCGTAAAGCCCAGTCGTTGCTGCTGTGCGATGGAGTTGACCTTCAGCACTACGCCATCGGTGGCTACGGGCAGGTTCTTGCGCTCCGTATCCCAGTAGGCTATGAAGGTCATCACCTCGTCGAGGCTGTGAGCCAGCGTCAGTCCCTCGCTGACCTTGATGCCCCATGAGGCACATTCCCTGATGCGGTCGAAGTGTGTGGCGCCGGGAACATCGTTGCCAAGAAGGTAGTAGAGGTAGGCATCGAGATGACTTAGAGAGGTGCGGATATGGTCGTTCTTCGTCTTGTCGCGCATCTTCTTCTCCTCTTTCACAAACTGCAGCTTGAGCGTTCCCGAGGCGGCATTGCGGGGATTGGCAAAGGATGGCTCGCCCCATTCTGCGCGCAGGGCCTTCAGCTGCTCAAAGTCGTCCCACGGCAGCAGCACCTCGCCCCTAACCTCGAACTCTTCGGGATAGTTTCCCGGAGGCAGCTGCTGTGTTATGGATGGTATGCACCTCACGTTCTTCGTCACATCATCGCCCATGACGCCGTCACCACGCGTAACAGCCTGAACCATTCGGCCATTCCTGTAGGTGAGGGAGATGGAGAGTCCGTCATACTTCATCTCGCAGCACACATCGAAGGGCTCCCCTCCCAGTCCGCGGCTCACCTGATCGTACCACTCCTGGATGTCGTCGCGGTTATAGGTGTTGGCCAATGATAGCATGGGATAGCGGTGCTCCACCTTCTGAAAGCTGTCGCGCTGCTCTTCGTCGCGCTGCTCAGGGGCATAGATGTCGCTGCCCACACGCTGCGTGGGAGAGTTGCTGTCATACAGCTCTGGATGTCTGGCCTCAAGTTCCTGAAGCTCGTGCATCATGAGGTCGAATTCCTGATCGGATATTACGGGGCTGTTGTCCACGTAATACCGTCGGTTATGCTCATGAAGTTGCCTGCGAAGCTGAAATATCCGCTCTGGTTCTGTCATTGTTTAGGAAAAAAGGCTGGGGCAGAAACCCCGAAAAATGAATCTGTACTACTGAAAGCGGGCTCTATCAATTCCCGCCAATAACTCAAAATGCAATGCAAAGTTAAGAAAAAAAACACATATTATGAAATAATAAGCCAAAAACCAACGCCCTAAGTATAAAAAATGTTATTATTTCGTCAGTTATAAAAAAAATAACTACCTTTGCAAGCAGTTTATTAAAAAAATAAGAATAAAGTCGATATGGAAAAACTAGATTGGGGTAACCTTGGTTTCGGTTATCGTAAGACGAGCTACAACGTACGTTGTTACTATCGTGACGGCAAGTGGGGAGAGATAGAAGTATCCTCCGACGAGTATATCAAGATGCACATGGCGGCAACATGTCTTCATTATGGTCAGGAGGCTTTCGAGGGCTTGAAGGCCTATCGTTGTCCTGACGGTAAGGTTCGTGTGTTCCGCACCGACGAGAATGCAGCCCGTCTGCAGTCAACATGTCGCGGAATATTGATGCCAGAACTGCCTACTGAGAAGTTTAACGAGATGGTGGACAAGGTAGTGCGTCTCAATCAGGAGTTCATACCACCATACGAGAGTGGCGCTACGCTCTATGTGCGTCCGTTGTTCATCGGTATGTCAGCACAGGTGGGTGTGCACCCCGCTACGGAGTATCTCTTCCTTATCTTCGTTACACCCGTAGGTCCTTACTTCAAGGGCGGCTTCTCTACCAATCCTTACGTCATCATTCGCGATCACGACCGTTCGGCTCCTCTGGGCACAGGTATATATAAGGTAGGCGGCAACTATGCAGCATCCATGCAGGCCAACAAGAAGGCTCACGACCTGGGCTATGCCTGCGAGTTCTATCTCGATGCCAAGGAGAAGAAATACATTGACGAGTGTGGCGCTGCCAACTTCTTCGGAATAAAGAACAACACTTACGTAACGCCGAAGTCTACCTCCATCCTGCCTTCCATCACCAACAAGTCGCTCATGCAGCTGGCAGAGGACCTGGGTCTGAAGGTTGAGCGCCGACAGATCCCAGAGGAAGAGCTGGAGACCTTCGAGGAGGCCGGAGCATGCGGCACAGCTGCCGTTATCTCGCCGATATCCAAGATTGACGACCTGGAGACGGGCAAGTCATACGTCTTCGGCGACAAGCCCGGACCTGTCTCTGAGAAGCTGTATACGAAGCTGCGCAACATACAGTATGGCATAGAGCCAGACATCCACAACTGGACACGCGTCGTTATAGAATAGTATCATAGATGGGAAAAGGAAAACTCGCGAAGTTTGCCGATATGGAGCGCTATGAGAATGTGTTCCAGTATCCATATAGTGTGATCGACAATGTACCCTTCGACATGAAGGGACATTGGCGGTCACAATATTTTCATAACGACAACCCTATCATCCTTGAGCTGGGTTGCGGCAAGGGCGAATATGCGGTGCAGCTGGCTGAGATGTTTCCCGACAAGAACTTCATCGGCGTCGATATCAAGGGAGCGCGAATGTGGACCGGAGCTACCGAGGCCTTGCAGAAAGGCCTGAAGAACGTGGCGTTCCTGCGTACCTCGATTGAGATAATAGACCGCTTCTTCGCTGAGGATGAGGTGCAGGAGATATGGCTCACCTTCTCCGACCCGCAGATGAAGAACCCGCGTAAGCGCCTCACTTCCACGTACTTCCTGGAGCGATACAGACACTTCCTTGTTGACGGAGGGGTCATTCATCTGAAGACAGACTCAAACTTCCTCTTCACATATACCTCATACGTGGTTGACGGCAACAAACTGCCGCTGCTCTTTCGCACCACCGACCTCTATGGGCAGGCCGAAATGGCGTCAGCAGGTGAAGGCGATACGGCATCAGCAGGATTTCTCGGTAGTGAAGAGACAAAGCGCATTCTTTCCATCCACACCTATTATGAGAATATGTGGATAGAGCGGGGCATCCCGATAAAGTATCAGAAGTTCCTGTTGCTTCATGACGCACCGCTGACAGAACCGGAGGTGGAGATAGAACTGGACGAATACAGGTCATATCACCGCGATAAACGTTCTACAAAGGATAAAGCAGTTTGACCCTCAACCTCCTAAACCCTTAACCCCCTTAAACCCTTAAAATTCTTAAGCCCCTTATACTCTGGAAATCAAGAAGTCACACAAGGCAGACCTAGAGCATCGTCGCCCCTGGATATTGGCCGGAGCATTCATTGCTGTGGCTACGGTCTTTGTGGGTACGCTCTTCATACCGTTCTACAGCCTGACGGAGATGCTGGAGGAATCGTTTGACGACTTCACGATGGATCTTGAACTGAAGGCCAACGAGCAGGATGACATGATTGCTGCCGCCTTGCCCCAGGAGCAGAAGGTGGAGGAAGAGGCCAACAAGCTGAACAAGGTGGACGAGGCTGCCGAGTTGCCGCCAGAGCAGTTAGAGCAGCCCGTAACGGAGGAGGTTCCCGACACGCTGGCCTCAGAAGAGGAGCAGCCACCCATCAACCCCAACGAGGACGACCCTGACGTGCTGAAGGTGGTGGAGCAGCTGCCGCAGTATCCTGGGGGGATGGTGGAGTTCATGAAATGGCTCACCGCTACTCTCAAATACCCCGAGCAGGCCCTGCAGCGCAAGATACAGGGAAAGGTGATGATAAGCTTCATCGTGGGAACAGACGGCACCCTCTCAGACATCAAGGTGATGAAGGGTGCACATAAGCTTCTTGATGCGGAGGCTATGCGTGTGGCACAGCTGATGCCCAAATGGGAAGCCGGCAAGAATAAGGGAAAACCCTGCAAGACAATGGTTGCAATTCCTATTGTGTTTGAATTGTAGAAGAAAGATGAACGTTGTATGATTGGGCAACTGTCAGCCTTTAATACAGCAATAACAATCCTGCGAACCCGGCGTAGAGAATCATTTTTATCGGGTTCACCTTTACTATTTTTACTCCTATGAATGTAGCTGCGAATAATGCGAGGCTGATGTAGAACTGCCATGCAGAAGTGGTGGGGCTGCCGAAGTTTTCTGCGTTGCACAGCAGCAGTACCGCAGCAATCATAAGACCCACGACGGCTGGGCGCAGACCTGAGAAGATGCTTTCCACCGTGCGTGAGTGCATATACTTCAGGAACATCTTGCTGATGAGCAGCATCAGTATGAAACTGGGCAGCACGAGCGCGAAGGTGGCGATGACGCTCCCCAGCAGTCCCATAAGCATCGAGCCCGTAGCATTGTGAAGGGTGGTATAGCCGCAGTAGGTGGCGCAGTTGATGCCGATAGGGCCTGGAGTCATCTGCGAGATGGCGACGATGTTAGTAAATTCGGCAGAGGTCATCCAGTGATGCTCTATCACTACGGCATGTTGTATAAGCGACAACATCCCATAGCCTCCTCCGAAACCGAAGAGGCCTATAATAAAAAAGGTGTATGATAGTGATAGGAAGAGCATCAATTTTCAATTATAAAGTTTTAAGTAGCATCTCCCTCCCCCTGGGGAGGGACGGGGTGGGGGGCTTTCAATCTTTCATAAGTCCATATACGTATCCTCCCACTCCTGCGGCAAGGATGATGTATATGGGATTCACTCCGAGAGCGAAGATAAGCAAAGCCGACACGATTGGAATCCAGCAGTTAAGGAATGAGATCTGTGCCTTTCGCGCCATATTCCATGTAGGAACGGCGATGAGGGCCACTACGGCGGGTCTGATGCCTGCAAAGATGGCAGCCACCCAGGGCACATCCTGAAACTCCCTGAAGAACATCGCTATCAGCGTGATGATGACGAGCGAGGGTAGGGTGGTGCCCAATGTTGCGCTGATGGCTCCTCTCGTGCCCGTCACCTTGTTGCCCACAAAGATGGAGATGTTGATGGCGAACACCCCGGGACACGTCTGCGCTATGGCCACGAGATCGAGGAACATGTCTTTCTCTATCCAGCGGCGTTTCTCTACGACATCGGCTTCGATGAGCGGCAGCATGGCATATCCGCCTCCGAGGGTGAAGAGGCCGATGCGAAGGAATGTTATGAAGAGCGAGAGGTTCAAACGAATTAACAAATTAACGAATTAACAAATTAACGAATTAACAAATTATATCCATCCTGGTTATTTTCCTCTACTTCCGAAAGTCGAGCCAATTATCAGACAAGTTCTATACCGTTCTCAGTTATTGTTATCAGTTTGCGTTTGTACAGGTTTCCGATGGCCTGCTTGTATGTGCGCTTGCTTACTCCGAACTGGCTCTTGATGTCTTCGGCAGAACTCTTGTCGCCAAGCCAGCAGCGGCCTCCGCGGGCTTTGAGGTAGGTCAGCAGGCGTTCGGAGAAGTCTTCCGTGTGTTGCCGTCCCGCACGCTGAAGGGCGCAGTCAATCTTTCCGTCGGGGCGCACAAGGGTGACGTAGCCTTTCACATGGTCGCCCGTGTGAAGGTGTTGGAAGATCTGCGAGTCGTAGATGAGGCCGCCGTAGCGGTTGTTGATGATGACCTTGAAGCCCAGCTCCGTCTTCTGCCATATCAGCAGGTCGGCCTCCTCGTTTTGCTGAGGCATCTCCGGGGCGGGTTGGCTAAGCCATTTCTCCACCTTAGCCGAAGCCATGATGCGGTAGGAGTCTTCGTCAATGTGCACATGAACGATATATTTCTTGCCCACCTCCATCCTGCGCTTCTGCTCGCGGAAGGGACAGAAGAGCTGCTTCATCAGTCCCCAGTCGAGGAAGGCACCATACCGGTTGATGTCTACGCACTCAAGGTATGCGAAGTCGCCCACCATAGCCTTGGGCTCAAGGGTTGTGGCGATGAGGCGTTCTTCATTGTCGAGGTACAGGAATACCTCTATGTCGTCGCCAACCTCAAGGTCGGCAGGCACATAGCGCTCGGGCAGGAGGATCTTTCCGTCATATCCCTTGCCCTCAAGATACATGCCGAAATCTACGCGCCACGCTGCCTTCAGCACATTCTTCTTACCTAATTCTATCTTGTTCAAATTAACGAATTAACGAATTAACAAATTCCGTAGTTTCCGGAGTCTCTATACTTTCGGGATTCTCTGTTGTTTCTGGAGTCTCTATACTTTCGGGATTCTCTGTTGTTTCTTCCGTCTCCGGCTGGTTGGGTTTTATCCTGCCGTCGATGATGTGTATCGTGCGGTCTGTTATGGCGGCGAGGTCTTCGTCGTGTGTTACTATCACGAAGGTCTGGCCATATTTCTCTCTGAGGTCGAAGAACAGCTGGTGCAGTTCCTGCTTGTTCTTTGAGTCGAGTGATCCGGAGGGCTCGTCGGCAAACACTACAGCGGGGTTGTTTATCAGCGCCCTCGCTACTGCGATGCGCTGCTTCTCGCCGCCCGACAGCTCTGCAGGCTTGTGCTTGGCACGCTCCGATAGTCCGAGGAACGACAGCAACTCATGGCAGCGCTCCTGGGCGTCACTCTTCTTCGTGCCTGCTATCAGCGCAGGAATCATGATGTTCTCTTCTGCGGTGAACTCGGGCAGCAGCTGATGGAACTGGAAGACGAAGCCGATGTTCTTGTTACGGAAGTCTGCCAGCTTGTTTCGTGACAGGCGCGTAACATCGATGCCGTTAATCTCCACTTTCCCGGAGTCGGCCTTGTCGAGGGTGCCCATAATCTGCAGCAGTGTGGTCTTGCCCGCACCGCTGGGACCGACGATGCTCACCACTTCTCCGGCAGCAATCTGCAGGTCGATATTGTTGAGCACCTGTAGCTTGCCAAACGATTTGGATATGTTTGAGACGTTTATCATACGAAATGTTGTTCTTTTACACCATTGTCATAGTATAGACATAGATGACGGCAGCGGGCAGAGCCATCAGCGAAGAGTCGAACCTGTCGAGCATTCCGCCGTGTCCGGGAAGGATGTTGCCGCTGTCCTTTATGCCAAGGGTGCGCTTGAAGAGACTCTCCACCAGGTCGCCCATAGTACCGAAGATGACTACGGTAAGCCCCAGTCCCATCCATCCTATTTTTGACAGTCCGGTCTGCATGTCGGTAAGGCCCCAGTCTGTCAGTATCTGTGAGTGGTCGATGTGGGCTATCAGGGCTGCCACGATGAGCACTATGCTGCCGCCTCCTATGCTGCCCTCCCATGATTTCCCCGGTGAGATGCGGGGGAAGAGCTTGTGCCGGCCCAGCAGCGAGCCTGTGATGTATGCTCCCGTGTCGTTCATCCATAGGAAGACGAAGATGCTCAGCGGCAGAAGCAGGTTGTAGGTCACCTCCCCTGTTGGCGTGATGCCCCTGAAGGCAAGGATGCTGATGCATGAGAGAGGCAGGGCGATGTACATCTGCGACATCATGGAGTAGGCCCAGTCGTTGACGGGGTCTTCATTGCGGGTGTATAGTCCGCTGACGAAGAGGTAAACGATGGTGAGCAGATAGGGAATGAACACCGACGATGGTACTATCCCCCAGCAGAAGCCGGCAATGGCAATGAAGAGGAACACACCTGCTACGGTGCAGATGAAGCGGTTCACGCTGATTCCCTCACGCTCGTTTACCAGTCCCGTGAACTCCCATATCGTCATGCCTGTGATGAGTATGAACAATGCTATCATCGCCATTGGCTTCAGAAAGCATGTCACCATAACGGCCACGAAGAGAATGCCCGTCACGGCGCGTACTATGAAATTATTCATTGCCTGTATTGTTTTCGTTTGCGTTTTCGTTCACGTTTTCGTTATCGTTCCCGTTCCCGTTTCCGTTCTCGTTTCCGTTCCCGTTAAGAATCTCTTCTGAGCGGCTCACCCATATTCTCTTACCGAAGATTTTCTCTACATCCTCGGCAAAAATAACCTCACGCTGAATGAGCAGGTCGGCAAGAGCGTTGTGCCCTTCCTTGTGCTCCTCCAGTATCTGCTTGGCGCGGGCATACTGCTCGTTGACAAGTTTCAGCGTCTCACGGTCTATCAGCTTCGCCGTCTCGTCAGAGTATGGCTTCGAGAAGGAGTATTCATTATTATCATAGAAGCAGATGTTAGGCAGCGCTTCGCTCATGCCGTAATAGGCAATCATCGACTGCGCCATCTTCGTGCCGCGCTCCAGGTCGTTCATGGCTCCTGTGGAGACGTGACCCGTGAAGAGCTCCTCGGCAGCGCGGCCTCCCATGAGCGAGCACATCTCGTCCAGCAATTGCTCCTTAGTGGTCAGCTGTCGCTCTTCGGGCAGATACCATGCTGCGCCGAGAGCCCTGCCGCGAGGTACTATACTGACCTTCACAAGCGGGTTGGCATACTGGCAGAACCACGAACAGGTAGCGTGTCCGGCCTCATGCAGCGCGATGGCACGCTTCTCCTCGGCGGTCATCACCTTCGTCTTCTTCTCCAGGCCACCGATGATACGGTCAACGGCATCGAGGAAGTCCTGCTTCCCTACCACCTTTGAGTCGTGACGTGCTGCTATCAGCGCTGCCTCGTTACACACGTTGGCGATGTCGGCACCGGAGAAACCCGGTGTCTGGCGGGCCAGCAGCTCGATGTCCACGCTCTTGTCAACCTTGATAGGTCTGAGGTGCACCTGGAATATCTCCTTGCGTTCGGGCAGGTCGGGCAGGTCTACGTGTATCTCTCGGTCAAAGCGGCCTGCACGGAGCAGCGCCTTGTCGAGCATGTCCACACGGTTGGTGGCAGCGAGGATGATGACGCCGGAGTTGGTGCCGAAGCCGTCCATCTCCGTCAGAAGGGCATTGAGGGTGTTCTCCCTCTCGTCGTTGCCGCCGTAGCCCGGGTTCTTGCTGCGTGCACGGCCTATGGCGTCGATCTCGTCGATGAAGATGATGCTCGGAGCCTTCTCCTTCGCCTTGGCAAAGGTGTCCCTCACGCGCGACGCGCCCACGCCCACGAACATTTCTACAAAGTCTGAGCCCGACATTGAGAAGAACGGCACGTCGGCTTCGCCGGCAACGGCCTTGGCCAGCAGCGTCTTACCAGTTCCGGGAGGGCCTACAAGCAGAGCACCCTTGGGAATCTTGCCGCCCAGCTCCGTGTATTTCTTCGGGTTCTTGAGAAATTCCACTATCTCCTGCACCTCCTGCTTGGCTCCCACCTGTCCGGCGACATCCTTGAAGGTGATGCCCAGACTCTCGCCTTTCTCATACATGCGAGCCTTGGTGCGGCCAACGCTGAAGATACCGCCGCCGCCAGCTCCGCCGCTGAAGCGACCCATGAGGAAGAGCCACAGAAAGACGAAGAAGGCGATGGGCGCAATGCTTATCAGCAGGTCTATCAACCCGTTGCGCGCCGTCGTCTCATACTCCAACTGACCCTTGAACTTCCCTTCCGTAGTCTTGACGGTGAGGTATTGCTCCACTTGGTCAACGCTGCCGTAGAGCACCTCTATGTAAGGGCTGTCACCAGTCTGCTTCTTCGATTGGTGGAACACGTCGCGGATGTATTGCGGATAAACAAACATCTTGAGCTTGCCCTCGGTCTTGTTCACCACCACCTTCGAGGCATAGCCTTTGTTGACGTAAACCTTGAAGTTGGAGTAAGAAGCCCTGTGTGCGGTGCTGCCCTGCGAAATGGTGGAGTCGCTGTCGGTAAAGAATATCACCGCCAGCGTCACCAGAATAATGACATACACCCAACTCATGTTAAAGCGGGGCATCTTGGGCGTAGGACCGCCGCTCATAGAACTATTCTGTGCCATTGGTTTGGTTCAATTTCTAATTATCAATTTGTCTCAGGGACGTGGGCGTCTCGCCCGCGACAATGGTCAACGAAGTTAATGCTTAAAGCTTAATGTTTAATGTTCAATTTGCATCTCCCTCCCCTTGGGGACGGGCAGGGGTGGGGTTTTCAATCCACATCAGGGATATCCGTTGTCTTGGCATCCGACCACAGCGTCTCCAGGTTATAGAAGTCACGCGCATCGGGGAGGAAGATATGCACTATGATGTCGATATAGTCCATCGCCACCCAGATGCAGTTCTCTGTTCCGGCGGTCTTGACGGTCTTTTCCTTCAGGTCTTTGCGCATCGTCTCCTCCACGGAGTCGGCGATAGCAGACACCTGGGAGGGGGAGCCGCCCTCACACACTACAAAGGCCTGCGTAACAACGCCATCCATACCCTCAAGGTCAATTACCTTGATGCCGCGACCCTTCTTTGCTTGAATACCCTTAACGGCGGTATCTACCAGAGCTTGTATTTCTTTCTTCATAATTAGATGCAAAGATACACATATTTTCCCGAACGACAATAATAATAGGTGGATTTTTTTGAAAAATTAGCATCTGCCATTATATCCCTCACATTGTTAAAAAATATTTGTTATTCCTTTATTATGTGTTTCTTGTGCTTCATCAATCACTTTTTTTTGGTGGAATGAAAAGTTATTTGTAACTTTGCGGCGGTTTTACGCGTAAGACGCATATAGATATGCACATGAATATTGAAGAGATATTGTCAAAGACTGTCGGCGAGCTATCTTCGCAAGACAGTCTGAAGGGCTTGTGTCACCAGCACCGTGACCATGTGCCCCTTCCCAGTAATGATGCCCTTGCGGAGTCAGTGGAGCTGGCCCGCAGCATCCTTTTCCCAGGCTATTTCGGACGTTCCAAGATAAGACAGAGCACCCTGAGCTACCACATGGGCGTAGCGATAGAGAGTTTCTTCCGCATTATGAAGAAGCAGGTGATAGCAGGCCTCGCCTTCGAGGAGTGTGACACCCTCCTCGACGAGATAAGCAGGAAGGCCATAGAGATTACGGACGCGCTGGTGCGCCGCCTTCCAGAGATCCGCAAGGTACTGGCGACCGACGTTGAGGCGGCCTTCAACGGCGACCCTGCCGCCACCTCGTTCAGCGAGATAATATGCTGCTACCCCGTCATCCGCACCCTCGTCAACTACCGTCTGGCTCACGAGCTGCACCTCCTCGGCGTGCCCCTCATCCCACGCATGATATCGGAGCTGGCCCACTCGGAGACGGGCATCGACATCCACCCCGCCGCAGAGATAGGCCACCACTTCACCATTGACCACGGTACGGGTGTGGTGATAGGCGCCACATGTATCATCGGTAACAATGTGAAGCTCTATCAGGGCGTGACGCTTGGAGCGCTGTCGTTCCCCCTCGACGCTGACGGCAACCCCATCAAGGGCATTCCGCGCCATCCCATCCTTGAGGATGACGTCATCGTCTATAGTAACGCCACCATCCTGGGGCGCATCACCATCGGCAAGGGCAGCGTGATAGGCGCCAACAAATGGGTGACGGAGAGCGTTGCCCCAGGTAGTAAGATTTATAAGAACGTGAAGATTTCTAACGGTTTCGAACATGGCACAGGCATTTGAAATGATAGCAAAGACCTTCATGGGTCTTGAGGATATACTGGCAGAGGAACTTACGGCTCTCGGTGCAAGCGACGTGGAGAAAGGCTGCCGCGTGGTGACCTTCCGCGGCGACAAGGCGCTGATGTATCGCGCCAACTTCGTACTACGCACGGCAATACGCATACTGAAGCCCATCAAACACTTTACGGCGAGGAGCGCCGACGAGGTGTATGATGCCATCATGAAGATAGACTGGAGCGAGTATATCTCTGAGGGCAAGGCGTTTACGGTTGACTCGGTGGTGTATAGCGAGAGCTTCAGTAATTCGCGCTTCGTCACCTACAAGGTGAAGGACGCCATCGTGGACCAGTTCCGCGAGCGCACGGGTAAGCGTCCCAACATCAGCGTCAGCGACCCCGACATACGTCTTAACATACACATCAGCGGTGAGGACGCCACCGTTTCCCTCGACTCCAGCGGCGAGTCGCTACACCGTCGCGGATACCGCCAGGAACAGGTGGAGGCTCCGCTGAACGAGGTGCTGGCCGCTGGCATGATACTCATGACGGGCTGGCGCGGCGAATCGGATTTCATCGACCCCATGTGCGGCTCGGGCACCCTGCCCATAGAGGCGGCGCTGATAGCACGCAACATCGCTCCGGGAGTGTTCAGGAAGCAGTATGCCTTCGAGAAATGGGCAGACTTCGACGAGGAACTCTTCGACGAGATATATAACGATGACTCGCAGGAGAAGTCGTTCAGCCACCATATCTACGGCTACGACATCGACTACAAGGCCGTGAATATGGCCACTAACAACGTGAAGGCCGCCGGCCTCTCTGCCGATGTCACCATAGCGCAGCAGGACTTCCAGGACTTTCAGGGCATAGAGAACGGCACTGACCCCGACGGTGATGCCCCCAAGGCTCTGATGGTCACCAACCCTCCCTACGGCGAGCGCATCTCTACGGCCAACTTGCTTGAGACCTACAAGATGATTGGCGAGCGCCTGAAGCACGCCTTCCAGGGTGGTGTGGCCTGGGTGCTCTCCTACAAGGAGGAGTGCTTCCAGCAGATAGGTCTGAAGCCCTCGCTGAAGGTGCCTCTCTACAACGGCTCGTTGGAGTGTGAATACCGCAAATACTCCATCTTCGGCGGCAAGCTCAGGGAGTTCCGCGAGGAAGGGGGCATCGTGAAGACCGAGGCCGAGAAGCGCAAGATGGCCGAGAAGCGCCGCTCCTGGCAGAAACACGACTACGACAAGAAGAGGGAGGAGCGCGCAAACAACGAGGAGGCCGACATCCTCAGTTTCCGTTTTAAGAGCCTGGAGAGGGAACGCTCCTTCGACCGCAAGAAGGGCTTTAGCCGCGACGGCGGCTCCGATCGCAAGAAGGGCTTCAACCGCGACGGCGGCTTCGACCGCAAGAAGAATTTCAGTCGCGATGGCGGCTTCGACCGCAAGAAGAATTTCAGTCGCGATGGCGGCTTCGACCGCAAGAAGGACTTCGACCGCAACAGAGGCTTCGACAATGATAGCGATTGACTCGACTTTCGCAAGTGACAAAACGGCCTGTAAGGCCAACAGCATATAGCCCAGGGCAATGCCCTGGGTATAGATGCGAACAGAGGACACGCCCTGAAAGGGCAGCAGAACAATGAAGAAAATGCTTTTGCCCCTTCAGGGCGACACTACCAACTTCATTAAAACCCAAGGCGCTGCCTTGGGCTATAAGCAGGATGCCCTTTCAGGGCGCTTCACCAGTTGCTCCGTCTCGGTAAAAACAGAGGCGCACTTGCGAAACATTAAACAATGACTAATAAGGATGCAGAGAATACTAAAACAACAATTGGCTTTGCTGGCATTATTGCTGCTCTTACCGCTGACTGTTATGGCAGAAAAGAAGCTGTTTACTCTTGAAGACCTGCTGCCTGGTGGCACGAACTACGCCTCCGTGATGGGGCAGAAACGCTCCTATTGGTGGGACGGCAACGTGCTCGTCGATGCTTCGGAGCGCACCAAGGACACGGAATACCCTAACGTCTTCACCAGGGACCACAATATCTTTGTGCAGATGACTGCCGAGGGCGAGCCTGTCGCCATCACCCATGACGGCACGAGGCAGCTGCAGTATGGTGAGTCCGTTCATCGTAATGAGTTCGGCATCTGCGGCGGCCTCTTCCTCTCGCCGCAGAAAGACATGCTGGCGTTCTACAGGATGGACCAGTCGATGGTGACGGACTATCCCCAGGTGAATGTGTTCGGAGCGGGCGAGGGCAGCACCTCGCGCATCGCCGTCGCCGACCCCGATGCCTATCCTATGGCCGGCGAGACGAGCCACAAGGTCACCATTGGCATCGTGATCCTCAAGGACGGCAAGACGTCTTATACGGACAGCGACATCACGTGGCTCGACCTTGGCGACACTACCGACCGCTATTTCACCAATATCGCTTGGAGCCCAGACCAGAAGTCGCTCTACCTCATAGAGCTCAACCGCGCACAGAAGGATGCCTCGCTCGACGTCTATGACACCGCAACGGGCAAGAAGCAGCGCACGTTATACAACGAGCACAACGACAAATATGTCGAGATAATGAACCCCGTGAGCTTCCTTCCCTGGGATGCCTCGCAGTTCCTGCTCTGGAGCCATCGCGACGGATTCATGCACCTGTACCTCTGCGACACTGGGAAGGGTGTGCTGCGTCAGCTCACCAAGGGTTCGTGGGAGGTGCTGCGCCTCGTAGGCTTCTGCACGAAGTCCCGCAGCGTCATCATCGAGAGCAATGAGCTCTCGCCCATACAATGCAACCTCTTCAGCGTGAAGGTGAAGACAGGCATGCGCCATGTCCTCGATAACGGCAAGGGCTGGCATCGCGGTCTGCTGAGCGGCGACGGCACGATGCTCCTTGATTCCTGGAGCGAACCCGATGTGGCGCAGGCCTACGCCAAGGTGAACACCGTGACGGGCAAAAGGGAGGAACTGCACAGGAATGCCGACCCTTGGCAGGACTATCAGCAGCCTGTCTTCCGCCTCGGAACAATCAAGGCCGCCGACGGCAAGACCGACCTGTACTACCGCCTCGTGCTGCCGAAGGGGTATGAAGAAATTGCAAAGGATTCTTCACTCTTCACTCATCACTCTTCACTTCCCAAACTTCCCTGCGTGGTATATGTCTATGGCGGTCCGCACGCCCATAACATCGATGTCTCGTGGCACTACGGCGCACGCCCCTGGGAGACGTATATGGCACAGAAGGGCTATGCGGTCTTCATCCTCGACAACCGAGGCTCCGAGAATCGCGGCAAGGACTTTGAGCAGGTCACCTACCTGCGCCTCGGACAGGAGGAGATGCGCGACCAGATGAAGGGTGTTGAGTTTCTTAAGTCCCTCCCTTATATAGATAAGGAACGCCTGGGCGTGCACGGGTGGAGCTTCGGCGGCTTCATGACCATCTCGCTCATGACGAACTATCCTGATGTGTTCAAGATCGGTGTGGCCGGCGGTCCCGTCATCGACTGGAAGTGGTATGAGGTTATGTATGGCGAGAGGTATATGGGTACGCCGCAGAGCAATCCCGAGGGCTATGCCCAGACCTCCCTGCTTGACAAGGCGAAGAACCTCAAGGGCAGGCTGCAGATCATCATCGGCGGCAACGACGATGTGGTGGTGCCCCAGCATACGATGAACTTCATCAACGAGTGTATCAAGGCGGGAAAGCAGGCCGACCTGTTTATCTATCCCGGTGTGGGACACAACGTAAGAGGACATGATGCCGTACACCTCTATGAGAGGATAACGGAGTACTTTATACATTGAAGATTGACCATTAACTTCGTTGACCCGCTCAGGATGCTCCTTGAAACGACAAGCGTTTCATAGTCGCCTCGTTCGGGGTTGAACATTGTCGCGGGCGAGACGCCCACGTCCCTGGTTCCAGCCCGAATTGAGAATTGAAAATTGAGAATTTGAAATTATGATTACTGCTCACTTGGAACTCCGACAACTGGGGACGTGGGCATCTTGCCCGCGTAAGAAAAGGTTCGACCTCTTATAATTCGCTAATTTGTTAATTTGTTAATTTGTTAATTCGAAAAGGTTTGTTAATTCGAGAATAGATGAAAATATTACTTTTAGGCTCAGGTGGCCGCGAACATGCTTTAGCATGGAAGATTACTCAGAGTGAGAAATGTGAGAAGCTGTATATTGCTCCCGGTAATGCCGGCACGGATGGTGTTGGCGGCAAGGGCGAGAACGTAGCCATCAAGGCTGATGACTTTGAGGCTATCAAGCAGTTTATTGTGGATAACGGCATCAAGATGGTGGTGGTAGGACCCGAAGACCCGCTGGTGAAGGGCATCTACGACGACCTGCTTAGCGACCCTCGCACGAAGGATGTGCCCGTCATCGGTCCCTCAAAGGCCGGCGCAGTGCTTGAGGGCAGCAAGGACTTCGCCAAGGCGTTCATGAAGCGCCACAACATACCCACCGCTGCCTACGAGACATTCGATGGAGAGCATCTGGAGGAAGGTCTGAAGTTCCTTGAGACGCTGCAGGCTCCTTACGTGCTCAAGGCCGACGGCCTCTGTGCGGGCAAGGGTGTGCTCATCCTCGATACCCTTGACGAAGCCAAGAAAGAGCTGAAGGAGATGCTGGGCGGTATGTTCGGCAACGCCTCCTCACGCGTGGTCATTGAGGAGTTCCTCTCGGGCATAGAATGCTCCGTCTTCGTGCTCACCGACGGCACGAACTACAAGATCCTCCCCGAGGCGAAGGACTATAAGCGCATCGGCGAGGGCGACACAGGCCTCAATACCGGCGGCATGGGCAGCGTGACTCCCGTACCGTTTGCCACAAAGGAATGGATGCAGAAGGTAGAGGACCGCATCATCCGTCCAACGGTAGAGGGTCTGGCACAGGAGAATATCTGCTACAAGGGTTTCATTTTCTTCGGACTCATCAACGTGAAGGGCGAGCCGATGGTGATAGAATACAACTGCCGCATGGGCGACCCGGAGACGGAGAGCGTCATGCTGCGTCTGAAGTCAGACGTCGTAGATCTCTTCGAAGGCGTAGCAGCGGGCAACCTCAACGAACACTCCATAGAGTTTGATGAGCGCGCTGCCGTATGCGTCATGATGGTCAGCGGAGGCTATCCACAGGACTACAAGAAGGGCTTCCCCATTACCGGCATCGACGCCGTAGAGGGGTCCATCGTCTTCCATTCGGGTACAGCCCTCAAGGACGGCCAGGTGGTGACAGCCGGTGGCCGCGTCATCTGTGTCGTCTCCTACGGTAAGGACAAGGAGGAGGCCCTGCAGAAATCCTTTAGCGAGGCCCAGAAGATACAGTACGAAGGGAAATACTTCCGCCGCGATATCGGACAGGACCTTTGATGAATAACTCGACATTCGGGGCTCGTGTAATTCGTGGTAAAGAAAACCATCTTTGTACCTGAATATTCGTGGTAGAGAAAAGAATATGTAATTTGATTCGATACTGATGCTCGACACTCTGATAGAATGCGGTCCGCTGGGTATGTTTCTCGCGGCGTTCCTTGCCGGCAGTTTCCTGCCGTTCTCCTCTGAGGCTGTGATGCTGGCGTTGATGGCTGTGGGCGTCAATCCCTGGGAACTCATCTTCTATGGCACCGCAGGCAACGTGCTGGGCTCGGTCTTCAACTACTGCGTGGGCCGCATGGGCAAGGAGGAGTGGTTTGAGAAATACCTACATGTGTCGCCAGAGAATATGGACAAGGCGCGTCGCTTCATGCGGGGTAGGGGAGCATACATGGGGTTCTTTGCCTTCATACCCCTGTTAGGGTCGGCAATAACGATACTCCTCGGACTGATGAGGGCCAACATCCTCATCACCTTCCTGTCAATCACGGTGGGCAAGACGGTGAGATATGTGATTCTCATCTATGGAGCCTTCCTGATAGAATTTCTTGTGAAGCTTATCAGAGAGTGAAGACGATACGATAACAAAACAATAATATCTGACCAAATGAAACAATTTCGCATTGTAGACAATACGCTCGGTTGGCTGACATTCCTTGTGGCAGCCTTCGTCTATTGCTCTACCATTGAGCCAACGGCATCCTTCTGGGACTGTCCGGAGTTTATCACAACAGGCTATCTGCTTGAAGTGGGCCACCCGCCTGGCGCACCCTTCTTCATGCTTACGGCCAACCTCTTTTCACATTTCGCCAGCGACCCTTCACAGGTTGCGCTGATGGTCAACATGATGTCGGCACTACTCTCGGCTGGCTGCATACTGTTCCTCTTCTGGAGCATCACGCACCTCGTGAGGAGGCTGCTCATCGACGACTGGAGCGAGCTGAACTTCACGAAGATGATAGCCATCGAGGCATCAGGACTGGTGGGAGCACTCATCTACACCTTCTCCGACACCTTCTGGTACTCAGCCGTTGAGGGCGAGGTATATGCCTACTCTTCCTGCTTCACGGCGGTAGTATTCTGGCTCATCCTCAAATGGGAGGACAATGCCGACCAGCCAGGCTCCGACCGCTGGCTCATACTTATCACATACATGACGGGACTCTCCATCGGCGTTCACCTGCTGAACCTCCTCTGCATTCCCGCCATCGTGCTCGTCTTCTATTACAAGAAATACCCCGATGCCGACCTCAAAGGGTCGCTCGTAGCGCTCCTTATCTCGGCTGTCCTCGTGGCTACCGTACTCTATGGCGTAGTGCCGGGCATCATCACCGTAGGAGGATGGTTTGAGCTCTTCTTCGTCAACACTCTCGGCATGCCGTTCAACACGGGTACCATAGTATATCTCGTAGCCCTCGTCGGCGTAGTGCTGTGGGCCATCTGGGAGACCTATCAGGGCGGCAAGGGTGCAGAAAAGGCATCCACCCTTCGTGGCAACATCTCTTTCGTGCTCGCCATCGCCATGCTCGGAATACCGTTCTATGGCTACGGCTGGTCTGCGGTAGTGATAGGCGTCATCGTGCTGGCAATCCTCTGGTTTGTCATCAATTTCAAGAAAAGCAAGGCGGCCCTCATCACTAACCGCATGAAGAATACGGCACTCTGCTGCATGCTCATGCTGATGATAGGCTATTCCACCTACGCCCTCATTGTAGTGCGCAGCTCGGCCAATCCTCCAATGGACCAGAACTCCCCCGAGGATATCTTCACTCTTGGCAACTACCTCTCACGCGACCAGTATGGCGACCGTCCGCTCCTTTACGGACAGGCCTACACCTCGCAGGTGGCCCTCGACCTTCAGGGTAATATGTGCATACCCCGCATGACTCACGGAGCACCCATCTATCAGAAGGTGGAGAAGAAGAGCGCCGACGAGAAGGACCGTTACTTCATCGTTCGCACGAAGGACTCCTATGACTATGCCCAGAACGTCTTCTTCCCACGAATGTACGACAGCGGACACGCCCAGGCCTACGAAGACTGGATGGGCGACATCAGTGGATATACCGTTGACTACGACCGCTGCGGACAGATGATGCAGATTAAGATACCGTCATTCTTCGAGCAGGTGAGGTTCTTCCTCTCTTATCAGTGTAACTTCATGTACTGGAGATACTTCATGTGGAACTTCGCAGGCCGTCAGAACGATATACAGGGTAACGGCGAACTGGAGCACGGCAACTGGATTACGGGCATCTCCTTCATCGACAATATGATGCTGGGCGACCAGAGCAAGCTCCCTTCAGAACTGAAGGAGAACAAGGGTCACAACGTGTTCTACTGTCTCCCACTCATTCTCGGACTCATAGGCCTCTTCTGGCAGGCTTACAAGGGAAAGAGGGGCATACAGCAGTTCTGGGTGGTATTCTTCCTCTTCTTCATGACCGGACTGGCCATTGTGCTCTACCTCAACCAGACACCTATGCAGCCCCGTGAGCGTGACTATGCCTATGCGGGCTCCTTCTATGCCTACGCCATCTGGTGTGGCATGGGTGTGGCAGCACTCATCGACTGGCTCTCACGCCTGATGAGAAAGGAGAACACCCTCGCAGCAGCGGTAATAGGACTCGCCTGTCTGCTCGTGCCTGTTCAGATGGCCAGCCAGACGTGGGACGATCACGACCGCTCAGGGCGCTACACCTGTCGCGACTTCGGACAGAACTACCTCGCTTCCCTGCAGGAGGGCTCCAACCCTATCATCTTCACCAACGGCGATAACGACACCTTCCCTCTTTGGTACAATCAGGATGTGGAGCAGTATCGCACCGATGCACGTGTCTGCAACCTCTCTTACCTGCAGACCGACTGGTACATCGACCAGATGGTGCGCCCAGCATGGAAGTCACCATCGCTGCCTATCACGTGGCCTCGACTGGACTATTGCTCCGGAACCAACGAATACGTCTCCGTAGAGCCTGAATACAAGGAGCAGATACTGCAGTATTTCCAGGAAGACCCCGAGGCTGCCGCCAAGGAGTTCGGCGAGGACCCATTTGAAATCAAGAATGTCCTCACGCGCTGGGTGCGTGGCAACAAGGACAACAACGAGATGCACGTCATCCCTACCGACACGCTCTATATGAACATCGACCGTGAGGCCGTCATCAAGAGCGGCATGATGCTGCCAAAGGATGAGGAGGGCAACGTGGTGATACCGGAGCGTATGGCTATCTCGCTTGCAGGAAAGCGCGCACTCTACAAGGGCGACCTCATGCTCCTTGAGATGCTCTCACAGCACAATTGGACGCGCCCAATGTACGTAGCACTCACCGTAGGTCAGGAGAACTACATGAACCTCGGCGAGAACTTCATACAGGAAGGCCTCGTCAACCGCATCACACCGTTCCGCACAAAGGACACCGAGGGTAACTTCGATACCGAGAAGACCTACGACCTGATGATGAACAAGTTCAAGTACGGTGGTCTGGACAAGCCGGGCATCTACCTCGATGAGACTGTGTCGCGCATGTGTGCCACACACCGCCGTCTCTTCGGAACGCTCGTAACACGTCTGCTCATGGAGGGCAAGAAAGACAAGGCTGCGAAGGTATTGGCGTATGCCGAGAAGGTAATGCCAAACTACAACCTGCCTATCAACTACCTCTATGGCGGCGGCGACTTTGCCGATGCCTACTATCAGCTGGGCAACACCAAGAAGGCGCAGGCCATCATTCAGGAGATGTGGAAGAACGCTACAGAATACCTCTCATGGTATCTCTCACTCAACCAGAGCCGCTTCATGTCGTCGCAGAGAGAGTGCATGTATCAGTTCTACATGATGCAGCGAATGCTGGAGACTGTAGACGTATATGACCACTCGTACTGCCAGAAACTAACGGAAGACTTCCACACGTACCTCGCTGCATTCGAAAAGCGAGGAGGAAAACTGGAGTACTAAAGGCCTGCGGCCTACGAAACGTCACTTCGTGACTACGAAGCGCTTCGCTACGAAAAAACCTCTCCCCGTCCCTTCGGAGGGACGGGGAGAGGGCCAATTCGTTAATTCGTTAATTTGTTAATTTGTTAATTTGAAACGTTTTGCTAATAGAGCAACCTTCCAAGTGGCTCCGTTGGATATATCCGAAGGCCTTGTGGCGCATGGATCCTGACGACCACTCTGTATACCTCACCTTCGATGACGGTCCCATACCGGAGTCCACACCCTTCATCCTCGACACCCTCAGAGAGCATGGCGTCAAGGCCACCTTCTTCGTTGTAGGCGAGAACGTGGCTCGCTACCCCGAGCTCTTCCAACGTATCGTGGACGAGGGGCATCAGGTGGGTAATCATACATACAACCACTGGGGTTGCCTTCGACACCACTATCACAATTACATCAAGAATACCGAGAAGGCCAACGAACTCATCCACTCGCACCTTTTCCGACCGCCACACGGATGGATGTGGCTCAGTGCATATAACATTCTGTGCAGGAGATATAAGGTGGTGATGTGGGACCTCGTCACGCGTGACTACTCCCACCTGCTCAACGCCTTTGACGTCTTGCGCAACATAGTGCTCTATTCTAGAAACGGCTCAATCATAACCTTTCACGACTCACTAAAGAGCATCGAAAAACTACACTATGCATTGCCTGCATCAATAAGATATCTTAAGGATCAGGGGTACAAATTCAAAATCTTCGAATAGAATAGTCTAATTTCCTACCACTTTACACGAATAATACTTTGGCTTCGCTTGAGCAACTGACTCAATTAACGAAGAATTCGTGTAATTAACTTCGTTGACCCGCTCAGGATGCTCCTTGAAACGACAAGCGTTTCATAGTCGCCTCATTCGGGGTTCGCGTAATTCTT
>CAJOOC010000133.1 GCA_905236165.1 uncultured Prevotella sp. | reverse complement strand
TTATCGTATTCATTTTATTACAAATTCAGTAAATGCAAAATTTGCATATTACTATTTGCGTAATTCGTTTAAGAAATATATATTGGGCAAGGCTGTAAGTGCAACTGTTACATCAATAAGAAAACCCATGATTCAAAACTTTGAAATCCCTGTGCCTCCATTGGAGGTGCAGAGTAAAATTGTCGAGTACCTCGACAATTTTACGGAGCTAGAAGCGGAGCTAGAAGCAGAGCTAGAAGCAAGGCGAAAGCAGTATGAGTACTACAGGAATAAGCTCCTGACATTCGACAAAGTGGGGGGGGGTAAGATTTGAAAAGCTTGGAGATATTGGAATGTTGATAAAAGGGAATGGCATACAGAAATCTGACTTCGTTGATGATGGATATCCATGTATCCATTACGGACAATTACACACCTATTATGGGACTTTTGCAGACAAGAACAAATCATTCATCAAAAAAGAACTTTATGATAAATGTAAAAAAGCAAATTATGGTGATTTATTGATTGCGACAACGAGTGAAGATGTCGATGCTTGTTGTAAGGCAACTGCATGGCTTGGTGGAGAAGTCGCCATTAGTGGTGATGCCCACATATTCCATCATAACCAAAATCCCAAATATATTGCATATTGCTTTCAAACAGAAAGTTTTGCCAAGCAGAAAAAGAAGTACGCTTCAGGTGTAAAGGTGGTCAGGGTAAATAGTGAGAACTTGGAAAAGATTATCATCCCCATTCCCCCACTTGCAGAGCAAGAAAGAATAGTAAGCATCCTCGACCGCTTTGAGGCTTTGACAACTGACTTGCAGAGTGGCTTGCCAGCAGAGATAGCGGCTCGCAGAAAACAGTATGAATATTACAGAGAAAAGTTGCTGACATTTAAGAGAAAGACAGCATAAGAGTATGAGTAAGATGTCGATACGTTTTTTCAATGATCGCGAGGTGCGTGCCGTGTGGGACGATGAGAACAACAAGTGGTGGTTCTCAGCCATAGACATCGTGCGCGCCATCAACGATGAGGATGATTATAAAAAGGCCGGTAACTACTGGCGTTGGCTCAAAAAGAAGCTCAACACAGAGGGCGTTCAACTCGTGAGTGTCACTCACGACTTCAAATTCCAGGCTCCTGATGGTAAACAACGTTTTACTGATGCACTTGATGCTGATTGTGTACAAATGCTCGCCAAGAACTATCCCAACAACCGTGCACGAAATTTTCTTGAGTGGTTCACCTATAGCGACAACTCCATTGACGGACAGAGTAAGAAGAAGGCCTATACCCTCATAGAGAGCGGACTGCTTGACTCGATGGAACCAGGGACAGTAACGTGCCTGCAACAGATACATGCTTATATTTTTGGGGGGCTTTATGATTTTGCAGGTCAGATTCGCACAAAAACCATTTGGAAAGATGGAACACTATTCTGTCGTGCAGAGTATCTGATGAAGAACCTGAGAATCATCGAAGCAATGCCGGAAACAACTTTCGAAGAGATAGCAAATAAATATGTGGAGATGAACGTGGCCCATCCTTTCATGGAAGGCAACGGACGAAGCACACGCCTCTGGCTCGACCTGTTATTCAAGAAACGTCTGAAGTTGTGTGTGAATTGGAGTAAGATAGACAAGAAGGAATACTTGGCAGCCATGCGACAGAGTACGACGGATGCTACTGCCATCAAGGCTTTACTCAAAGGTGCATTGACTGACAAGATTGACGATCGCGAAATATTCATGAAGGGTATTGACTATTCTTACTATTATGAGCAAGAAGATTGATTGAAGCTATGGCAGAACAACTTGACATAATCTCTCAGAACACTCAGAGCACGGTAGTTGCTGAGTATGTGCGTCCAGACAAGGAGCGTGAGACGGGCTATCAAAGTGAGGCAGAACTGGAGGCTGCTTTCATTGCCCAGTTAGGAAGACAGGGCTATGAGTACCTGCCCATACACAATGAGCAGGAACTGATAGCAAACCTCCGTACTCAGATAGAGCGGCTGAACGACATCACGTTTACCGACTCAGAGTGGCAGCGGTTCTTCAAAGGCGAGATAGCCAAGGAGAGCAACGGCATAAAGGAAAAGGCCTTCACCATTCAGCGTGACTACAAGAAGAGCTTCCTGCGTGAGGACGGCACTCAGCTGAATGTCTCGCTGATAGACAAGAAGGACATTCACCACAACATAACGCAGGTGATAAACCAGTATGCCACAGACGGCGGCCTGCACGATAACCGCTATGATGTGACAATCCTTGTAAATGGTCTGCCATTGGTGCATATAGAGCTGAAGAAGAGGGGCAAGGCGCTGAAGGAGGCCTTCAATCAGATTAACCGCTATGGACGGGAGTCGTTCTGGGCAAACAATGCGCTGTATGAATATGTGCAGGTATTCGTAATATCGAACGGCACGGAGACAAAGTATTACTCAAACACTACTCGCGACGAACACGTCAAGAGTTTAAGAGTTCAAGGAGTTCAAGGGTTCAAGCCCAAGCCACGCACCTGCAATAGTTATGAGTTTACTTCATACTGGAGCGATGCGAAGAACAAACTGCTGATAGACCTTGAGGACTTTACGGCTACATTCTTCAGCCGCCACTCCTTGCTGAACATCCTGACACGTTTCTGTGTGCTGACAGAGCAGCAGATACTCATGGCAATGCGCCCCTATCAGATAGCAGCTACGGAAAGGCTGCTGAACCGCATAGAGGTGGCACATAATGCAAGGCTCTATGGCAAGCAGAGTGCAGGAGGCTATATATGGCACACCACAGGCTCGGGCAAGACTCTGACATCTTTCAAGGCAGCACAGTTAGCCACGAAACTGCCATACATAGAGAAGGTGTTCTTTGTGGTTGACAGGAAAGACCTGGACTATCAGACCATGAGGGAGTATGACCGCTTTCAGAAGGGTGCTGCAAACGGCAATACTTCTACAAAGGCATTAGAACAGCAGATAGCAAACAGCAAGAGCAAGATAATCATCACCACGATACAGAAGCTGACGAGCTACATAAAGAAGAACCCCGACAGCGACATATACGGGAAAGAGGTGGTGATGATATTCGATGAGTGCCACAGAAGCCAGTTTGGTGATATGCACCAGCTGATAGTGAAGCGCTTTAAGAAATACTATCTCTTCGGCTTTACCGGCACGCCCATCTTTATAGAGAACATGCCTACGGGAGTGGGCCTTGTGAAGACTACGGAAGATGCCTTTGGCGAGTGCCTGCACACCTATACCATAGTCAATGCCATCAGCGACCATAACGTGCTGCCTTTCCGCGTGGAGTATATCCGCACGATGAAGGAGAAGGAAGAAGTGGAGAATAGCAAGGTGTGGGACATAGAGAGGGAGAAAGCCCTGAGCGATCCACGCCGCGTGAAGAACATCATAAAGTACATCCTGGAGCACTACGACCAGCAGACCCTGCAGGACAAGAGCTACAAGATGAAGGTGGTGACCAACGTGGAGAAGCTGGCCAAGGACAAGAAGAAGGCAGTAGAGGAAGTGCGCAACGAGTCGCTGCTGAGTGGTTTCAACAGTATTCTTGCCGTGCAGAATATCCCTATGGCGAAGCAGTATTACAAGGAACTGAAAAGGCAGATGGAGGAGCTGCCTGCCAATAAGCAGCTGCGTGTGGCAACGATATTCAGCTATGCCCCGAACGAGGACGATCCCGATGAGGACGAGAACAACGACAACACAGACGGACTGGACACACCGAGCAGGGAGTTTCTGGAGAGTGCCATTAGGGATTATAACGAGATGTTCGGCACCAGTTATGACACATCGGCTGACAAATTCCCGAATTATTATAAGGATGTATCGCTGAGAATGAAGAACAGGGAGATAGACCTTCTCCTTGTTGTGAATATGTTCCTCACGGGGTTTGATGCGACAACGCTCAATACGCTGTGGGTGGATAAGAACCTGCGTTATCACGGACTGTTGCAGGCGTATAGCAGGACAAACCGTATTCTGAACAGTAGCAAGATGTTTGGCAACATCATCTGTTTCCGCAATCTGGAAGAGCCCACCAACAAGGCTCTCTCGCTCTTTGGCGACCCAGAGGCACGGGGTGTGTCAATCCTGCGTCCCTTTGCCGACTACTTTGAGGGCTTTGACGATGAGAAGGGTAAGCATCAGCCGGGCTACAAAGAATTGGTGGAGGAACTGCTGCACACCCTGAAACCAGGCGAACGGCCTGTGGGTGAAGAGGCAGAGAGGGCTTTCATAAAACTCTTTGGCTGCATTGTGAAGATGCGCCACCTGCTGAGCGTCTTTGACGAGTTTGCAGAGGTTGACATGCTCACGGAGAGAGACGTGCAGGACTATACCAGCATATATCTTGATATAAGGGATCACATTATCCATAACCCAAATCCGAAAACCGACATCAGCGATGATTTGGTATTTGAGATGGAACTGATAAAGAAGGTGGAGGTGAATATAGACTTCATCCTCTTCCTCGTAGAACAATATCGGGAGAGCCATAATCAGGACGGTGAGATAAGGGTAAGGATAAACAAGGCCATCAACAGTAGCCCTGACCTGAGAGACAAGAAAGACCTTATAGACAAGTTTATTGAGAACCTTACCCCTAACAGCGAGGTGGATGCTGCATGGCAACAATACGTGAATGAAGAAAAGCGCAGGCAGTTTGAAACCATCGTTGAGGAAGAGGGCCTGAAGCGTGAACAGGCTGTAGAGTTCATAGAGAATGCCTACGAGCGCGGCTACGTGCCAGAGGGAGGAATGGAGCTGGACGGCATCATGCCTGCCCTGAATCCTTTTGACCCTAATGCCAACCGTGAAGGGAAGATCGCTACTGTGCTGGAGAAGCTAAAGGCTTTCTTCCATAGGTTTGCAGACATCAGCAATGGCGATTTCTCGAAAGCTATTGCAGAGACCAAAAAACGCTCAAAGAAAGCACAGGAAATTCGGATGATTCCCAAGGGCTCAATGTTGGAAGATGTTGAGAACGATGCAGAAGTGCGGCAATTGATACACAACATGATGGAACTCTACGAAGGCACCACCATATTGAATATCGTCGTGGAGTGCCAAAAGGAGTATCAGGAACGCTACTTCAGTATGAAAAGCAATGACTGGCGGCTCCTGATTCGTGATTATGTCCGCAAGGTAACAGAACGTCCCGAACTCCAAGAGGATGAGGTGTTCAGGTTTATGATGGCAGGATAAGAGCAGAACACCGGTAGGGGTACGTGTCACGCGTTAAGCGTTAAGCGTTAAGCATTAAGCATTATCGCGGGCGAGACGCCCACGTCCCTGGCTACGAAGACGAAGACGAAAACGAAAACGGGAACGGGAACTTGAATGTAAGCATCCTTAGAATTACCCGTTGTAGCAGTTGTGGTTTTGTTGTACCTTTGCCCCCGCAATAGTGCACCCAAACTACAACT
>CAJOOC010000132.1 GCA_905236165.1 uncultured Prevotella sp. | reverse complement strand
GGCGCGACCTGCCCCTGATGTGCAACCAATGGTGTAACGTCATGCGCTGGGAGATGCGCACCCGTCCTTTCCTGCGCACCTCCGAGTTTCTGTGGCAGGAGGGTCACACCGCCCATGCCACCCGGGAAGAGGCAGAAGAGGAAGCACGGAAGATGCTGAAGGTGTATGCCACCTTTGCCGAGGAATGGATGGCAGTGCCCGTGATGCAGGGCGTGAAGAGCGAGACGGAGCGTTTCGCCGGCGCCCTCGACACCTATACCATCGAGGCGATGATGCAGGACGGCAAGGCGCTGCAGTCAGGCACCTCACACTTCCTTGGCCAGAACTTTGCCAAGGCCTTCGACGTGATGTACCTTAACAAGGACAACAAGCAGGAGTATGTTTGGGCTACCTCATGGGGCGTGTCGACACGCCTTATCGGTGCGCTCATCATGACCCACTCCGATGATAACGGCCTTGTGCTCCCACCACGACTGGCACCGCTGCAGGTGGTGATAATACCTATCGGAAAGGGTGAGCAGCAGGATCAGATAGCCGAGAAGTTCCAGCCCGTCATGGAGGCGCTGAGGGCTAAGGGCATCAGCGTGAAGTATGACGATGCCGACAATAAGCGTCCTGGCTTCAAGTTTGCCGACTATGAGCTGAAGGGCGTGCCCGTACGCGTCGTGATGGGTGGCCGCGACCTCGAGGCCGGCACCGTGGAGATAATGCGCCGCGACACGCTGGAGAAGGAGACGGTAGCCTTCGACGGTCTGGCAGAGCGCATAGAGGGCCTGCTGGAGGATATTCAGCAGAATATCTTCAAGAAGGCCAAGGACTTCCGCGATGCCCATATCTATGAGTGTGACAACTACGAGGAGTTCAAGGAGAAGGTGAAGGACGGCGGTTTCTTCCTCTGCCACTGGGACGGCACAGCCGAGACGGAGGCACAGATCAAGGAGGAGACGCAGGCCACGATACGCTGCGTGCCGTTTGCCTTCGAGCAGACACCAGGCGTGGATATGGTGTCAGGCAAGCCCGCCAAGCACAGGGTGTTGATAGCGAGAAGCTATTAAGCATTAAGCATTAAGCATTAAGCATTATGCATTAAGCTTTAAGCTTTAAGCATTAACTTCGTTGACCCGCTCAGGACGCTCCTTGAAACGACAAGCGTTTCATAGTCGCCTCGTTCGGGGTTAGGCTTTGTCGCGGGCGGGACGCCCACGTCCCCTTTAAGCATTAAGTTTTGAGAGTTGAATGAACCATATAGTATAAATTAAGATGGATCAGAACGCAGAACGTAGTCATAGTGAACATCACCACCATCACCATCATCATCACGACCATTCTATAAAGACTGGTAATGAGAAGGTGACGTGGAAGGATTTCTTTTCGGAGTCAAAGTATACTGACCCTACATCTAAGATGCGTTTCCACATGGAGAAGCACCGCAGACTGAAGGATGCCAAGCGGCGCTTTATCTTCGTGGTTGCACTCGGTGTGGCCTGCATCGTGGGACTGTGTGTGTTCTATGCTTATTTCATCGATAAATAATACCCTCATACACTTTAACTTAACTAACTAAACTAAACAAAGGAATTATGAAAAAGTATTATGCAGAAGCTCTCGGCACTTTCGTGCTGACCTTCCTGGGTTGCGGTGCTGCCGCAAGCCTTAACTGCGGTGAGGACGCTGCTTCGGTAGTAGGCACCGCCATCGCATTCGGTCTTGCTGTTGTAGCAATGGCCTACACTATCGGTGGCATCTCAGGTTGTCACATCAATCCCGCCATCACGCTGGGTTGCCTGCTTGACAAGCGCATGAGTGCAAAAGATGCCTGCGGCTACTGGGTAGCTCAGTTCATCGGCGGCGTCATTGCAGGTGCGTGTCTTATCGGCATCTACGGCTGCGAGTCAGGCATCGGTGCCAATGGCCTGGGTGGCGTTGACGGCAATGCCGTTTGCGGA
This sequence comes from uncultured Prevotella sp., assembly GCA_905236165.1. Lineage (GTDB taxonomy): Bacteria > Bacteroidota > Bacteroidia > Bacteroidales > Bacteroidaceae > Prevotella. The sequence continues at coordinate 8,141 of CAJOOC010000132.1, read as the reverse complement.
CTCATCGTGGAGATAGTGCTCACGGCCCTGTTCGTCCTCGTAGTGCTCGGCACAACCAGCCCAAAGGTTGGTGCAGGCAACTTCGCCGGACTGGCTATAGGCCTCTCACTCATACTGATACACCTCGTAGGCATTCACTTCACCGGTACATCAGTAAACCCGGCCCGTTCCTTCGGACCTGCTCTGTTCTCTGCTAATGCCGACGCTCTGAGCAGCCTCTGGGTGTTCATAGTAGGACCATTCATCGGTGCTGTCGTAGCAGTAATACTGTGGAAGCTCGTAGGCCCCTGCTGCTGCGGAAAATGCGAGGAAGAGTAATGATGAAGCGGGAATTTCTGCTGTCGTGCGTTGATGTAAATTAAGAAATTACGATACAAGGCTTACACCTTATTATATATAAGCGGTGCAAAGTTGGCTAATTGAAATAAAATTAGTACCTTTGCACCGCTTTTGCGCAAACCTGCGCTGGGCAGAACTATAGTTACATTAAAAATTTCATTCACAAAACAATGATGAATCATTACGAAACCGTTTTCATTCTGACTCCCGTTTTGTCTGATGACCAGACAAAGGAAACGGTCGCTAAGTTCACAAAGGTGCTCAAGGACAATGGTGCCGAAATTCTGAACGAAGAGGCTTGGGGACTCAAGAAGATGGCTTATGCTATTGACAAGAAGTCAACAGGCTTCTACAATCTCGTAGAGTTTAAGGCAGAGCCAACAGTTATTGACAAGCTCGAGACAGCTTATCGTCGCGAGGAGAAAGTAATCCGTTTCATGACCGTCAAGCTTGACAAGTATGCTTCAGCCTATGCTGAGAAGCGTCGCAACAAGCTTGCTAAAAAAGAAGAGGAGGCTTAAACAATGGCAGAGAACACAGAAATCCGTTTCCTTACCGCACCCACCATCGACACTCGCAAGAAGAAGTATTGTCGTTTCAAGAAGAGCGGTATCAAGTACATTGACTATAAGGACCCTGAGTTCCTTAAGAAGTTCCTTAACGAGCAGGGTAAAATCCTTCCACGTCGTATCACCGGAACATCACTGAAGTACCAGCGCCGCGTGGCACAGGCTGTAAAGCGTGCACGCCAGATAGCACTTCTCCCTTATGTAACCGACATGATGAAGTAATTAAAAAAGGAGGATTACACAATGGAAATTATACTGAAAGAAGATATCATAGGTCTTGGATTCAAGAACGATATAGTAAACGTAAAGTCTGGCTATGGCCGCAACTATCTTATCCCTTCTGGTAAGGCTGTCATCGCTTCACCTTCTGCAAAGAAGATTCTTGCAGAGAACCTGAAGCAGCAGGCTCACAAGCTGGCAGCTATCCTGGCTGCAGCTGAGAAGGAGGCTGAGCAGCTCAACGGCGTAAGCCTTGAGATCCCTGCAAAGGTAAGTGCCACAGGCGTACTGTACGGTTCTGTTAACGCAGGCATCGTAGCTGACGAGCTCGCTAAGAAGGGCATCAACATCGACCGCAAGCAGATTGTCATGAAGGACATCAAGACTGTCGGTGAGTTTGCTGCTACCGTCATCTTCCACAAGGAGGTAAAGGTAGAGATTCCTGTTACCGTACTTGCAGAGAACAACAGCGCTGCTGAGAAGCCTGCCACAGAGGTAGAGGCCGGGGCCGAGACCGCAAAGGAAACTGTAGAGACAGTAGATTCAGAGGCATCAAACGTAGAGTTCGTTGCTGAGGAAGCTCCTGTTGCTGAGGCTCCAGCTGCTGAAGAGGCTGCTGAGTAATGCTTATGGCAAACTCTGTATTCATACATCTTATTTAATATACACAAGAAAGTCCCGAATACCTGTACGTAAGGTGCTCGGGATTTTTGAATAAAACCACCATCAATATGAAAGCATTTGTTTTTCCTGGCCAGGGTGCCCAATTCCCCGGAATGGGCAAGGACCTTTACGAGAGCAATCCAAAGGCCAAAGAGTTGTTTGACAAAGCAAACGAGATACTTGGTTTTGAGATAACCAAGATCATGTTTGACGGAACAGCCGAAGAGCTGAAGCAGACAAAGGTGACACAGCCTGCAGTATTTCTTCATTCTGTCATCAAGGCCATCTGCCTTGGCGACGAGTTTGACGCAGAGATGACGGCAGGTCACTCGCTGGGAGAGTTCTCAGCCCTCGTAGCTGCCGGAGCGCTGTCTTTCGAAGACGGTCTGAAGCTTGTCAGCCAGCGTGCTATGGCAATGCAGAAGGCTTGCGAGGCAGCCCCCTCAACAATGGCCGCCATCATAGGTCTTAAGGATGAGCAGATAGAAGAGATATGTGCTGGCATCAATAAGCCCGGACACGTCGTTGTATGTGCAAACTATAACAACCCCGGACAGCTCGTCATCTCTGGTAACGTAGAGGCTATCAACGAAGCCTGTGAGGCAATGAAGGAGGCTGGTGCCAAGCGTGCACTCGTGCTGCCCGTAGGCGGTGCCTTCCATTCTCCTCTGATGCAGCCGGCAAAGGACGAGCTGCAGGCTGCCATAGAGGCAACAGAGTTCCATACTCCTCGCATTCCCGTTTACCAGAATGTTGACGCCAAGGCTCATACCGATGCTGCCGAGATAAAGCAGAACCTGATAGCACAGCTCACGGCTCCCGTGAAGTGGACCTATGAGGTGCAGCAGATGATTAAGGACGGTGCAACGGACTTCGTTGAGTGCGGCCCAGGCAAAGCCCTGCAGGGCATGATACTGAAGATTGCCAAAGGCATCGAGGGTATCACCATTGACGGTATACAGTGAGAATTTTTAATGGGATGGCTTCGTCAAGAAACCATCCCATTTTATTAGTTACCAGTTATCAGATACTAGTTACTTTAATATTTTTTACTCAACTTTCTCAAGCACGCATATTCTTTTCTCTACCACGAATTTCTCGAATTTCACGAATTTTTTGCTGCGCACTGTAATTTCTCTACCACTAATTTCTCGAATTAAACCGAATAAAGTGATTTGCAGTGCGAAGCTATTGTAATTAGCTTCGCTGACCCGCTCAGGATGCTCCTTGAAACGACAAGCGTTTCATAGTCGCCTCATTCGGGGTTCGTGTAATTCGTGTAATTCGTGGTCGTAAAAGTCCGGAGCGTGGTCGTTATAGTATTCTTGTTTTTTAATTTCTCAACGCTTCCACGTCGCGCTTTACGTTTGAGCGTATCTTTGTGAGATAGGCCTTCATGGCCGGAGCATCCTTTGTGTCGATGATTTCGAGCAGTTCCTTCAGTTCCTTGCGTATCTGGTCCACCTGGTCGTGGGTATAGGGGTTGAAGAGTACTTCCTGCAGGAGGTAGTCATCCTCGTTGAGCACACCCTTTGCTATGCGCAGGTGACGTTTGAAGGTGGTGCCAGGAGCATCCTGGTGCTTCATCACCGCAGAGAATACGAATGTAGATACGAAGGGTATTGAGAGTGAGTAGGCCACCGTCTTGTCGTGCTCCTCGAAGGAGTATTCGTATATGTTCAGGTCGAGGCGCGAATAGAGGTCTTTGAAGAAGCATCGACCCATGTAGTCGCCCTCGTTGATGATGATGGCGTTCTCCTCAGATAGCTGGTTGAGGTTGGCAAAGGTAGGGCCGAACATAGGGTGCGTTGACACGAAGCGGCGTCCCGTGCTCTCATAGAACTCCTTCAGACCGGTCTTTACCGATGCTATATCGGAGAGAATGCACGACTGAGGCAGGTAGGGTAGCACCTCGTTGAATGCTGGGATGGTGTATTTCACCGTGGCGGCGTTGATGACGAGCTCTGGCTCGAAGGCCTTGATCTCGTCGAGCATGGTGAAGCGCTGACAGTTGTATGTGAAACGCATGCGCTTGGGGTCTTTTTCATATACACCCACTTCGTGGTCAAAGCTAAGCAGGTCGATGAAGAACGAACCCATCTTACCTGCACCAAGGATAAGGATTTTCATTATGATATCGTTAATGTATTAATTCTTCATTCTTCACTTATTAACAATCTCGAGTTGCTGCCTTACTGACTCTTCGTGTATGTGCTCGAAGATTTGCTTGGCGAAGGAGTCGCTCATACCCATGAGTGCACCCTGTGCTCCGCGCTTGTCGAGAATCTCGTTGTAACGTCCTGTCTGCAGCACGGCGATGTTGTGTTCCTTCTTATACTGGCCAATCTCTCGGCAGATGCGCATGCGTCGTGAGAGCAGTTCCATGAGTTTGTTGTCCACCTCGTCAATCTGCTGTCTGAGCTGCTTGATGCCCTCTGTGGTGAAGGTGCCGTCGCGTGATACGAGGAGGCTGATGACGTAGTCGCATACATCGGGTGTGAGCTGCTGCTTGGCATCGCTCCAGGCTTTGTCGGGGTCGCAATGGCTCTCTATCATCAGTCCGTCGAAGCCCAGGTCGAGGGCTTGCTGCGACAGCGGAGCGATGAGTTCGCGCTTGCCTCCCATGTGTGAAGGGTCGCAGATGATGGGCAGCTCGGGTATGCGGCGGCGCAGCTCTATGGGTATCTGCCACATTGGGGCGTTGCGATACATCGTCTTCTCAAAAGAGGAGAAACCGCGGTGTATGACTCCCAGCTTCTTGATGCCTGCCTGGTTGATGCGCTCCAGCGCTCCTATCCACAGCTCCAAGTCGGGGTTGACGGGGTTCTTCACGAATACGGGAATGTCGAGGCCGTGCATAGAGTCGGCCAGCTGCTGCATGGCGAAGGGGTTGGCAGAGGTACGTGCACCTATCCAAAGGATGTCAACACCATAGTTCATGGCCAGCGCCACGTGTTCGGGAGTGGCCACCTCGGTGCCAATGAGCATGCCTGTCTCTTCCTTCACCTGCTTCATCCATTTCAGGGCGGGCTCACCGTGGCCCTCGAAGCCTCCTGGCTTGGTGCGTGGCTTCCATACTCCGGCGCGGAAGATGTGGCAGCCCTTCTCGGCGAGCTGCTTGGCGGTAGTCATTACTTGCTCTTCCGTCTCGGCAGAGCAGGGGCCTGCGATAACCAACGGACCAGTCTCGGTGTCCTTGGGCAGGTTAAGTGGTTGTAGCTGAAGTTCTTCCATGTTATGTCGTATTTTGATGTTAATTTTCTAATTCGTTAAGCATTAAGCTTTAAGCTTTAAGCATTAAGCTTTAAGCTTTAAGCATTAACTTCGTCAATCCAGGGACGTGGGCGTCTCGCCCGCGTAGAAAAAGGTTCGACCTCTTATAATTCGTTAATTCGTTAATTCGTTAATTTGTTAATTTGTTAATTTGAAAAGGTTCGAATAATTCGTTCCAGCGCCTCCTGCATCTTCTCGTCTTTTGCGCAGAGGGAGATGCGTATGTATCGGTCGCCGTTCGAGCCGAAGATGAAACCCGGTGTGATGAAGACGCGTGCCTCGTGGAGAACCTTCTCCGTCAGCTCCTCACAGGTAGCGTAAGAGTCTGGTATTCTGCCCCAGAGGAACATGCCTACAGAGTCTTTGTCATACTTGCATCCCAGCACGTCCATTATCTCTTCGGCATACTTGCGGCGGCGCTTGTAGTTCTCGTAGTTATACTGTCGGTGCCACGCGTCATCATTGTGGTAGGCCTGAGCTGCTGCCAGCTGTATGCCGCGGAACATGCCTGAATCGATGTTCGACTTCACCTTCAGAATCCACGAGATGAACTCGCTGTTCGTAGCTACCATTCCTACGCGCCAGCCGGGCATGTTGTGACTCTTCGACATGGAGTTGAACTCTATGCAGCACTCCTTCGCACCCTCCACCTGCAGAAGGCTCTGAGGATTGTCGTTAATGATAAAGGAATAGGGGTTGTCGTTCACTACCACGATGTTGTGCTCACGGGCAAACTTCACCAGGCGTTCATAGGTGGCGCGACGTGCATTGCCGCCAGTAGGCATATTGGGATAGTTCGTCCACATCAGCTTCACCTTCGAGAGGTCCATAGCCTCCAACTGCTCGAAGTCTGGCTGCCAGCCATCGTTCTCCTTGAGGTCATAGTTCACAATCGTCTGTCCCAGTATCTTCGAGAGCGACGTATAAGTGGGATAACCGGGATTGGGCACCAGCACCTCGTCGCCAGGGCTGCAGAAAGCCAGCGTCACGTGAAGGATGGCCTCCTTCGAACCTATCATGGGCTGTATCTCCGTCTTAGGGTCGAGATCTACATCATACCAACGCTTATAGAAATAAGCCATAGCCTCCTTCAACTCCGGTATGCCCGATGTGGGCTGATAGCCGTGAGCATTAGGGTCGTAGGCCGTCTTACACAATGTCTCGATGGTCTTCTCTGATGGTGGCATATCGGGTGAACCTATTGCAAGGCTGATGATATCTTTACCCTCAGCATTAAGCTGAGCCACTTCCTTCAGCTTGCGGCTGAAATAATATTCCTGAACTAAGGAAAGCCTGTCGGCTGGTTGTATCTTAAACATCTTCGTATTATGGTTTGTGTTAATTGACTTTCGCCGACCCACTCGCAATGCTTCTTAAAGAATTTGCCCGCCCCGCAGGGGCAACAACGGGCAATTCTTTATAGTCGCCTCGTTCGGGGTTCGTTAATTTGTTAATTTGTTAATTTGTTAATTCGAAAAGGTTTGTTAACTCGCCCTATATTCTCCCAGTATCACCAGGTCTCGGGTGAGAGGCGTGATAGCGTCGATGCTCTGTCGGTATCGTGTGAGGTCGTCGTAGGTCACGTCCACATAGAACATATACTCCCATTCGCGCCCTATGATGGGCAGCGACTGTATCTTTGTGAGGTTTATCTTGTAGAACGACAGGATGCTCAGCACCTGAGAGAGCGAACCTTCCTCGTGTGGCAGCGAGAAGACGATGCTCGACTTGTTTGCCTCGTTGAGGGCACGCAGGAAGTCAGCCTTTCGAGGGTCGCAAATGACGAGGAAGCGGGTGAAGTTATGCGGATTGTCCTCCACGTTATCTTCCAGCACCTCCAGCCCATAGAGTCTTGCAGCATCAGCGTGACAGAGAGCAGCGACGCCGCTCAGTTTGTTCTCCGCTATCCATTTTGCCGAACCTGCCGTGTCCTCATCCTCCACAATCTTCATATAGGGATGGCGTGAGAGATAGTTGCGGCATTGGGCCAGAGCCACGGGGTGGGAGTGTACCTCATTAAGGTCGCTCTTCGTCTGGCCGGGCAGAGCACAGAGGCAATGACTGATGTGTGTCTTATGCTCACCCACTATGGTGCAGCCACTTTGACGCAGCAGCTCATAGTTGTGGAGCAACGAACCGGCGATGGTGTTCTCAATGGCCATGATGCCTATCATCGTGGGGTCCTGGCTCATATTGTCGAACACCTCCTCAAAGGTTGAGCAGCACACTATCTGCATCTGCTCGCCATCAAAGTAATGGTGAGCCGTGATATCGTGGAAACTGCCTATCTCGCCTTGTATTGCTATTCTCTTCATTGTCTCTTTATATATTAATAATGTGGTTCTATATGAAAAAATCCCGCTTAGATTTTGGTCTATGCGGGATATTGCTGTATCTTTTGTTTGTCGTAACAGTCTTTATAATTTTAAGTTGAACTTACACGCAACTTCCCGCTTCACATTTCTCTGCAAAGTAAAAATAGAAGTAATAAAAAGCTGCGTATGACTTCATCTTATATCGAGTATCTGTACTAAAATCGGTGCAAAGTTATTAAATAATCTCCAAACCACCAAATTTTTCTCCGATTTTTTTAAATTATCTCAACTTTCTGAAGTAGGGTGTTCAATTTGTTGTACCCGGGGACGTGGGCGGGACGCCCACGTCCCCGGCCTCAGCAAGTATTGACCGTGCCAAAATGGGGTACAACAAATTGAACACCCTACTTCCGATAGTTAAATTATTCCATACTTTCCCTCGTTTATGTCAAGTGGCGGAATGGTTTGTGTGAAAAAACATTAAATAAGAGGATATTTTGGGTCTTTTCTATAGAAAAGCGTGGTTGCAATGGAATAATATTGCTAATTTTGCACGCGAAAAATAAAAAAGGTAGGAGTGCCCGTTCACCCACCTTTAGTACTTATTTTGTAGGTGGGCTCTATTAATTCGCTCGCGCTGATATTTGAATTTTAGACAGTGACAGATTGTAAGTTGAAGAGGGAGTATAGCGGGCTATATGACCGATGAGACTTGACAAGATGTCACGTATAAAAGCAAAAAGCAGCCGAAAAGGAAGAAGGC
>CAJOOC010000131.1 GCA_905236165.1 uncultured Prevotella sp. | reverse complement strand
GTATTAAGTATGTGTAAAGTAAATCGCAGTGCGCAGCAAAAAATTCGTGAAATTCGAGAAATTCGTGGTAGAGAAAAGAATATGCGTGCTTCAGAAACTTGAATTAACTATTAAAGAAAAGATATGAAAAGAACTCTTCTATGGGCAATGGCCGCTGCCCTTGTATGCGGCACAAGTGTGTTCACCTCGTGTTCATCAGACGACGACCCTGTGACGCCTACGGAGAAGCAGCTGCCAAAGGTTAGCAAAATCTATTTAGCGAATACGGTGAAGGCAGAAAGAAATGTTGCCGGCAATTGGGTTACTCTCTATGACAGGGCTAATGAACGTTCCCTGCTCTATGGTTTCCAAAGGACGGGAGACCGTCTGGAAAGCATAGAGACAACCAATGGTACTTGGGTTCTGACCTACGACAACAGTCAGCGCGTCATTAATGCCAAGCTAAACAATGCCCGTTTCAACTACGCATACGAGTATGATGCCCAAGGCCGCCTGGCACAAACGGTATATACCGTGCCCTTCGACGGCATCGTAGACATCATCCACACCACCACCTATACCTATAGCGGCAACAAGCTGGTGAAGACCGAGTGCACCAATGTATTCACCGGAGAGACAGAGGTAAGCCCTACTGCTACCGTAAAGGAGGTCACCAGCTATGAATGGCAGGGTGACAACGTCGTGTCAAAGACTGTTGAAAGCGACCTGTTGAACGGCGGTCACTCCACCGAAATAATCTCCTACGAATACACCGCGTTGCTCAATCCTTTCTATAATGACATACTCTTACAGACGGGTCTTCTTTCCATTGGAGGAGTAGGAGACGACAGTTCTGCCCTCAGCAAGAATCTGGTAAAGACCGCTACCGTTGGGACTGTTGTCTACTACTACGAGTACACCACCGCTGGCGACCGTGTGGTATCCTTTGTTAGGGACTACACAGCAGAAACCTCAACGGTGCGCGCAACTACACATGGTGTCTATGAAATAGAGTACGCGGAATAACGAATATCAACTATAACTAAATAACTCAACTTTCGGAAGTCTATAACGACCACGTTCCGGGCTTTAACGACCACGAATTACACGAATTACACGAATTTAATTAATACCTGTCATAGCAGAATAAACATATTAAGCATGCGTAAAGTTAATCACTGCGCGCAGAAAAAAAATCGTGAAATTCGTGTAATTCGTGGTTGAGAAAAGAATATGTGTACTTGAGAGATTTGAGTGTTTAGTATTTCCGGAAATTCCACTTGGAGTTATCACTGCTGAAGTCGTACTTGGCAAGGGTTGGTGTGCTGTCGCCTGCTGAGTAGAGACAGAACGTTGTGTTGACGCCCTCGATGCCAGGAATGGCTTTCGGCATGATGCGATAGGTGCCATCGGTAAGCTGTTCGATACGCCAAAGCTGCTCGTCAGCGCCAGTATAGCCGGGAACGACGGTCACCTCCTTGTCTGCCGTTGCAGCCAGAGCCCGTTCCGTACCCTCAATCAGTATCTTGAAGTAGGGATTACTCAGATAGCCGCCAGCTTCGTTGACTGGGGTGATGGTCCAACGCTGGTGAGGACGGTACATATAATCGGCAATGCGGGCAGGAATAATCCCTTCAGGCCAGGTGCCTGCAACCTCTGCGAGAGCCTGGTTGGCGATGGGCTTGGCAGGCTGCTGCATCTGGCTGCGGTTGAACCAGTTCTGACGTTCCTGCTGCATGCGGACAAAGTCGGCAGCCATCTCAAGGGCATATCCGCGACGCTCACTCAGAACGCCCTTGAAGTTGTCGCCAGCCACAGGCCATCCATTCTTCCACACCAGCGGACGGATGGCGAGCGTAGAACGACCACTCAGCTCGAAATCGGCCTCCCAATGGAACGACATCACCTCCACGCCCTCGTCAATGCTGAAGCGTCCGAAGTGTCCGGCCCCACAGGCGCGCTCCTCAGCAGCAATCACCATCCTACCACCACCATGGAACATATCACGGCCTACATTGTCGAGATAAGGACCCGTCACTGATTTAGAACGGCCTACAACGATATTATAGGTAGAGTTGACACCATCACAACAGGTTCCGTGCGTACCCAGCAGATAGTACCAGCCATCGCGATAGAGAAGGTCTGTTGCCTCACAGTCGATGGCGATGTCAAGTTCCTTGTTGCCCTTGACACGCTCGCCTGTCTTGGCATCGAGTTCTATGAGACGGATAGTGCCGAAATAAGTGCCATAGCAGGCCCAGAGACGACCCGTCGTAGGATCGAGCAGCAAGCCTGGATCGATGGCATCCTGATCCTCCATACCATCAGAGGCACAGACCTCAATGGGATCTGTAAACTTGAAGTCTGGCGACTTGGGATCAAGCGTCTTGTTCCACATTGTCAGGATGCGTCCATTATGGCCGCCACCCAGACCGCCACCTGTGGCACCGTATATGACAAGATATCTGTCATCTATCTTCAGCACATCAGGCGCAGCACCGCCACCTGGACGCTCTGCACCGCTATGCCAACTCCAGCCATCTTCAGAGATAAGCCCTCCACCTCCAGTGCCGAAGGTATAATACTTTCCCTCACACTCGGCAATGGTAGAGGGATCATGGATATAGGGTGCTCCCACCTGAGCATTGGCAGCAGCAGAGACTGTCAGAATTGCGAATAGACTATAGAGCTTTTTCATATTATGGCTGAAATATTGAAAAGTTTGTAATCGGGTTATTGTTCTCATCAAGGAATCGCACGCAGAAGTCGCTGAGTCCTGGACCATTAATCAGGGCAAAGCGCAGGATATTACGTCCTTTCTTCAGCGTGATGCGCTGCGACATGCCATCGTCTTCTACCATCCGGCGGTCTCCTTCCAACAGCAGGGCCTCATCGCCATTGAGCCACCAGATAGAGGCGCCATTAGAGCCTGCTGACAGACGGATGTTTGCGTATTCCTCCGGACTGTCGATGACGGTAACGCCCCAGAAGAGGGAGCCATAGGTCTGATCACCCCACTTCTCGGCGAAGCGGAAGAGTTTGACATTGTAGTTCTCACTATCGAGCGCATGCCATTTCAACGTCTGCGAGCCCACCTTCGTCTTTTGACCAGTCTTAGGCAAAATCGTCATCTGATTCTTGAAATAGGTCTTTGAGAAAGCCTCACGGAGCCAGCTATATGTGAAAATGACATTCGAACGGATATCCTGTTTGATGGGTTCGAGCAACATCCAACGATGGATATATCCAGCGGCATCGGGTTGTGCAGAAGGTGTGCTGACAGCCGAGAAATACTTGGGGCGGTTCTTAAACTGAATCCAATCGACGCCGACACCTGTTCCCTCGCATGTCAGAACAAGGTCGGTCACACCGTTGGGTGTGTAAAGCAGAGGTGCCGTCAGCGTCAGCCACTGGCCTGACATATCACGCTTGAAGGAACCCATCTGGCTAACGACAGTCACAGGAATCTTAGCAATAATCTTTCCCTTCGGAGATTTCTCGCGAAGATAGAATTCCGTATTGGCAGAGGCCTTGGCACAAACCACCAGATACCCATCGGTGATACAGCCGAAATCAACATCGTTATAGCGAACCCAACTGTCCGTCTGCGGCAGACTGATACTATAGCTACGGAACGGATGCAGGCTATCGACAAAAGCCGTTGTACAACCATCACTCACTGCACTGTAGCGATCAATGTCGATGCGTTCTGTCGCCTTATTGACACCAACGCCACGCAGGGTCTCCTTCACCTCCTGAATGGTACCATCGGCATTGAAGAACACCTTTTCGATACAGGCCGAACGACGCTTATCATCCTTAGGAGAAAAATAGTTGCGGTGGTAGAAGATATACCATTGGCCTTTATATTCGAGGATACTGTGGTGGTTGGTCCAGCAGCCGTTGTCATGCTCAGCCATGATAATACCCTTAAAATCCCAAGGCCCAAGGGGTGACTTCGACATCGCATAGGCTAATGTCTCTGTGGGGTTAGCCCCATTCTCCTTGCTGCCACGCACCCAAGGGAAGGTGAGATAATACCAGTTGTCACGCTTAAAGGCGAAAGGACCTTCCTTGAAACCCTCTGGAAGACCCTTCATCTCCTTCTGCTCACCATCGAGTTCCTTCATGTCTGCCTTCAGTTTGGCTGCTCGGATACCCATCCCGCTCCAATAGATATAGGCAGAACCGTCATCATCGGTAAGCACGCAAGGGTCGATACCCCTCACTCCTTTAATAGGCGAAGGCTCACAGGTAAAGGGGCCTTCTGGGTTATCGGCTGTTGCCACACCGATGGCAAAGCCCTGTCTGGCTCCCTTCGGCGCATTTGGGAAATAGAAATAATACTTGCCATCCTTCTGCACACAGTCAGGTGCCCACATTGAGTAAGCCTCGGGATTGCCCCAGGGCACTGTCTGTTGGGAAAGAATCATACCATGATCCGTCCAGTCCGTAAGGTTCTCTGAAGAGAACACATGATAGTCGGCCATACAGAACCAGTCCTGACGCTGTCCCTCTGGCGGCATAATGTCGTGAGAAGGATAGACATAAACCTTGTTATTAAATACGCGTGCGGTAGGGTCTGCCGTAAACTGATCGCGGATTATGGGATTCTGTGCCGACAGCAACATCGGCACTCCAAACATGAATGTTGATAATAATCTCTTCATCATAAGATAGGTTTTGTTTTGCAAGATTAGTAATAAAAGTAAAATAAACCAAACGAATTCTAACCGTAAAACAGCAAATGATACATACAAAATAAAGAATGTAACAGATGGCAAAGAGCGCATCGGCCTTTTCGAGTAACTTTGCACCCAATACCGACCTCGAAGGCAGTGTCGGCAATTATACAGATGAAAGCAGCTAACGCGACTCAAACTTCAGAAACTTAAGGCGGGTTCTATAAATTCGCTCGCGCTGATATTTGAATTTTAGACAGTGACAGATTGTAAGTTAAAGAGGGAGTATAGCGGGCTATATGACCGATGAGACTTGACAAGATGTCACGTATAAAAGCAAAAAGCAGCCGAAAAGGAAGAAGGC
>CAJOOC010000130.1 GCA_905236165.1 uncultured Prevotella sp. | reverse complement strand
CTCGTCGAAGGTACTCCGTCTTGGATATGCAAGAAAAAAATCAAGCTCTTTTTCTTGCGCATCTCAAAACTTAATCGTACCTTTGCAGTTTGAAAAAGAATAAGATAGGAAAGATATGACACAATACGAAAGTCAGATAAAGGTTATCAATGCCCCCGTGGAGCGTGTGTATGGCATGCTGAGCAACCTGGAGAACCTGCGCCCCATCATTCAGGCGGCACAGGATAACGACATGCTGCGCCAGCAGATGGAACAGGCCGGTCAGGACCCCTCAGTGCTTGAGAAGCTGAAGGACGTGCAGCTCACCGAAGACTATATCGGCATCCCCGCCCCGATGGTGGGCGAGATATCCATGCGCATCATTGAGCGTGAGGAGAACAAGACCATCAAGTTTGCAACGGATCAGTCGCCGGTAGATGCCAACATGTGGATACAGGTGCTGCCAACAACAGCCGCAGAGACTCAGGAGGCAACAAAGATGCGCCTCACGCTGAAGGCCGACCTCAACCCCATGATAAAGATGATGGTGGGCTCGAAGCTTAAGGATGGCATAGACAAGTTTGCCGACATGCTTGCAATGATAAAGTATTAACCTTATCGCAGCTTGCCGACGGTAATCATAATTCGTTAATAGGTTGTTCAATTTGTTAATTCGTTAATTTGTTAATTTGAATGAAACTCTGGTCAAAAGGATTTGAGATAAACAAGGAAATAGAGCGCTTCACCGTGGGTCGCGACCGCGAGATGGACATCTATCTGGCCAAGTACGACGTGCTGGGCAGTATGGCCCATATCACCATGCTCAACAGCATCGGCCTTATTGCCGACGATGAGCTGCCGCTGCTGCTGAAGGAGCTGCGCAACATCTACGTCATGTGCGAGCGTGGGGAGTTCGTCATTGAGGATGACATTGAGGACGTACACTCGCAGGTGGAGCTGCTGCTCACCCGTGCACTGGGCGACATGGGCAAGAAGATTCACTCCGGACGTTCGAGGAACGACCAGGTGCTCGTTGACCTGAAGCTCTTCACCCGTAGCGCACTGCGCGAGGTGGTGGAAGAGACCAAGACGCTCTTCGATGAGCTCATAAAGCAGAGCAATGCCACGAAGGACGTGCTCATGCCGGGCTATACGCATCTGCAGATAGCCATGCCGTCGAGCTTCGGACTGTGGTTCGGGGCGTATGCAGAGTCGCTCACCGACGATATGCTCTACCTTCAGGCGGCCTACCGCATGACAAACCGCAACCCCCTGGGCTCCGCTGCCGGATATGGCTCATCCTTCCCGCTCAACCGTCAGATGACGACAGACCTGCTGGGCTTCGACACCATGAACTATAACGTGGTATATGCACAGATGGGCCGCGGCAAGATGGAGCGTAACGTGGCCTTCTCCATAGCAGGCCTCGCAGGCACTATGGCGAAGATGGCCTTCGACGCGTGCCTCTTCAACTCGCAGAACTTCGGCTTCGTGAAGCTGCCGAAGGAGTGTACCACCGGCTCCAGCATCATGCCCCACAAGAAGAACCCCGATGTCTTTGAGCTCATTCGTGCCAAGTGTAACAAGCTGCAGGCACTGCCCACGCAGGTGACGCTAATACAGAACAACCTGCCCTGCGGATACTTCCGCGACCTGCAGATCATCAAGGAGTGCTTCCTGCCTGCCTTCGACGAGCTGAAGGACTGCCTACGCATGTGCGCGTATATTATAAATAAGGTGGAGGTGAAGAAGGATATCCTCTCCAATCCTATGTACGACGCCATCTTCTCGGTTGAGGAGGTGAACCGCCTGGCTGCTGAGGGCATGCCGTTCCGCGATGCCTACAAGAAGGTAGGACTCGACATCGAGGCTGGTAACTTCACCCCAAACAAGGACATACACCACACACATGAGGGCTCCATCGGCAATCTGTGCAACGACCGCATAGAGGCGCTGATGCAGCAGATTCTCGACGGCTTCCACTTCGAGCGCGTGGAACAGGCAGAGAAGAAACTGTTGGAGATAGAAAAGTAATGCGAAGCCAATTAGCTTCGCTGACCCGCTCAGGATGCTCCTTGAAACGACAAGCGTTTCATAGTCGCCTCATTCGGGGTTCGTGTAATTCGAGAAATTCGTGGTCTAAAAACATAGCAAAGTGAAGAGTTTCAATTTTCATTTTTCAATTTTCAATTGCAAGGCAGTCCTGTCTTGTGCCGTTCTCCTGCTACTGCTGACGGTGACAGGCTGTGGCAAGCTGGAGGAGGAATATAGCAACCGCTATCGCTGCCACTTCACCTTCAACAATTCCATACACAACAACGGCAAGGTGCTTGCCGCCGTCAACTCATGGGGCACCTTCGTGCATATAACACTCACCGGTGCCAACGGCATACGCCTGCAGCTATACGGACAGGACGCTGAGGTGGTGCAGGCCGTGGCCAGCGAGCAGCCGGAACGCTTCTCCTTAGGAATAGACAATAGCAGCGGACTCTTCATAGGTTGCTCCACGCTCCACGACGGTGCGCTATATGCCTTCGACGGACAGTGCCCCAACTGCTACACAGGTGGCATGACGGCCTACCGGCTCGAATTCAGCCAGAGCGGACAGTGGGTGACATGTCCATCGTGCCATCGCTCCTATGACATCAACAACGGCGGCATCGTCATCTCAGGCGAGGCAGGCAATAAACTCTACCGCTACCGCGCATCCTATAACGGCAACATTTTAGTGGTTAACAACTAAAGCGTAATAACGTTATACCGTAATACCGTTATACCGAAGCATCGTTACCCCGTTATAACCCCCTTTAACAATACTCCAATGTACTCCTTCAAGCGAAACACCCTGTGGCGCATGGCAGTATCCTGCGTAGTCGCCCTTCTGTCGTTCATGCCCCTGTCTCTCAGGGCACAGATGGATAGCATCCTCTTCTATAATGACTACGCCATCGACAGCACCACCGTCAAGGAGTTGCACCTGCACGTTGACAACCTCACCTTCCTCAAGGATAACGAATGGGACGGCGATGTCGTGAAGGGCTATACCCTGCCGGGACTGTGGCTGCAACCCAAGGTGTCATACAGCCCGCTGCCGGAGATACAGCTTGAAGCCGGACTGCATGCCCTCATCTACGCCGGTACCATAAAGTACCCCTCACTCATGTATCAGGACCTTCCCAAGTGGAAGGGCGACCAATACCAGAAAGGCACGCACCTGCTGCCGTTCTTCCGTGCCAACATGAAACTCGGACCCGCACATGTGGTGCTGGGAAATATCTACGGAGGAGCCACGCACATGCTGCCCGACCCGCTCTACGCACAGGAGCTGAACCTCACCGCCGACCCGGAGATGGGAGGACAGCTGCTCATCGACCTGCCACGATGGCATTTCGATGTCTGGATAAACTGGCAGTCGTTCACCTTCAAGGGCGACTACCACGCCGAGGCCTTCTGCGCAGGCTTCACAAGCCGCTACAGCCTCGTGGGAAAGACATCGTCGATGGCCGACAAGGGCTATGAGCTGACGCTGCCCATCAGCGCACTGGCGCAGCATGTGGGGGGAGAGATAGACACCGTCGGAGGCATCAGCACCCACTTCAATGCCTCTGTGGGAATAGAACTCAAGCGCCACAGACCAGCCACATGGCTGAGATACTGGTCGGCAGAGGCACATCTCCTGGGATACAGTCAGAACAAGGGTGAGACATGGCCCATAAACAACGGATGGGGAGCATACATAGCAGGCCACATGCAGTTCAACAACGGACTCGGCCTCAAACTGGGATACATGCACAACCACG
>CAJOOC010000129.1 GCA_905236165.1 uncultured Prevotella sp. | reverse complement strand
GCTTGGCTCTGCTCTCGCTTAATCGCATCTTTCTCTCAGTCGCATAGCCCGCTATGCTCCATCAAGAAACTGCCACTCTGCCCTCGAGACAAAACCAAAAACCTGTCAAAGCGAATTAATAGAACCCACCTATATTTTATTTCAAGTTTCTGAAGTAGGGTGTACAATTTGTTGTACCCAGGGACGTGGGCGTCTCGCCCGCGATAATTTTTATTTTTGTAGATGTCTCGCAGAAAACGCAGAAATCTTCGTAGGCTTGAGAGAGCGTTTCATGGGCGAAACCTGCATTCCGCATGGTAAAAAGTTGTCCAAGTTGTCGTTTAATCTCCATCGTGGTTGTTGTCTTCAACTTCCGAATGTTGAGTTAAACCCATTCAAAGTTTTCTTTCCCGGCCCCAATCTCGAAATGACATTTTGCGATGCCCAGGTCCATCTGTGTATAGCCAACCATGGAGAACCCTTTCTTGGCTCGCACCTGATGCCGGTCGTTCTTCATGCCGACATATTCGAATGAGAACTTCTGCTGGTTTACGGCAGTAGGCGCAAGTAGGGCAGCCTCTACCCCACCCTTGAACCAGGCTGGGGAAGCGTTGCTGACGTTGCTTATCTGCTCCACCGTCTTGATCTTGTGGCTGACACCCTGTGTCTCACCGTATCCAAGGGCTATCATACAGGCAAGCTTTTCGTCTGTCCCAACATTGTAGGCCTCTGGAACCTTTCGGTAAGAGAGTCCCGCCCAACAGGTGTTCAGGCCCAGTGTCTGGGCAAGTAGGACGAGCTGCTCTCCATAGTAGCCGATTCGCTCATCAAGGTCTTTGGACTTCTTACCGACCATCACGAGATAGTTCTTCACTCCGCTGAACTTACCGTATGCCAGCATTCCCGTAAATGCCTTCGGCTCGTTAAGTACAAGCTGAATGTTCAGATTGCCTACGCTGTTGTACTCTGCTATTCTATGCTGCAGAACAGCAACGATGTCAGCTGGTATGTCCTTATCCAGATATTTGCGCACACTATGACGCGCTGATATTGCATCTTGTAGGGTCATTTTTCAAGTTTCTGAAGTTAGAGTTGCGTTAGCTGCCTTCGGTTTTAAGGAGACAACAGGATGTATTTTTTTTGAGAGAACTATGACAACAGGGACAACGTTTTCGTTAAGTTTACCAGCCTAACACCCAATGGCTGTTTGAGTATTGTCCGATGAGCTCTGCATCGTGAATGGGATTGAGCTGGCGCATCAGTGGATTACGCTGTGAAGTGTCAAGAGGGTGCCCTTCTGTATCGTGGCTGTTGAACTCCAGGATTGTTGCGGTTTTGGCTCCGTCGTCGATTCTTCCCCAGCCGTATGCGGGGATATTCTCCAAGGTACAGTTCAGCAGCACACATTCGGCATGAGGATAGTTCTTGCCTTTGTTGTCAGGCAAGCGTCCTATCTCAGCATATTCCGACAGTCCCTTCAGATGACAGTCAACGAACACGTTGCCGTGGTTCTCTCCGGTATTGCGAATCCACATGAATGCTCCCCGGCTGGTGATGGTGCAATGGTTGAAGAACGAGGGTCCACGTCCCAATATCGTGTCACCTCCACCGTCGATGCAGCAGTTCTGCCAATAACAGCTGCCATTGGCCTGAAGGGCATCGCCATCGCCGATGATGTGGACGTTCTCGAAGAAATTGCGCTCTCCGTTCACCAGCAGCCCTTCTGCCTGCCCCTTGCAGTCGGTCTTTATCGTCAGGTTGCGTAATGTGAGGTCGCTACAATTGTCGGCAGCAAAGGCAGCACGCCGCGAGGGGAAGGTGCCACGAACCTCATTGGTTTTGATGTCGGCAGGATGAGGGTTAAACACCTCGTTGTTCGGGTAGTGTATCAGCACTCCTTCGCGACTCTCGCCTTCGATAGTGACAAAGCGCTTGTTGCGGAAATACACCAGTTCCTCGTAGTCGCCGTTCTTCACAAACACACGGTAGCCTTCTTTCTCCGAGTCAATTGAATCAGGAATGAAGTCCATCGCACCCTGTATGGTGGAGAAGTCTCCCGTCCCGTCTGCCGATACCGTCAGCAATCGTTGGTTGCTGTCTGGCGCTTTTTCCTTAGTGCGGAATGTCCAAGCCTTCCTACCCCTGATGCCGTTGAATCCTTCTATCACACCCTTGTCGATGGTGACATAATACTCATGTCCATATTCCAGCATGTTGTGATGCAGATAGATTGTCACTTGCTTACCGCGGGTGATGATGGGATAGAAATGGAAACCATCAGAGAAGCCCCCGATGATGTCAAGCTGATAACGGCTCTTGTCCCAGGCGTTGACCCCTGACGGAGTGCCGGCCTTAGTATTGCGGTTGGTGATATGCTGCGACCTATAGATATAAGGAACGGGCGTGTACTGTGCTGCAGGATTCTTTGGCTGACTCTGAGTAGGGCCCGCAGGGATACTGATATCCAGACGGTCAACCAGCTTCCCCGTATTGCGGTCATAGACAGACACAAACCCTCGTTGGCCGACAGTAGCATCCTCTGCCATCGTCAGAATCAGATGGGTGTCAATATTCACATCCGTTGCTCCGTTCTCAGGAAACATCTTGGCCTCCGGTCGAGCCTGCTCACGCTCGGCAGAGTTCAAGCCAGCTTGATTCTGCTCTCGCTCAATCGCAGCCTTGGTTACCACGTTTCCCGAGTTTCCTGCATGGCTAAAACATACAGAGGAAAACAGCTGAACCAGAATTATTAACAGACTTTTTCTCATAATTTGTTTACGTTATTTCGCATATTTATGCGGTGTTATGCCGCAAAAGTACCCAAAAGTTACCGAATAACCAAATTATGCTTAGTTAATCAAAGTTAAAGTGGAGAAAATGTGGAAGGTTTTTCGTATTTTTGCAACAGAAAAAGAACTTCTGATAATGACTATTATATATCCTTACCGAATGCTGTTGGCCGTTACGGTGGCTGTCTGTGTTTCTTTTACTGTTCATGCACAGACGCTTGAACAGCTGTGACAGCACCCCACGAATGACTATCGCATGAAAACGTGGTGGTTCTTTGGCTATGAACATACGACTGACGAGGGCATTACCGCTGATGTGGAGGCATTGAGTAAAGCAGGCTCGCTTGAGCTTTGCCGAGTCACTTTTCCGGAATATTGGTAGTTCTTTCCAAAATCTGTATAACGTGTGTATAGAATAATGTCCGTAACTTTGCAGCGGATTTATAAAATAAGACGACAATGAAGCAGATTTTTCTATTTTTAGCGGCGATGCTGCTGACGTGCTGCTCTTCGGGGAGCGACGTGAAGGCCGAGACCACTCAGAGAACTGCGAATATGGGCAAGACACTCATCGTGTATTACAGCTACACTGGCAACTGCAAGGCTATCGTGAATAGTCTGGCCAGTCAGATTACAGCTGATCAATTGGAGATCCAGCCTGCCGAGAAGGGACTGAGGTATGAGGCTAACAACTACGCTCTGGGTAGGCAACTGCTGAGTGCTATCAAGGACACCCCCAACGACGCGAGCAGCTATCCCGCTATCGATCCCGTGAATGTCAATCTCAGCGACTACCAGAACGTCATCATCGTGACTCCGCTCTGGTGGAACCAGATGGCGGCTATCATGCAGACGTTCCTTTTTAATAATAGTGCGCAGATGTCAGGCATGACGGTAGCGATGATTGTATCGAGCTACAGCAGCAGTATCAGCGGCGTGGTTACAGATGCCCAGCGACTGCTTCCCAACGTCAATTGGGCTGGCGATGTCCTGTGGATCAACAACGCTAATCATTCCAATCGCAGTTCGCTGATTAAAAACTGGCTGCCAGCCCAAAGATTCAAACCATCCAGCGATATGACACAGAAACTCTATCTTACCATTGGTGGCGTGACGAAGACGGCTACCCTCGTTAGCAATTCTTCCACAAAGGCTTTGGTGGCGCAACTTCAAAAAGGCAATATCACCTATGAGGCGCACGACTATGGTGACTTTGAGAAAGTGGGGCCGCTGGGCTATACGTTCCCACGTAACGATGAGGACATCACAACACAGCCTGGCGACTTGATTCTATACTTGGGCAGCAATCTTTGCATTTACTACGATATCAACTCGTGGGATTTCACCCGTATCGGCAAACTCGACAATATGACGCAGGCAGATATCAAGGCGTGGGTGAATGCGGGTGGCGATAACGTCAGCGTGACACTCTCTATTTCTCAGCCGACAGGCATCAGTCAGATAAAGGGTGAAGAAACAAAGTCACAGACTTATACGTTGACGGGTACTTTGGCTCAGGCCGGACAAAAGGGAATCATAATCAGAAACGGAAAAAAGATAATCAAATGAAGAAAGTAATTGTTATTTCTACGAGTCTTCGTCGTGGTTCAAACAGCGACATGCTCGCTGACAAGTTTGTGGAAGGTGCCCAGAGTGCCGGAAACGAGGTAGAGAAGATTTCTCTCGTTGGTAAGGACATTCAGTTCTGCAAGGGATGTTTTGGCTGTCAAAAGCTGGGACGTTGCGTCATCAAGGATGAAGTGAACGACATCATGGCCAAGGTACTGGAGGCCGATGTGGTGGCGTGGGCCACACCTATTTATTATTATGAGATGAGCGGACAGATGAAGACACTCATCGACCGCATGAACGCCATGTATCCGCTTGACTACAAGTTCCGTGATGTCTATCTGCTGACTACTGCAGCCGAAGACGAGGAAGAGACTCCGAAACGAGCAGAAATCGGTCTCACGGGATGGATTGACTGCTATCCCAAGAGCCGCTTGGCTGGTACGCTCTTCTGCGGAGGAGTGAATGAAGCCCGCGAGATTGAAGGCAACAGCAAGCTGCAGGAAGCATTTGAAATGGGTAAAGGAGTATGATGAAAACTGCATTTTTAATGGCAATAGCATTAGGAATAATGACTGCCTGCACGAACAAGAAACAAACAACAAACAACGATATGGAACAGGAACTGACATTAACACAGGAGTGGGACAAGGT
>CAJOOC010000128.1 GCA_905236165.1 uncultured Prevotella sp. | reverse complement strand
CGGGTCTTCAGCATGTTGAGCAGGAAGTAAACGTTACCGTAACCTGTAGCCTCAGGACGGATGAGTGAACCACCGAACTCGAGACCCTTACCTGTCAACATACCAGTGAACTGGTGAGTGAGCTTCTTATACATACCGAACATATAGCCTACCTCACGGCCACCTACGCCGATGTCGCCTGCAGGAACATCCTCGTCGGCACCTACGTGACGATACAACTCAGTCATGAAGGCCTGGCAGAAACGCATTACCTCTGCGTCGCTCTTACCGCGTGGAGAGAAGTCAGAACCACCCTTTGCTCCACCCATAGGCAGAGTTGTCAGAGAATTCTTGAATGTCTGCTCGAAAGCGAGGAACTTCAGAATGCCGAGGTTCACAGACTTATGGAAACGGATACCACCCTTGTAAGGGCCGATAACGTTGTTGTGCTGGATACGATAACCCATGTTGGTCTGTACGTTACCCTTGTCGTCAACCCATGATACGCGGAACTCAATCACGCGATCTGGAATACAGAGACGCTCGATGAGATTTGCCTTGTCAAACTCTGGGTGCTTGTTGTACTCCTCCTCAATGGTGGGAAGCACCTGGCTTACTGCCTGGATGTACTCTGGCTCGTTAGGGAATCTCTGCTTGAGGTTCTCAATTACTTTCTGTGCATTCATTTTTTTTCCTTTATTGTATTTTGGTTGTGTTATTGCGCCCTGTCTTTGTTTTGTCAAATTGAAGGCACGTGAATTATTATCCTTTTGTGATGGGATTTGTTATCCACATCTTTATTTTTTACCTTTTATGTAAGCCTACGTGAGACTTTTTGTTGCATTTTGTAAGCCGCCAAGGGGCCTTTGTTAGCATTTCGCTTTGTATCTGGGTGCAAAATTACACCTTTTTCTCGAAACTACCAAGAAAAAACAACAAAAAATGCATTGTTTTATGTAAATTGTGACATTTTGCACAAAAATAACATTCAAAAATGCCTTATTGTCAAGCATTACCCCAGCTTTTACACCCTTTTCGTCACACTCATGCCCCCCTGAGTTTCATTTTCGACTAATCTTTAATGCCCTCCTTATCTTTGCCAGCAGGGAACGGTTCTTACGGTCAAGGTGCGTTTCAAGGATACGGGTGTTTGGATGACAAGGTATCAGGTCATAGTCAGCAAGACAAGCGGGAATGAGGCAGGCCTGCCCTTCGCGCAGCAGTATTGACGCATTTTCGCTATAGCTCTTCGATGAAAAGCCTGCTTCCTGATAAGCCTTTGGTCTTACAATGAGTTTGCAGCTGCCTGTGATGCATAGTGAGATGACAAAAGAGTCGTATTTGATGAGGTTACGATGAAAGCGCGGCTGCTGGCGGGAGAATTTCTTGTGAAGGTCTATGATGCGCACATCGAAGAAAGGGGTGTCAATAACACGTGCTGCATGACTGATAGTAGAGCCGTAATATGTCAGGTAGTCAGGCGACACGTTGAAATCTATAGCATCAAGTGCCTCTTCCGTGTGCAGCTGACGGGGCTTGCCGTCAAGTCCGGGACGGTTATAGTCGAAGATACGGTAGGTGACATCGCTGGTCTGCTGCACCTCGGCAAGTGTTATGCCACCTCCAATAGCATGCACGCGGCCTGCGGGGATATAGAACACATCGCCGGGATGTACTTCATGACGGGCAAGACATGAGCAGATGGTGCCGTCAGCAACGCGCTGCTTGTATTCCTCCTTCGTAATCTTACGGTTAAAGCCTGAATAGAGCGTTGCACCGGGTTCGGCATCTATGATATACCACATCTCCGTCTTTCCGAACTTACCCAACCGCTCGGCAGCAAGGGCATCATTAGGATGTACCTGTATGGAGAGGTCTTTGTTGGCTTTGATAAACTTTACGAATAGCGGCATCTTGCCCTTGTATTCCCTGCTGACGGCATCGCCCAGAAGTAGTTCCTTGTATTCCTCTACAATAGCAGGAAGCTCCCTACCCTTGAGCGGCCCGTTAGCAATTACTGACGGGCTCGACTCAATGGTAGAGGCCTCCCAACGCTCCGTACCCCATACAAGGGTGTGGAGGTTGGTATCGAAGAGGAGCGGATATAAGTCTGTTCTGTTCACCTTACTTGGTGTTTAGTTTCGTCCGTAAGGGCTGTACACCCGCTTACAGGGCAGCCTTTATCTTCTCTATCATCTCGTTGTATTCCTCATCAGAGAGATACACCTCGCCTGGGTTCATTCTGAACAATCCGGGATAGTCTGGGCCGCCGATGTACTTTGGTGCCAGGTGGAAATGCAGGTGAGACAGGGTGTCGGAGAATGCACCGTAGTTTATCTTCTCGGGATTGAATACCTTCTGCATAGCACGTGTAGCCTGGGCAACATCAGCCATAAAGTTATTACGTTCCTCATCTGAGAGTTCGTTGAGGTCGTTGACGTGGCCATCGTATGCCACTAAGCAACGTCCGTGATATGTCTGTTCCTTGAAGAGGAAGAGACGTGAAACACGAAGATGACATATTTCAATCATCAGATTGTGAAGGGTCTCATTGTTGGTGCAATAGAGACAGTCTTTTGGGTCGCTGTACATGATTGTTTTAGGGTTTTATTGGTTGAAAGTTTTATTGGTGAACGTTAAATAGGTGAAGGGGGAAAAAGGAGAACGCAGGAAATCTGAAGGGAGAAAAGGAGAAAGATTATCTCATCAGTTCGAGAGAGTCCTTGAGTTCCTTCAGCTGGGCGCGTATCTCGAATAGTCTTTCAAGAACCTGCGCCGTTTTGTCTGCTCCAGTGGGATTGAGGCGCATCACCTTACGTGCGGCCTCCAGTTTGAAGCCACGTACCTTCACCAGGTTGTATATTAGCCTGACGGTGTCAATATCCTTGTCAGAATACTGACGTTTATTGTTTCCCATAGTGCGCGGACGAAGCGTGGGAAACTGCTTCTCCCAGAAACGTAGCGTTGTTGGGTTAATCCCGAACATCTCCGCCACTTCCGTAATGGAGTAATAAGCCTTAAGATTTTTGTTTAGATTCAGAGCCATATTGTTCGAATTAACGAATTAACGAATTAACAAATTAACAAATTAACGAACCCCGAGCATAGCGACTATGATACGCTTGACGTATCAAGGAGCATTGCGAGCGGGTCGGCGAAAGCCAATTGACGACTTAAATAATTAACGATTTATGCTATATCTCTTTTGCCAGTTGCTTGATGTCGTTCTCTTCTCCTACTATCCAGAGGATGTCGCCTTTCTTGAAGGAATATTTCGGATTTACCTTTGCCAGGTTGTCCGTTCCCATTTCCATTCCTACGAGCATACAGTTGTAGATATCGCGGAGTCCTGTGGTGATTAGCGACTTGTCGATGAAGGGGCTGCCTTCCCTGATGATGAATCGGCGCAGTTGCATTTCGCGTCCTTCATAGTCAAGCGGCTCTGGATATACCTCGTTCTGCAGGGCATCGTTGAAGGAACGCAGCTGATCATCAGTCCCGATAACGTTGAGCTGATCCAAGGGGAAGATGATATCGTCGCCAGAAGGGATATTAATCTTCTGATAGCCTCGGATGATACTGCTCACATGTACCTTGAAGCGGTTGCCCAGATTCAGTTCCTTCAGCGTCTTACCCGCCCACATAGAGTCGTGTGGCACCTCCACGAGCGAGATATGTATGTCGCGGTCAAGAAGATGTCCTTCAAACAACGGACGTTTCTTGCCGGAGGCACGCTCAGCATAGTCCTTTGAACGCAGGTTCTGTATGAAGAGACGCTCGATGCGTATTGAGGCATACTTGAGAAAGTCTGATATGTAAATAATGTATGTCACCACCAATGACATTGCCACCTCCACCAGGAAGGGCAGATCAAGCAGAGTGGATATTGCGGCATAGATGAATCCCAAAGCAATAGCAATCCTCACCAGGATGGTGAATATCAGCGGAGCACGATTCCTGCGGCTCTTCAGCCACAGATGCTTGAACTCCATGCTCTTGTTCTTCTTCATTATCATGGCTCTGAGGAACGGAGCCATCAGCAATAACGTCACGACAAGCAGCAGATAGTTAATCCACTGGGCGTGATGTTCTGGTACAAGCCCAAGGAAATATGGTACGATGAACGACATACTGATGGCCAATATGGCTGCTACCAAGCACGAATAGATAAGGGTATTGAGAAACACCTGCGTAAGGAAAGGCTTCCAGTAGGTCTTCGACTCGCTGTCCTCATTTGAGGCTGAAGCGTTGCTGGCCATACGGTCCATCTGACGGAGCATCGTCTTGGGCAATACGCTCTCAACGAAATTATAGGCTGGTACCGCACCGCGTATCATATATGGCGTGAGGAACGTGGTGATTACAGACACCGTAACCACCACAGGGTACATAAAGTCGCTTATCATACCCAGGCTGAGTCCCAACGATGCTATGATGAATGAGAACTCACCAATCTGCGCCATAGAGAAGCCGCAGCGCATTGCCGACTTCAGCGTCTGTCCCGAAGCAAGGTAGCCCAGAGTGCCGAAGATGCCCTGTCCGAAGATGATGGTTATCGTGAGCACGATGATAGCAAGCCATTGTTCGGCGATTATGCTCGCATCCACCAGCATTCCTACTGACACGAAGAAGATGGCTCCGAAGAGATCCTTCACAGGCTTTACCACCTTCTCTATCTTCTTTGCCTCAACCGTCTCAGCAAGGATGCTTCCCATTACAAAGGCTCCGAAGGCACCGCTGAATCCCACCAGCGAGGCGAAGACAGCCATCATGCAGCACAGACCCAGGGAGACGATGAGCAACACCTCGTCGTTTATCAGTTTGCGCGTCTTTCTCAGGAATGTTGGAACGAGGAACAGTCCTATGACGAACCACAATATCAGGAAGAACCCTATTGACAGTATCGCGCTGAACAACTGGCTGTGCTGCGAACCATCGCCCTTGCCTATAGTGCCGAGCATCACGAGCATCACGATAGCGAGAATATCCTCCAGTATCAGCACACTCATCACGAGCGATGTGAACTGTTGCTGCTTCAGCCCCAAGTCATCGAAAGCCTTATAGATAATAGTCGTCGACGACATCGCAAGCATGCCTGCAAGGAAAACGCCATTCATCTCCGACCAGCCGAACGACTTGGCCACACACAGTCCGAGCATCATCATGCAGAACACTATGGAGAGTGCCGCAATGATGGGAGCAATACCCATCTTGAGTATTTTCTTGAACGAGAAGTCCAATCCAAGCGTGAATAGCAGGAAGATGACGCCAATGGAGGCCCATGTCTCAATGTTCTCATTGTCGACCACCGACATCGTCAGCGGCAGATTGGGTGACACTAAGAATCCGGCCATGATGTAGCCGAGCACAAGAGGTTGTTTCAGCTTCTTGAAGATTATCATCACGATGCCTGCTGTTACAAGTATCAGGGCAAGGTCTTGTATTAATGAAGGTACTCCCACGAACTTTCGAATTAACGAATTAACGAATTAGCAAATTAACAAATTAGCAAATTAACGGATTCTCGCTATGTTGACTATTGTCATCATGGCTTTCTCCATAGTGGATATCGAGACGTGCTCATCCGGGCCATGAAAGTCTGTTGCACCCGTAAAGATATTCGGGCAAGGCAGTCCTTTGAACGACAGCTGTGCCCCGTCAGTTCCACCACGTATGGGCTGCACCTTAGGCGTTACGCCCGAGGCAGTCATAGCCTCTTTAGCACGATCTATGATATGCATCACGGGTTCTATCTTCTCGCGCATGTTGTAATACTGGTCGGAGATGACAATCTTGCACACCTCTTGCGCGTACCTATTATTTATTACGCGCGCGAGGCTCTCTATGAACTGCTTGCGCTGCTCAAAAATCTTGCGGTCGTGATCCCTTATGATATACGTGAGCTGTGCTTTCTCGCAAGAGCCCTCTATGCCCGTCAGATGATAGAAGCCATCATAGCCCTCCGTCGTCTCAGGGGTTTCGTCGGCAGGCATCATAGAAACGAACTCCAGAGCTATGCGCGATGCATTCCTCATGCGTCCCTTAGCATAGCCGGGGTGAATGCTGTAGCCCGTGAAGGTCACCTTTGCAGCTGCGGCATTGAAGTTCTCAAACTCCAGCTCGCCCTCAGCGCCGCCGTCGATGGTGTAGGCATAGTCACAACCGAAGAGGTCTACGTCAAAGTGATGTGCTCCCCGTCCTATCTCCTCGTCAGGATTGAACGCCACACGTATCGTTCCGTGTTTTATGCTGGGATTATCACGTAGGTAACACATGGCCTGCATAATCTCTGCTATGCCAGCCTTGTCATCAGCACCGAGAAGTGTGGTGCCATCGCTGCGGATAATCCTGTCACCTCCCTCCTCCACTATCCGTGCCTTGATGTCGGCTCCGGAACAGTCTGGTGAGGTATCGTAGTGGGCTATGAAGCCTATTACGGGCTGCTGAACGGCATCATCGCAATCAAGATTGGCTGGCAGCGTGCCGTAGAGGTAGCCCTTAGCGTCAAGCACCACGTCCTGCAGACCTTCTGCTATCATCTCTTCACGCAGATATTGCGCAAAGACAAGTTGCTTGGCCGTACTGGGCACCGTCTCAGAATCCTCACACGACTGGGTGTCGAAGCGGGTGTAGTTTATAAAACGTTCCTCAATGGTCATTTCTTTATGATGATGTTACGATATAACGATATAACGGTATTACGATATAACGATGATATGATATAACGGTGTTACAAGAATTCAGGTTATTCATCCTTGATGCTGGCGCGCACCTTTGCATCTAACTCTTCGAGCAACTCCTGGTTGTCCTTGAGGATTGCAATGACGGCCTCACGACCCTGTCCCAGCTTGCTGTCCTCGTATGAGAACCAGGCACCTTTCTTCTTGACGATGTCCTTGTTGACTGCCAGGTCTAATATCTCACCTACCTTCGAGATGCCTGTACCGAACAAGATGTCGAATTCGCACCTGCGGAATGGTGGTGCCACCTTGTTCTTTACTATCTTCACCTTGGTAAGCTTGCCTATTACCTCTTCTCCTTCCTTGATTACAGTAGAGGGACGCACATCAATACGCACGGAAGCATAGAACTTAAGCGCGTTACCGCCTGTCGTCGTCTCTGGGTTGCCAAACATCACTCCAATCTTCTCGCGCAGCTGGTTGATGAAGATACATGTGGTGTTGGTCTTGGATATCGTGGATGTGAGCTTTCGAAGGGCCTGCGACATCAGGCGAGCCTGTAGGCCAACCTTGTTCTCACCCATATCGCCCTCTATCTCTGCCTTTGGCGTAAGGGCGGCCACAGAGTCGATGACTATGATGTCTACGGCTGCTGATGAGATGAGCTGGTCAGCTATTGACAAGGCCTGCTCTCCATTGTCGGGCTGCGAGATGAACAGATTGTCTACGTCTACTCCCAGGTTCTGGGCGTAGAAGCGGTCGAAGGCGTGCTCTGCATCGATGAAGGCAGCTATGCCGCCCAGCTTCTGAGCCTCAGCGATAGCGTGAATGGCAAGCGTTGTCTTACCTGATGACTCCGGACCGAATATTTCAATAATACGTCCTCGGGGATATCCACCGACTCCTAATGCCATATCCAAACCCAGCGAGCCTGTTGGGATAACATC
The DNA here is from genome assembly GCA_905236165.1 of uncultured Prevotella sp. Classification (GTDB taxonomy): domain Bacteria; phylum Bacteroidota; class Bacteroidia; order Bacteroidales; family Bacteroidaceae; genus Prevotella. The sequence continues at coordinate 12,006 of CAJOOC010000128.1, read as the reverse complement.
AACGTTCTCCACCTTATCTTCGCCGAGCTTCATGATGGCACCTTTGCCAAAGTCTTTCTCTATCTTCTGCATCGCGGCCTGCAATGCTTTCAACTTTTCTTCTTTTTCTTCTTTTGTCATATCTCTAATTTGTCAATTTGTGAATTTGTGAATTTGCTAATTTGCCTACAGCTCCAGGTCTCCGCCGAATACTTCCACCCAGGGCAGGCCCTGCTTGTTAAGCTGCTCCATGAAGGGGTCTGGGTCGAAATCTTCCACGTTCCACACTCCTGGTTTCTTCCATAATCCCTTGAAGAACATCATAGCGCCTATCATGGCAGGCACTCCGGTTGTATACGACACACCCTGCATGCCGGTCTCCTTGTAGGCATCCTGATGCTTGCAGTTGTTGTATACGTAGTATGTCTGCTCCTTGCCGTCCTTGATACCACGAATGCGGCAGCCGATGGAGGTCTCGCCGTCGTAGTTCTCACCAAGGTCCTGCGGGTTAGGCAGCACGGCCTTCAGGAACTGCAGCGGCACAATCTTCACCTTTGCTGTCCTGGGATGACAGTCAGGAAGAGTCTGTCCTTCAGGAATAGCCAGCGGAGCCTCGTATTCTATCTCGTCGATGCGGCTCATGCCGAGGTTCTGTATCACGTCAAGGTAGGTCAGATACTGCTGGCCGAAGGTCATCCAGAAGCGTGCCTGCTTTATAGTGGGATAGTTCTTCACCAGCGACTCCAACTCTTCGTGATGCATGAGGTATGACTCTCGCGGACCGATGTTCGGATATGTCAGAGCCTTGTGTATCTCCAACGGCTCTGTCTCTATCCATTCGCCGTCTTTGTAGTAGAGACCCTTCTGCGTTATCTCGCGGATGTTGATCTCTGGATTGAAGTTTGTGGCAAAAGCCTTATGATGGTTGCCGGCGTTACAGTCAACAATGTCCAGATAGTGTATCTCGTCAAAGTGGTGCTTGGCTGCGTAAGCGGTGTATATCCCGCTGACACCCGGATCGAAGCCGCAGCCGAGAATAGCCGTCAGGCCTGCCTCCTCAAAGCGCTCCTTGTAGGCCCATTGCCAGGAGTATTCAAAATGCGCCTCGTCCTTTGGCTCATAGTTGGCCGTATCAAGATAGTTCACCCCACATGCCAGGCAGGCATCCATGATAGTGAGGTCCTGATAGGGCAAGGCGAGGTTCACACACAGCTCTGGTTTGAAGGAGTTGAACAAGTCCTTCAGCTGCTCAACATCGTCAGCATCCACCTGTGCCGTGCTGATGTTCATCTTCTTGCCAATACCCTTTTTGTTGATAGCATCAACGATAGCGTCACACTTGGCCTTTCTGCGACTTGCTATCATGAAGTCGGTAAAGACATCGTCATTCTGTGCAATCTTGTGGGCTGCAACAGTGGCTACGCCACCTGCACCAATCATCAGTATTCTTGACATAGTTATGTTATTTTTTGTTTTTATTCTTGTTGTCTATCTTTTCCTGAGCCTTGATGGCCTCTGCGTTGGCCTCCAAAGAGCTATTCTTCCTGTGGAACCCGTATTGCTTTCCGTGAAGGGTAAGTATGAGCGAATCCTCACTCATGTGGATGAACTCAAGAGTGTCGAGCACGGCAATAGGCTTGACGTCTTTTGAGTTGCTATCCTTCGAGGCCCTCTTAGCACTCACCAGTAAGAGCCTGCCGTTGAGCATATACCATTTGCGATAGTTCTTCACCTCGGGATATATCACAGGACTGTCATCCTCCAACGTGTTGTTGCGCATTACCCGTCCTACCGATTGAGCCTGATGCAGACGCTTGAGTGTGAAGCCATATTCGCGAGGCACGAAGAAGGTGTTCCTTATGGAGTCAGGCATATCAGCCATCATACGGCGTTGTGTGCGGCGGCTCATGCTCTGCAACTCTTTCATCACGGGGAGAACGGGATATGTCCACGTGCCTTTCAGTTGGTCGAGGTTTATCACCATCGTGGCATCCATGCTATCTTCCTGGCTACGCATCACGCCAATCCAGTCGCCAATCTCGGGTTTGCCGATTATGCGGTGGTTTTGCTTGGCATCGATGCAGTTCAGCGTGATGGGGTTGCCGGAAAAGGGCCATATCACTACAACGGAGTCGCTGGTACCGTCACATGTAAGGCCGTAGAGCATAGAGTCGCCCTTGATCTCTACCTCTACATCATACATCGACGGAGTCAGCTCGTCGCTTGCCGCATCTTTCTTGTGGCAGCCCGACAGCGTCGTCATGATGACTGTGAGGAGAATTGGGAGGATTTGTCTCATCTGTATCACTTTACGTTCAGGTTCTTATAGTTAAAGCCGTCAACATACTCTGGGTGGAAGGCCTTGTCCTTTGCCGTTATGTTGAGGTTCTCAAACGTGAAATTCGAGAGGTGGTACACCTCTTCCTGTTGTTTCACGTTGAAGAAGACGTTGCAGTCAACGTCGCAGTTTCTCATCGTGATATGGTCGGAGAACGACATCGGCTTGTCCTCACGGCCCTTAAGGTCGTAGAACTGCGTCCAGGGGGCTATGAGGATAAAGTTCTTCACCCTGCCCTTGATGTTCTCCACCGTGATGTATTCATACAGCTGAGGTGTGTCAGGACGCATCTTCAACCACAACAGGTTGTTGCCCATTGTAGAGATGTTGATGTTGCGAAGAATGATGTTGCGGCTGTGAACAGACTCTGAGCCTATTGTCAGACAACCATGAGAGAATCCGTATTCGCAGTTCTCAATGATGATGTACTCATTCATGCCGTTGCCAACGCTCTCCTCTGGTATCTTCACGTTGGGATATGACTTTTCGAAAGCATCAGCCCATGGACCCTTGCCGCCTTTTATCGCTACAGCATCATCGTTGACAGCCATGTAGCAGCCGCTCACCAGGACGTTCTTCACTACATCGAGGTCAATAGCGTCGGTTGAGGGTCCCTTGCTGTCATCGGGTTTGTCGAGCGAGCAGATGTGCAGGCGCAGCAGCTTCACATTCTCTGAGTTATAGATGTGGGTGGTCCAGAAGGGTGAGTTCTGAAGGTTCACACCGTCTATCTGCACGTTCTTACAGTTGGAGACGTATACCAGGCGCGGACGCTGCTCGTCCTTGTTCGTACACTTGCGGTTCCATTTTCTGCGAAGCCAGAACTGCTTGTGATATTTCAGGCCGTTGCCGTCGATGGTGCCCTTGCCCGAAATGGTAAAACCGTCAAGGCCATCAGCATTGATGAGCGCGCTGAAATATGTGCACGTCTCGCCTTCTATGCGGGTCTTCAGCAGGGGATAGTCGCCGATGAAGTCCGACCCCATCAGCACCGCTCCCTCCTCAAGATAGAGGTGTGTGCCCTGTTTGAAGAAGAGGGCGCCTGTAAGGTAAATGCCCTGCGGGATTACGATGACGCCGCCGCCCTCGCTGGCAGCCTTGTCAATAAGGGCCTGTATCTCTTCGGTGTGGACGCGGCCATCGGCAAAGATGCGGTAGTCGGTCAGGCAGTATTTCTTTCCCATACTGTTGACATCCACAGGGTCGGTGTTCTTAAACCATGCCGGAATCTCGCTGCCGTCAGGCCACAGGTCCTTGGGGGCCTTCTTGGCGGCATAGCTATCTGTTAATGACAATAGTACTGCAAACGTAAGTAAAACTAATCTGTTCATAGCTAATCCTTATATATAATAAATAGGTGTATCACTATTGTGTTCAGAGGGAGTAGTCCCTTCCGTATCTCATCATCTGCTGCGTCAGCGTCTCCGTATAGTCAAGCGTCACATCTTCTATCTCGCCGGCATCATTGAAGACCGGAGTCATCCTGGCATTCAGGAAACCCTTGTAGGGAGCGATGTTCAGCCGTCTGTATCTCTCCAGCATCTCCTCATGCAGCTCGCGGTCTATCTTCACGCCGTAGGTCTCCACCAACATGCGCGCAGCCTCATAGTCGCCTGTGCTCTTGATGCGCTGTATCTCCCACAGTAGCTCTGCAAACAGTCCGCGAAGCCTCTCGTAGTCGCTGATGACGACAAACGTCTTACCATCGTGCTTCGTCAGGCTTATCACACCATCGGAATGGGCATAACACCAGTTGGCTATCAGGGCCCTGTTGCGCATGTGGGCCTCCTGTATGTCTTCACCGAGGGTGATGCGCACCGTCTGTGTCAGCATGCCGTTGAGGATATACATGTAGTAGTTGGCCTTGTATGCCTGACTGTCAGGCAGCAGCCCCAGTTCGAGCATCTTAGCGTCGGCCATGTAGTAGAGCCCGAAGAGGTCGGCACGGGCTTCTTCAATGGCGTTGCCGTATTCCTTCAGCGAGTCGGCAGCAACGCCTGGCAGCAGCTGGCCGCTACCGTGACCCAGACATTCGTGCAGATCCGTGTGGAGGTCGTCACATTTCTCGCCGTATTCTTTCACCATACGGAGCGTCTCCTCGTCACACACGAACTCCTCAAGGAAGCCGTTGCCCTTCGAAGCCTGGGCATAGGCATGGGTGAAATTCGTTATCGTGACGCTCTTCGAACCGTGTTCGGCCCTTATCCAGTCGGCATTGGGCAGGTTGATGCCTATAGCCGTAGAAGGGTATTCATCGCCACCGATCATAGCGGCACAGATGGCGTTGGCTGTAACACCCTTCACCGTCTTCTTCCTGAAACGCTCGTCGATTGGGGAATGGTCCTCAAACCATTGCGCGTTGCTACTGATGGTCTGCGTACGGCGACAAGCCTCCAAGTCTTTGTATTCCACGATACCCTCCCAGGAAGCCTTGTAGCCGAGCGGATCTCCGTAGACCTCTATGAAGCCGTTGATGAAGTCCACGCGGCCTTCCGTCTCCTGCAGCCATTTGATGCTATAGGCATCGAAGGTACTGAGGTCGCCTGTGGTATAATAGTCGGTCAGAAGTCCTATGACCTCCTTCTGTATGTCGTTCTCGGCATATTCGCGAGCATTCTCAAGGTTCTCTATTATCTTGGCAATCGTCTTGCCGTATTTGCCATTAAGGAACCAAACGTCCTCCACCAGTCTGCCGTCCTCGGCCTTTCTCAGAAGGCTGTTAAGGCCGTAGGAAGGAAGAGTATGTGAAGCACAGCCTCTTTTCTTCGCCTCATAATAGTCCTCGGCCTCCTTCTGCGTCACGCCCTCGTAGTAGTTACAGGCAGAGGTTAGCACAAGGTCTTCACCAGCCACCCTGTTAACTCTCTTCGGCAACACGGCGGTATCGAAGATGACGGGCACGAGTTTCTGCAGCAACGTCTCTGCATCCATTGGAAGGTCTTCGTCGTCCATTTCGCGCACCAATCCCGTGAAGTACTCCTGTGAGAATCCCGGTACAAACTTCTCGCAGCCGTAGTGGTGGTAGATGCCGTTAGAGAACCACACGCGCTTGAGGTATACCTCCAGGGCAGCATCCTCGCCGGTCAGAGCGGCTGAGCCGGAGCGCTGGCGAACATGCTCCACAAGGCTCTCGAGGGTCTTGCGAATCAGCAGGTTATAACGGCCAAACTGGTCGAACGTGATATCGCGGCCCCACAGCGTTGCCTCTGACAGATAGTAGATATAGGCCTTCTGGCGGCTACTGAGCTGCTCAAAGCCTGGCAACTGATACCTCAGCATCTGGATATCAGCAAAACGCTCGTCTATGTATTCAAATTTTTTCATTGTTCTTAATTGTCATCTCTCCCTCTGGAGTGACAAGGATGTTCACCCTGAAGTTGGTGTTCGAGTCAGGGATAGCCAAGATGGCAACGTATCTCACACCCTCTGCCGAGATACCGTCAATCAGTATCTCCGACAAGACAGCCTGCGAGAGATAGTTCTGCGGAACCACTCCCGCAAAATCCTTCTTCTTCATGTCGCGCCCAAACAGCTTACCTCTTTCATTATACACACATATGTGTACGATGTTGTCGTAATAAACAGTCTCAACGGAAAGGCCGTCGGAGTTCACGCTCTGCTTATACACCTTGTAGGTAGTGGGATTCACCTGCGAGTAGGCGTGGTAGCGCTTGTTGTCGTAGTGCATCACGCTGTCGCGCTTTATCTTCTTACCCTGGTTGATGTTTACCGCACCCTTGTATTCGCCGAAGGCAAGGTCATCTATTTCCTCTGCCTTAGAGAGACTTACCTCTTCCCCTTCGGCATTAACAAACACGAAGCGCGTGCTGCTAAGCTCCTTGATGGCATACGACACGGAGGGGTGCCCCTTAACGTGCAGCGTATCGTTCCTGACAAAGAACTCAGCAGGAGCACATATAGAGTCATTATAGAAGATAGAGTCGCCTGCTATCTCAAAGACAATGCTGCCCACATCGTCGTTCAGCCAGACACCCTGAAGAGTGTGCCGGGCAAGAGTGTCGACCTCGTTAGCACCTTCAGCATCACCCGAGGCAGATTTTGAGCCGCACGACATTAGAATGGATGTAACAAACACTATTACAGCCATTAATACGAAAAACGGATATGTCTTTCTTGAATTCATCTGCGTGTCTTCTTATAATAATATTGCAAAGATACAACTTTTTTGTGAAAAAATAAACGGAAAACTATTTTTTTTTCAAAATCTACTCACTTTCTTGCCTAATTTCCGTTTTTGTTGTAACTTTGCAACGATAAAAAATGTACTCGACAAAGGGCTGTTACTTTCATGTCCGCTTCATCTAAGAGATAGTAATTTCTACAAAATGAACGAATTATCACGCCATATAGAGATTCTGCTGCTCGATAACGACTGTGTTATCGTACCTGGGCTTGGGGGCTTCGTGGCCCACCATGTTCCAGCAGAATATGTCGAGCACGTTTTCATGCCCCCTTGTCGCACCATCGGCTTCAACCCGCAGCTGAAGCATAACGACTACCTTTTGGCGCAGTCGTTCGTAGAAGCATACGACATCTCCACCCCCGAAGCCATACGCAGAATAGAGAAAGAGGTGGAAGAGATAAGACAGCTCATATCCATCGAAGGACAATGCGACTTTGACGGCATAGGCACCCTGCGCCTCGATGCAGGCGAGAAAATAACATTCTCCCCCTGCAAGGCAGGTCTGCTCACACCTTCCCTCTACGCCCTCTCCAGCTTCGCCATTGAGGAGCTGACACAGCAGACAACCAACGCCGAGTACCTTGCCGACGAGGATACCTGTCCCGTCCAGGAGCGTCACAGCGCCATCATTGCAAGGATGTCGGCAATTAAGAAGGCCGCAGCAGCCATTCTCATTCTCGTCCTTTTCACACTCTCCATCCTCCCTGCAGGAAAGGGAAGCACGGGCATAGAGCAGAGTTCCGTTGTCAACGCCTCCTATTTCACCACCAAGCAAACAAGGCAGTCACCTCTTGCCAAGCAAGCCACAGTAGTTAAGACACAGCTGGCACAGGAGGAAAATGCTCCTGACAATGAGGTTATGCAGGCTAAGGCACAGGGCAACGAGACCCTTGGAAGAGAGAGCAGGCAAGACGGCGAAGCAGCAACACCTGTCACTCCAGCCTACACCATCGTGATGGCGAGCAAGATAACGGAGAAAGGTGCTGAGGACTATGTCATGAACCTCAGGGCATCAGGCTATGACAAGGCGGAGCAGTATGGCAGCGGATCATCACTCCGCGTCATCTACGGACGCTATGCCACAGAGCAGCAGGCCGTACAGGAACTACGCTCACTTCGTGAGACTGACGAAGCCTTCAAGGATTGTTGGACAATGAAAATTAATTAACAATGAAGCGCCTGCGATGCCCCAAATGCGACAATTTCATCACTTTTGATGAAACGAAATACAACCCCGGACAAATACTGGTATTCCAATGTGCCGAATGCGGAAAAGAATTCAGCATACGACTTGGTGTCTCCAAGCTGCGCAGGCAGCAGGACGATGCCGATGCCGCTACTGAGGCGGAGAAGGAGGCTGTGGGACATATCGTAGTCATCGAGAATGTCTTCCACTACAAACAAGTGCTGCCCCTGCAGATGGGCGATAACATCATCGGGCGATACATGAAGGGCTCAAAGTGCAACACACCAATACGCACCAACGATCCCTCGATAGACATGAACCATTGCGTCATTAATGTATCGCGAAACAAAAAGGGACAGCTCAAATACATCCTGCGCGACGGACCAAGCTACACGGGAACATTCGTGGACAATGTAATACTGAAAGACAACGAACAGCGCATGATAGAGAACGACACACTCTTCACCATCGGCGCAACAAGCATCATCCTCAAAACAGAGGAATAAGACCAGATAATCAACATTTTCCAACTAGGGTGTTCAATTTGTTGTACCCGGGGACGTGGACGTTAACCATTAACCATTGTCGCGGGCGAGACGCCCACGTACCCTGACTACGAAACGGCCTTTGGCCTACGAAGATTATCTGCGGTTTCTGAGGTTTCTGCGAGCCCTTCAATTCGCTGCAACGTTCTTTGACATGATGATACAAATTATTAAATCATGTATCCAAGTTAGTATTCTATCTTCTGCAGGAAGAGTGCATTTGCAGGCATTGAGTCGCCAGCATTGGAGCGGGACTTGCCTTCTATGACTTCACGGAACTGTTCCGGTGTCATTCTGTGGCGGCCCACTTCCACCAAGGTACCCACGACAGCCCTCACCATGTTGCGAAGAAAACGGTTAGCCTTGATGATGAATATCCAGTCGGTGGAAGGAAGTGCATCAAGGACAGTATCTTGAGCAACTGATAACGGAAGAATATCGGGAACAGGAGCCTGAGCAACTGATGCCGTCTGAGTCAGCGGCACCCAGCGGGCTTCTACGACATCGCAAAAGGTGGTCTTAACATCGGTATGTGTCTTGCAAAATGCTGCAAAGTCCTTGTATTCCATAAGCATGGCAGCAGCCTCGTTCATCAGCTGAAAGTCCAAGGGATGACGTTCCCCCTTGCTGTCGGTCCATGTGTAGGCGTGCCAGAAGTACTGTCTGTTGAAGGGCGTGGGACGGGTGGTGACATAATAGTGGTACGTACGCCACTTGGCCGAGAAACGGGCATGCATCTCGTCGCTGACGGGTTCTATGCTATTGACCACGATATCTGGCGGGAGCATGCGGTTAAGCCGGAATGCGAGGTTGTGCAGCACCGCTGACTGGGCCTCCTCTGTGGTGACATCGAAATGTGCCACAGCATGACGGGCATGAACGCCGGCATCGGTTCTGCCGGCTCCCACGATGTCTATGTCGCGCCTGAAGAGCAGGGACAGACAGCGCTCCAGCTCCTCTTCGATGCTCTTGCCGCTCGGCTGTATCTGCCATCCGTGATACCCCGAACCGTCGTATGACAAATGTATGAAATAACGCATATCGGGTGCGAAGGTACAAAAAATAATTGAGAATTGAAAATCGAAAATTGAAAATTAATCGATAAGTGCGTAAAATTCTCTTAAACTCCTGATACAAAAGCTAAAGACTCGTTAAGACATGACTCGCAACGCTTAAAAAAAATCAAATCACGGTTGCGTTTTCTTGGTGTTATGGCTTTTTGAATGTAATTTTGCAACCGATTTCAGAAATGATTGAGTTTAATTTACATATTTAGAATGAAGAACGTGATGAATTATTTTATTTCAGCATTATGCGTTGGTTCGCTGGCTCTTTCAGCCGGTGCGTTCATAACCGCTAAGGCCGCGGAACCTTCACAGCCGGCATCAGTCATAGCAGGCCAGCCGGTAGACCTTACATACGCAGCCGACAAGGCTCTGCCAGCTGTTGTACATATTAAGTATCTTCAGAATGCCAAGACGAAGACCGTTGAGGTAGACAGCAATCCTTTTGGCGATTTCTTCGACCCCTTCGGCTTCTTCGGCACCCCCGGTCAGGGTGGACGCCGCCAGCAGCAGGTGCAGACTCCCAAGAAGGAGGCATCAGGCTCGGGCGTCATCATCTCGGCTGACGGATATATCGTTACGAACAACCACGTGGTGGAGGGTGCCGACGAACTTACCGTGACCCTTAACGACAACCGCGAGTTCTCAGCCAACATCATCGGTACAGACAAGACTACCGACCTTGCCCTCATCAAGATTAACGGCAAGGACCTCCCTACCCTGCCCATCGGCGACTCCGACAAGCTCCGCGTTGGCGAATGGGTGCTTGCTGTGGGAAATCCTTTCAGCCTCAACTCTACTGTTACGGCAGGTATCGTAAGTGCCAAGGCACGTTCGCTTGGTGCCAACGGTGTAGAGTCGTTCATACAGACTGATGCTGCCATCAATGCAGGTAACTCCGGAGGTGCGCTGGTGAATACGAAGGGCGAACTGGTGGGCATCAATGCTATGCTCTACAGCCAGACAGGCTCTTACTCCGGCTACGGCTTCGCTATCCCTACCACTATTATGAATAAGGTGGTGGACGACATCAAAAAGTACGGTCAGGTTCAGCGCGCCCTACTGAGCATTGCCGGTATGGATGCCCGCAAATGGATTGATGCTCAGAAGGATCAGAACAAAGAGGTGGACCTCGGCGTGAACGAGGGTGTATACGTAGACAAGGTGGAGCCTGACGGAGCCGGCAACGAGGCAGGCCTGGAGAGCGGCGACGTTATCACATCTGTTGACGGCAAGAAGGTGACGAAGATGGCTGAGCTTCAGGAGATTATGGCCACGAAGCGCCCTGGTGACAAGATTACCATCACCTACGTTCGCAAGAAGAAGACCCACACCTCTACCGTAACGCTGAAGAATGCCCAGGGCAATACTGGCGTGGTGAAGCAGGCCGACCTCGACATCCTCGGTGCAAACTTCCGCGAGATTACCGACCAGCAGAAGGAACAGTACAAGATCAACTACGGTCTTGAGGTGATTAAGGTTAACAAGGGAGCCTTCGCTTCTCACGGTATCAGCAAGGGATTCATCATACAGAAGGTGAACGATGAGCCTATCAAGACCCTTGACGACATGCAGAAATGCGTGAAGGAAGCTTCAACGGCCAAAGACCCAGTTCTCTTCATTCAGGCCATCTCACCATCAGGCGAGAGAAGGTATTTCGCCGTTCCCCTGCAGGAAAATAATTGAGTGTTGAACTATTGAATAGTCTTAAGAGTCTCTCTAAGAGGCTGACACAATACGAAGAGCAGGAGTCGCGCAGCATTGTGCGGCTCTTGCTCTTCGATGTTTTCAATCTTACGCTTACTGACATCTGTTGCGGTGCGCTCGATGCTCTCAGCCCTGAACAAACGGAGAGGCTGGAACGGATGATACAGCGTTTGGAAGCAGGAGAGCCTCTGCAGTACGTAACGGGGAAGGCCGACTTTGCAGGTCGCACGTTCCACGTTGGGCCCGGTGTGCTCATACCGCGCCCAGAGACAGCAGAGCTGTGCGAGATTGTGATGTCTGCGATGGTATCGCAGACTCTCAGACAAGGAGAAAAGGAGCCTTTGAAAATCCTCGACATCGGAACGGGTAGCGGCTGCATAGCTGTCACGCTGGCCATTATGCTGCCCCACTCCAGCGTTAGTGCATGGGACGTGAGCCCAACAGCCCTGAGCATAGCATGCGGGAATGCCGAAAGGCTTGGTGCCTCCGTAGACTTCAGGCTTCAGGATGCCCTTCATGCACCTGCCGACGAAGGATGCTGGGACATCATCGTGAGCAACCCGCCATATATTTGCCACAAGGAGAAGGCGGCAATGGAACCGCACGTGTTAGACCATGAGCCGCATCTTGCCCTCTTCGTACCTGACGAAGAGCCGCTCATGTTCTACCAGGCCATATCGCAGTACGCCTGCAAGGCACTAAAGCCACAAGGGGTGCTGGCCTTTGAGATAAACCCCGAATATGCAGAGATAACAGCCGAGATGCTGAGAGGGCAGAACTACGACAGCATCACCATACATGATGACCAGTTTGGCAAGCAACGGTTTATCACAGCCAAGGCGCGTTAGAAAAACTTTCATCCTTCAATCTTCAATATAGGTGGGTTCTATTAATTCGCTCGTGCTGATTTTTGAATTTTAGGCAGTGACAGGTTGTAAGTCAAAAGCGCCTGCGGCCAGCGGAAAAGAAAGGCGCAGCCTTTT
>CAJOOC010000127.1 GCA_905236165.1 uncultured Prevotella sp. | reverse complement strand
TCGTTTTCGTTTTCGTTTTCGTTTTCGTTTTCGTTTTCGTTTTCGTTTTCGTTTTCGTTTTCGTTTTCGTTTTCGTTTTCGTCTTCGTCTTCGTAGGAGCCTTGCTCCGTTTCGTCTTCGTAGTCACGAAGTGACGCTTCGTCTTCGTTTACAGTGCATTGAGCACCTGCTCCTTGATTTGTTCAAGCTCGTCTTTCATCTGCACTACGATATTCTGCATCTCGGCTTGGTTGCTCTTTGAACCGGTGGTGTTTATCTCGCGGCCCATCTCCTGAGCGATGAAGCCGAGCTTCTTGCCTATACCCTGACTCTTTCCTCCAGCAGAGGCAGGCTCCCAAGGTTCGTCCATGGTGTCGCGGAAATACTTCAGGTGGTTCGCCAGGCGCTGCTTCTCCTCTGAGATGTCCAGCTTCTCGATGTAGTAAATCATCTCCTGCTCAAGGCGGTTCTTGTCATATTCTATGTCGGGTATGGCATTGAGATTGTCCATAAGCCTTTGGCGTATCTTCTCGACACGGCTCTGCTCAAAGGGTTCGATACTTGCCATGAGCGCAGCGATATTGTCGAGCTTCTCATCAAACTTCTTGCGCAACGCCTCACCCTCCTGAATGCGGAAAACGGTGAGAGCCTGCAAGGCCTCACGTATGGCACCAGAGGCAGCAGCCCATTCCTCATCGGAGAGTTCCTCCATTTCCGAACGTGCCATCACATCAGGCATTCGCACCAATACTTGCATTACGTCAGAGGCTGTGGCCTCGGACATTGATAGCCCAAGCATATCAGAGAGCTCGCGAATCTGGGCATAGTAGCTCTTGGCGAGGGGTATGTTGACTTGAGCGGCGTCAGTAGCTACGTCCTTCTCGATCCAAATGGAGAAGTCTATCTTGCCGCGAACGGCACTGTCCTGAATGGCCTTGCGTATCTCTATCTCCTTCTCGCGGTAGATGGGCGCAATGCGGGTGGAACAGTCCATGGCTTTGGAGTTGAGCGACTTAATCTCTACGTGGATGGTCTTGTCTTGATATTTTGCTACGGCCTTGCCGAAGCCTGTCATTGAAAGAAGCATGTGTTTCGAATTAATGGATGTCTGCGATGGTATCGCAGACGCTTTGACAGATTAATGAATTGTGGTGCAAAGGTAATACTTTTTTCTGTAATGGCAAACATCCTGCACAAAAAAAGTCACCCCGACGGTTCTGAATGACCGACGGGGTGGCTGGTTATTGTGTCTGTGATACCGGTTTCGCGGGCGGGACGCCCACGTCCCTGGGTAGCTGGTTGTGGCTTGTTGTGCCTGCGATAGTATCGCAGGCTCTGCGACGAGAGGGCTATTTCACGACTTTGCAGACGTTGCCTTCTGCATCGCGAACAATGTTGACACCATTGGTGAGGGTGTTGCGCATTGAGCCGTCGATGCCGTAGAACTTTGAGCCTGCACCAGGAATCTTTGAGTCTGCCACCTTCTTGATGGCTGTTCCCTCATTGGCAGTAGCCTTTTGGCTCAGACCGCCGTTCTCGTTCACTGCCTGTACCTGCCACTTGTCGGCAGCGGTGTAGCCGCTGAAGGTAGTCTCGGTGGTGAAGCCGGCCACTTCGCCGTTCTTCGTCACTACGTAGCAGATAGCGTAAGGTACTGCCTGCCATGATAGCTGTGTGCCCTCACCCGTTACGACAGGTGCGTCGCAAGGCTCGCAGAGCAGGTCGGGCTGCCAGCCGTCTTCACCGCTCATCACGTTCTTCAGAGTGTACTGGGCTGCCTCTTCGTCGGTAAGGAAGTTCTTTACATTGAACTTCTCTACCTTCTCGCCTGTATCACGGTCTGTGTAGTAGTAATAGGTCTCGCGTTGGCTGAGGTCGAGAGGATTACCGTTGGCATCAACCGTGTTGTAGTCGGCCCAGAGCTCAGGCAGTCCGCCCATAGTGTTGTACCAGCCCTTTGCTGGGATAGGCACGAATGTCTGGGTGTTGATGAAGACGGTCTTTGGTGCATTGTGCCAAGGACGGCCAAGCCATATGTCGGTAACGTTCAGGGTCTGGCCGGTCTTGAAGTCCTTGCCCGCACGGATGATATTGTTCTGGAATACGTATCCCCACTTCGTGTCTGCCGTGTGGTTAGGAGCCACGATGTAGCCGCCGGAGGGACGGTTAATTTCTATTGTGTCACCATCGAGATATACGTCGCCACCGTTGTAGATGAAGTCCACGGCACCCTCAATGAGAGAGTTCTTGATGTAGTGACGGTTCTTCTGTGTGGAGGTGGTGATCCATGTATCCTGATAAGAGAGCAGTGCAACATTGTTGAATGCCACGCGGTCGGCAACGGTGTTCAGAGCCAGAGCCTGAGGTCCGTCCTGCTTCTCATGACCATAGGAGTTCTCCAGTGTTATATTCTCGAAGAAGGTGTCGCTACCCTTCACTACTACCGTAGCACCAGGGTCAACGCTGTATGCGTTGTCACCGCCGCAGAGACGGTCGTCGTAGATGACGGCCTTGTCGCGGTCCTGACCGATGATGTGCAGGTTAGTCTTCGTTACAGGGATGTCGATGTGCTCGTTGTAGCGTCCGTTCTTTACGAAGATGAGCCAAGGCTTGCCGAGCTGTGCAGGCGCTGCGTCGATAGCAGCCTGCAGAGTCTCATAGTCGCCGCTGCCGTCCTGTGCCACTACTGCATCGTAGAGCTTTGCTGCTGGCTGTTGGCGCTCCATCACGGTGAAGGTGATTTCTGTTGCTGCAACATCGTTGCCGCTGCGAGAGGTCAGCACTCCCTTAGGCATTGTGAAGGTGTACTGTGTGCCGTACTTCAGCCCGCTGTACTTGAAGACAGCGCTCTTGCCGCTGATGATAGGAGCTATCTCCTCACCATCGAGGACGGCCTTGCCTGTACCGGCCTTGATCTTCTTGTCGAAGTTCAGGATGACGCTGCCGTTGCGTGAGGCATTGACGGCACCGTTCTGGGGATTGCTGCTTACGAGGGTAGCCTGCTCGTCGGCGAGGCTGCCGGCATCGGCAAGTACGTAGATTTCGGCTACTGATGTGCCGTCATAGTCGCTGCTTACGCCAATCAGCTCGCTTGTGCGGTCTGGCATCCAGCGAATCCATACGCGATCCTTGTCGTTGGCATCGGCAGGAAGGGCAAACTCCTTCGGACCGTCCCAGCCGCGTGCTGGTGGGTTGAACTCACCAATCTTTGTGAAGGTGGTGCCGTCAGTGGAGTATTCTACGTTGTTCACGCTGTAGGTATTGTAGTCGTCACCCAGACAGCTTGAGAGGACGAGGTTCTGATAGCCCTTGGAAGAGAAACTGATTTCGAAGTACCACTGCTCAGAGAGGTATTTCCATATACGTGCGGCATACTTGCCGTTCTCCTGACCATTCTGACTGCCGCGTGTGAGCCAGCTGTTGGTAGTACCGTCAGCCTTGCGCAGGCTCAGCATTCCGGCATTCTCGCTGTCTGCCTTATAGTCTGCAACGCGGTCCTTGGAAGGCTGGTCGTAATAGAGGTCCCAACCCACGATGAAGTCAACGCAAGAGAAGTTGGCCGTTACGTTCTTTGTGCCGTCAACGTGAACGTATGTCTCGGCAGAGGTGCCGCTTGCATCGCCCTCCCATCCTATGAAGGTGAGGATGCGGTTGTTGTAGGATGTCAGCTTCACGTCGGTACCGGTCTCATACCAGTGCACACCGTCGACAACATTGCCAACAGGCTGCAGCTGTACGAGGTTATCGTTGGCACCGCCCTCAAGCTTCAGGTTCAGGGCGTAGGTATCTACCTTGTCGTAGGTGGCAACGAGTGTGGTATTCTCCTTTATGTCGAAGGTGTAAGAGAGCTTGTTTGAAATTTCCTTGCCCTCACCGTCAGTCCAGGCCTTGAAGTGATAGCCGAAGTTCTCGGTTGCGCTAACGGTGATGGTAGTGCCTTCGTCAAACTCGTTGCCAGCGGGATTGCTTGACACCTTGCCGGCACCCTCGGTGCCCTGCTTCACGCTGAGCGAATATGCAGGAACAGCCTCCATGGTGCCCGCCACGTCGCCTGTTATGACAACATCGCTGAAGGCATACTGCTTGTTCGTGGCTAAATTATATATGTATATCTTGACATAGAAGAGGTCATCAGTAGCAGGAATGTCACTCAGGTCAAACTCGTGAACGGAAACGTATGGGTCTTCCTTTGCAAGCTGTGGTGGGATGCCCTCGCCAACTTTGATGGTCTGGCCGCCGCTCTCCACCACGACGTCGAACTTGCCGCCGTTCGTGCCCACTTTGGAGGCTTTGAACGACAGGCTCTTCGGGGTGAATGTAAGAGCCTTCTTTGGCTTCATGGTAAAGATGAGGGCAGAGGCGTCATCGTCGGCAGCACCGGCCTCTGTGGGCTGGAACTGCTGACGCACCACGCCGGCATCGGTGCGAAGACCTGCGGTAGTGAGCTTGTCGCCCCATGATAGCTCTGCTACAGAGAAGAGACCTTCAGCAGATGCTGCGGCAGCGGTAACGATGTCGGCTGTGTTCAGAGGCCATGTGGCGGTGAAACCTGTCTCGCTGACCTGCTTGCCACCCTCGGCCTTCTCGCCGCTGATGCTTATCTCATTCATGCGCCACTGGGCTGTTGACTCGTTGGCAGCAATGAGTCGTACTATGACGTTGTCCTTGTTGTTGGCGGACATCTGCACCGTGTTGGTGTTATATACCCACCATGTTGCTCCGCCGGGGAAACCTCCTGCATCGCTCCAGGTCTGGCCGCCATCGGTGCTGACAACCATCTCAAGGTTGCGAACATTGTTGTCGCCGCAAGTGAAGGCAAAGGTGAACTGGATGTTCTTGTAGCCCTTTGTTGGGAAGCCAATCTCAAAGTACTGATTGTGCTGCGAGCCGTCGGCGTAGTCGCTGATGTTGTTGGGATCCATGTCCTGATAGAGCGACATAATCTTGGCGTCGTAGTTTTCCTGAATACCCCAGAAGCGTGTACCCTTGGCAGACACGTAATAGTCGCTCTGGTTACCCTCAAACGTGTTAGGCAGGATCTTAGGAAGCGTACTGAAGCCGTTCCATCCTATCTTTGCCCACTCAGAGTCGTTGGGCGTGTAAACATTGTCCGACTGGGTGTAGCCCGTGTCGAACGTCCATTTTGCCAGCGTCACGCTCTCCTGCGCTGTTGCCCAAAGCGGCAACAGCGCCAAGAGCGCTACTAACAACTGCGTACGAAAAAGTTTTTGTCTCATAAATAAGTCTTTTTTGTTAGGTTATTTTAGTTAGTTTTTTTAGTATATCACCTTTTTTACATTACCATCTGCATCACGCACGATGTTCAGTCCGGGACGGAGCGCCGACTGCTGACATCCGTCAATGGTAAAAAAAGCGGTCTCACTGGTACTCTTCTTCACATTGCTGATGCCTGTGCCGCTGTCAACGGCCATTCCGTGGATAGTGAGGTCGGAGAGGCAGATGGTCTTGCCTGTTGCCGAACCGTTATACCAAGGGTACACACGCACGAGCAGCTCCTGGCCTTCCTTCAGCGAGATTACGGGCTTTGACTCTACGAACTGCATGTTGTTGGCAGGCATCGTCTTCATCTCGAAGATGGTGGTGCGGGTCTCGAAATTGTCTGTTGAGAAATATATGTGGCTGCACATGCCGTTGCCTCCACATCCGCAGGCGAAGAGGCTGATGAGGTCGATCTTCAGCTCTGTGCCCTTTGCAGGCTTGATGCCCCACTGTATGTAGCGCTCAGGGTTGTCGTCAATCTCGTCCGCAGGCCATGCGCCGCCCACAATGAGGTTACGCTGAGTCTTGCGCGAAGCCTCGAAGCCGGTCCACTCAGGCCATACCGTGTTGGCATTGGGGTTGGAATAGCGCTGCACCTCCATACCATTGAAAGTTTCCTCAATCACGGTGGCCGGACCGGTCAGCTCACATGCTGCGTCTTTCTCCAGTCTCCAATAGGCCTTGACCTCCGTACCGCCTTCCAGTGTTATGGCAGTGGCAGATACGGGGATGGTGATGGCCTTGTCGCCCTGAGCGATAGTTATCGTTCCCGTTATCGTTCCCGTTTCCGTTAGCGTAACCTGTGCATAGAATGTCTGTACCAGCGTGGAAGCAGAATAGCTGGCGGTGAGAGAAGATGCCCAGTCGGTCTTGTTGGTTGACAGCTGTATGCCGTCGGTAGCGGTGATGCTCACGGTGCCCTCCTCGGGGCTGAGGCCGAAGCCGTTCACGGTGAACTCCTTAGTCAGCGTCTGCCCCTTGTATGCCTCGCCCATATCGCCGGTAGCGGGGACTACGGTGATGTCGGTAGGCAGCGTGATGTCATCGGACATGATGCCCTGCGCCTTCATCAGGCGTGCACACTCCCTTGCCACAAGCAAGGCACCGGTGGTATTGAAGTGGGTAGAGCCCTCACCGTCGAAGAGGAAGTCGTGACACTTCTTGTCGCCGTAGCTCTCATAGAGCTCAGCCGTAGCCTTGGTAAGGTCGATGAATGCTACGCCTTTCTCCTTTGCCAGCTGCTCAGAGTGGTAGGCATAGTCCATGGTATGGTCGTTCTGGGGCACGCTCTGCTTTTCTATGGGGCCGTTCTCTGTCAGTACGCTGAAAGAGTCGCCCAGGTCGTGCCTGCCGTTCCTTCTTATCTTGCCGCCGTCGAAGTAGCTCCTGCACACGGGTGAACATATAATAGGTGTAGCACCCTTCTCCCTTGCTTCGTCCACTATCTTGCCCAGCCATTCCTTGTAGGTCGTGGATGGCACGGTGCCGCGCAGGTCAACAGCTGCCGCCTTTGTTGCATCGCCGATGCTCTCATAATAAGCTTTCAGTGCATAACCGTCCATGCCGCCGTTCTTCTCGTCGTTATGGCCGAAGGTGATGATGACATAGTCGCCCTGCTCAACGTTCTTCTTGGCTGTCTGCCACAGCTCGGTGTAGCCGCCGCGAGAGTCGCGTCCACCCTTGGCGTAGTTGATGGAGGTCCATCCGTTAGTAAGGAAATTGCCGAAGTACATACCCCAGCCGCGGGTAACGGTAGCGCTCTCGTCGTAGGGAGCCATGGTGCTGTCACCCAGAGTGTGAACCTTCTTGGCCGGAGCGGCGAGGCCGAACATTGTCAGAAGGACTGTCAGAATTAGTAATTTTGTTTTCATTGAGGTTGTTGGTTTATGAATTTTGGTTATCGTAATCGTCTTCGTTCCCGTTCTTGCCGGCTCTCCTCTCTTTGGGAGAGGGACTGGGGGAGAGGTTCCCGCTTCGTCTTCGTAGCGTCAGCAAAATTATATAATTCATGCGTCGGCGTGGGGTGAAAAACGCGTCAAACGGGGGGTATAGACGCATTATTACCCCTACATTGACCGGAAAACACCCCATAAAAGAATAGGCACCTTTCTCGATTGTTGCGAGAAAGGTGCCTATGGATAATGCCGATATAGGGAAGCCTGTTATGAGATGGCATCCGCACTCTCACGGAGCAGTCGGATGACATCATCGGCTGAAATCTGTGCGTACATGTCGGCATCCTGAAGCAGGGCATCTGCCATCGATCGCTTGTTTTGGTGCAGACGTATTATCTTCTCCTCGATGGTGCCGGCAGCGATGAGGCGATAGACGGTAACAGGACGCTCCTGTCCTATGCGGTGGGCACGGTCGCTGGCCTGGTCCTCTATGGCTGGATTCCACCAAGGGTCAAGGTGTACCACATAGTCTGCTGCCGTAAGGTTCAGTCCCAGTCCTCCGGCTTTCAGACTGATGAGGAATAGCGGTTCCTCGCCAGTCTGGAACTTCTTCACCAGACGGTCGCGCTCGTAGGAAGAGGTGCTACCGTCAAGGTATAGATAAGAAGTGCCCTGTTTGTTGAGAGCTTTGCGGACAAGTGCCAGATGGCTGGTGAACTGACTGAACACGAGTGCGCGATGTCCGCTCTGCTGTAGCTCCTCCACAAGGTTGAGGAAGGCGAGAGTCTTGCTTGAGGGTATCTCAAGCTGCTTGTTGATGAGTTTCGGATGGCAGGCAGCCTGGCGCAGGCGCGTAATCTCGGCCAAGGTCTGCAGCGCGCTCTTCGACCCCTCCTCCAAGTTGGCTATGGCCTGTTGGCGAAGGTTGTCATACAAGGCCTGCTCTTCGGGACTCAGTTCTACCCGCAGCGTTATCTCCGTCTTTTCAGGCAGCTCATTTAGCACATCGTCCTTGGTGCGGCGCAACAGGAATGGTGACAGCAGACGGCGCAGCAGCAGCTGGCGCTCTTGCTCGTGGTCACGCTCTATGGGCAGTATGAAGCGGTCGGTGAACTGCTGGAAGGTACCCAACAGTCCAGGATTGGCAAACTGAAATAGGTTCCATATCTCACTCAGGTGGTTCTGCAGCGGCGTGCCTGTCAGCATCAGTCTGAAGTCGCCCTTGAGCGTCATGGCTCCTTTTGAGGTCTGCGTGTCGCGGTTCTTTATGGTATGTGCCTCGTCAAGCACTATTGTGTTCCATGTGCGTTCAGAGAGCAGCTCACCCTCCGTCACTAACAGACCGTATGTGCTCAGCACCACATCACCCGCTCCGGCATTGCTTACCAGCAGTTTGCGGTCAATACCCTGCTGGTTCAGTATCCCTACATTCAGGGCAGGTGCAAAACGGCTCAGCTCCTGCTGCCAGTTATGCAGCAGCGAGGTGGGCATCAGTACCAGTGCGGCTCCCTGGCTTGCACGTGACTGTATCAGAGTAATAGCCTGTAGCGTCTTTCCCAGACCCATGTCATCGGCCAGACAGGCACCAGCTCCCCAGTGGGCCAGACGGCGCATCCATTCATAGCCCTCCACCTGATAGGGCCGCAGCTCTGCATGGATATTGCTGGGGATGGGATATGACGCCGTAGCAGTCTCCTTAATACGGTCTATGAGCTCTCGGAAAGGCTTGTCGGCCTTCACATTCACCCCTATCTTCTCCAAGCCGTCTAATTGGAAACCGTTAAACTTGGCCACCTTCATCTCTTTCCCACGCCCTAAGAGCATCTTGTCAACAGCCTCTAACTGTCGGCGCAGCTGCTCGCTGAGGGCCACGTATTCGTCATCGCCAAGACGAATGAAATTACCTCTGGCCTCACGCAGGTGCTCAAGCAGTTCGGCCATTTTCATCTTCTCCTTGTCGCCGATACTTAGTTCGCCTTCTAATTCAAACCATTGTCCTGCGGAGCTAATCTTCAGCCGCAGTTTGTCTGGCGTTATCATGGGGCGTGTCACCCGCATCTTGATACCGTGCGGCCATTCTGCGAAAGCCACCTCCTGAGCCGTCCTCAGCACTTCCAACAGTTGCAGACACTGAGCCGTGTCTATCTGCCAGCAGTTCGTGTCCACCTCTTCATGTGCAAACGGCTGCATCATCTTGCGAACAGCCTTTAGGTTCTGCTGCTCTGCCTGCAGGTTACGCTCCGTCTGCACCCTTTCGCCGTCAATCTTCGTACTCACAATCTCCATCCCTTTGCCAGGCTGCTGATAGGGTGGGTGAGTGCCGAAAGGCTTTACTGCCAGCGAGATGCTGAAGAACTGGTCGGGCATTGGTGCTATCTGTACAGCTATCAAGGAGGATGCTTCGATATGCTTCAAGTCGGTGGAGTCTTTCAACAGCGGGCTCATGACGGTGAACGACCCGCTCAGGTTCTGGAGAAGCTGAGTGAGCTGTTGCTGGCTCTTCTTTGGGAATATCCCTACTTCGCGCAACAACTCCAAGGTCTTCTTCTGCTTGTCATTGACACGCACTACAGTTATCTGCCTGTTGCCCTCTATCGTAATGCTTATGTTCGAGGATTCCATGTGGTCCAGGTCTACGTTCGATTTAACCTCGTAGCCTTTCTCACCGGGACGCACGGTGAGCTGCAGTGGGTCTTCCTTTATCTCTATAAGTTGATTGGAAAACTCATCGAATACGGTTTGGCATCCGGCCAGTGCTGCGACAACCTCCACGCCGCACAACTCATATTGTACACCGCCATACCAACCATAGCTGTAACTATTCACCATGCGTGCCACCCTCCTGTCTATCTCCGTCATGTATTCCTTCCTGCTATTCTGGAATGACGACAGAGCAATGTTGCGACCCTTACTCCAAGTGATGCCACCGTCCTTCGACTTCTGCAACTTGGGTTGCACATTGTATGAGTGTGCATTAATAAGGTACACTACACGCTCCTCCTCCATCGACGGTACCGACTCCCTCTTGGCAGCGGCAGGGCGGTTTAGCTTCAGAAGCTCTTCCATTGTGCGCTCCCACTGTTCACGCCGTTTCACCTTTGGCAGTATCGAGGTGGTGAGGCCAGTGGACTGTTGCAGTTTCTTCGCTGTGGACCGCAACTCGTCATAGTCGAAGCTGTAGAGCAAGCGCAGGTAGTCGTATTCCTCGGTCATCACATAGCTTGCCGCCTCTGTGACAGCCGGAGGTTCCTTGTCCATAATCTGGTAGTGACGCAAGAAGAGAGTGGCCAATCTCCATGACATCTTGTCTTTACAATTTTGTATGGGGTTCTTCTTGTAGAATTCGGAGGCATCGCCTGTGATGTAATGGTGCAGTGCCAGCCTCATGGCATAGCATGAATCGTATGCAGTAACAATATGGTTCTTCATCAGTTTGTTCCCTTCTGCCTTCAGCTTCTTGGCCGTACGTGCTTCAGGCGCTTGTGCATAGCTCAGGCCCAAAGCCACAGCGTATGTGAAGTTTGTCAGAGCCGCATTGAAATAGCTTGCCCCCGTTTCCTTCAGCAGGTCTTGTAACAGGGAATAGGCCTCGGAGGCTGCGCCCTCATGTAACTTCTGGATGGCAGACAGACATTGATAATATAACCCATCGGGTGTCATCTGTCCCAGAATGTCGGCAATCTTTCCTGTCTTCGGCAGTTCTACATAATATAGATAGGCATCGCGCAACGCATGGCGTTCCTCCTCGCCTATCTCCTCATTGTCGAGAAACAGTTGCCTTATAACATCAAGATTGGTAATGGAATGTAGATCAGCCCAATCAATGACATATACCTCATAAAAGAGCGTTGAGAGTACATCCTCAGGAAGATGCTTAGTGAAAGGAAGCAGGTCGGCTCTTTGCACCATGCCGCTTAGTATGTCCATCGCAGAGCACTGCTCGTTTGCCAGCACATCCCATTCCACCATGCCCAGCTGGTCCTTCAAGGGCTCACCGTGCACGGCGTTGCAGAAGGCTCTCACGAAGTGTATCATGGGGAATAGCACTTTCTCACCGCATTCCCGGCAGTCTTCCAGAATTTTGTCAACATCTTCAGGCTTAACCTCCATCATCACGTCTGGCCAAGACTTGGGCTTCACGCTGGCTTTCTCATAGCTGTACCTGCGTGGACGCCCGCCAGTCAAAATGCCCTGCTCCAACCAGTTGCGCACATCGTTCTCGATGGGTGTGAGGCGCAGGCTGAGTTTATCGTACATAAACCTCAGCTCATTGTAGTTGTACTTCTCCATCGTGAAGGCCATTATCCGCAGTACCCTGTTGCTTGATATGTTGTTAGTATTCTTTTCCATTGTTTGTAAAGTTATTGAAGTTCCCCATCCCATATAGAAGGCGGTGGAACGAAACCCCATCGGGCATTGATTGTTGAAGGAGACGCAACGAAGCCCCATCGGGGCTGGCTACCCTTATCTGATGCCTATGGCATCGGCTGTGCAAAGGGTGGGAAACTTCAGTAAAATAAACTACCCATACTTCTTCTTTTGTATGATTTATGTTATCTTTAATGAACACTATTTATCCAGAAAAGTTAATCAGCACAAACACTCTTTGCTTGTAGGTGTTAAGCATGATAAACGTATTCTTGTGTGCAAATATAGCGCATTCTATCGAATCTGCCAAATATTTTATTAAAAATTCAACTTCCTCAAGTAGGGTGTCCAATTTGATGTACCCCATACTGCTCTTTTGTTTCCGACACCGATTTGTATGGATACCCACGCTGATTTTTTTTTGCAAAAGAAAAAGTTCTTGAGCGTTGAGAATTGGCTTCGCCGACCCTCTTAATGCTCCCGAAACTCTGTGGCCTCCCCTCAGCTGACGCGGCGGGCACGGTGGCTGAAGGTCGTCTTTGCGAGCGTTGGTTTCGCCGACCCTCTTAATGCTCCCAGAATCGCTGTGCCTCCCCGCAGGGGCAACATCGGCACGCGCTTCATGGTCGCCTTGGCGAGAATCGAAAGCTGCAAAACGGGTGGAAATATCGGAAAAAGTCAAAGTAAGGAATATAAATGATATAACAAATGTTAATTTTTTACAGTTTTTCTGCGAGGAAAGGTTAATTTTAAGAATAATTTATTTATCTTTGCACCCAACATGCCGAAACTATGTTAAACTAAAGTGATAATATGAAGAAAAGACTAACACTTATTCTTGCCAGCATGCTACTGTGTGTAGCCACTGCTTTGGCACAGACGAAGGTAAGTGGCACAGTCATCTCCCAGGACGATGGACAGCCTGTAATAGGTGCATCTGTTGTTGTTGAGGGCCAAAGGACTGGTGTCGTTACCGATGTAAATGGCCGATTCACGCTTACTGTTCCAAAGAACAAGAAGATTAGCGTGAGCTATATCGGCATGGCAACACAACGTGTAGAACCCAAGGATGGCATGACCATTACGCTGGAGGCCGACGATGCAGCCCTGAACGAAGTCGTTGTGACGGGTATGCAGAAGATGGACAAGCGTCTCTTCACCGGTGCAACGGCCAAGCTGGCCGCCAACGACGTGATGCTTGACGGTGTGGCCGACATCTCGCGCTCGCTGGAAGGCCGCGTGGCAGGTGTCTCGGTGCAGAACGTCAGCGGCACATTCGGTACCGCCCCAAAGATCCGCGTCCGTGGCGCAACGTCTATTTACGGCTCGTCAAAGCCCCTCTGGGTGGTTGACGGCGTAATCATGGAGGATGTGACCGAGGTAAGCGCCGACGACCTCTCCTCTGGTGATGCCGAGACTCTGATTTCAAGCGCCATCGCCGGACTGAACTCTGACGACATTGAGTCGTTCCAGATTCTGAAGGACGGTAGTGCCACCTCTATATATGGAGCGCGCGCGATGGCCGGTGTGATTGTCGTTACGACGAAGAAGGGTAAGGCCGGTTCCAATAAGATTAGCTACACGGGCGAGTTCACCATGCGCCTCAAGCCAAGCTATGCCGACTACAACATCATGAACTCTCAGGAGCAGATGTCTGTATATCGTGAGATGCAGCGTGCCGGCTATCTGAACTTTGCCGATGTATATCGTGCTTCTGACAGCGGTGTGTATGGTAAGATGTACCACCTTATTAATACGTATGACAGCAAGACCGGCACTTTCGCGCTGGAAAACACTGAGGCTGCCAAGAACTCATATCTGCAGGCAGCAGAGATGCGTAACACCAACTGGTTTGACCAGCTCTTCTCCAACTCTATCATGATGAACCACAGTATATCAATGTCATCTGGTACGGAGAAGGCACAGTACTACACCTCTTTCTCTATCATGAGCGACCCGGGATGGTACAAGCAGTCAAAGGCCAACCGTTATACAGCCAACATCAATGCCCTGTATAACATCTCGAAGAAGGTGTCGCTGAACCTTATCGGCAACAGTGCATATCGTAAGCAACGTGCTCCTGGTACACTGGGTCAGAGCATCGACCCCGTTTATGGCGAGGTGCGCCGCGACTTCGACATCAACCCATACAGCTACTCCATGAACACCTCTCGCGCACTGGATGCCAACGAGTTCTATGTGCGCAACTATGCTCCGTTCAACATACTGCACGAGCTTGACAACAACTACATGGACCTGGACGTTGTTGACCTGCGTTTCCAGGCTGAGCTGAAGTATAAGCCTATCAAGAAGGTGGAGCTCTCTGCGCTGGCAGCATATAAGTTTGCCCAGAGCACCATCAGCCATGAGATACATGAGAAGTCTAATCAGGCAATGGCCTATCGCGCTATGGACGATGCCACGATGCGTGACGCCAATCCTTGGCTCTATACCGACCCCGACTATGCCAACTCGCTGCCTATCAGCGTGCTGCCAGTGGGTGGTTTCATACGCGATACCCGCAACAAGATGAACAGCTGGGACTTCCGCGCCACAGCCAACTATAACGACGTATATAACGAAGATCACATTGTGAACTTCTTCGGCGGTATGGAGGTCAACAGCGTTGACCGCCGCAAGAACTGGTTCCAGGGCGTCGGCCTGCAGTATGACAATGGCCAGACTGCTGCCTACGACTATCGCTTCTTCAAGCAGGCACAGGAGGAGAACACCGATTACTACACCATCACAAATACATACTCCCGTTCTGCCGCCTTCTTCTTCAACGGCACATACTCATGGAAGGGACGCTATACGCTGAACGGAACAGTACGTTATGAAGGTACCAACAAGCTGGGTAAGAGCACCTCAGCCCGCTGGCTGCCTACATGGAACATTTCCGGTGCGTGGAACGCCCACAACGAGACTTGGTTCGAGAAATTCAGCCCGGTTCTCTCTACATTCACCCTGAAGGCCTCTTACTCTCTGACCGGTGACCGCGGACCTGCCGACGTGTCCAACTCTGCCGTCATCATAAACAGCATGAAGCCTTGGCGTCCGTTCGCCATCAACAGCGAGACAGGACTGGCTATCGATAATCTGGAGAACTCTGAACTGACATACGAGAAGAAGCACGAGTTCAACCTTGGAGTTGAGATGGGCTTCCTCAATAACCGCATCAACGTCGGCTTCGACTGGTACACACGTAACAACTACGACCTCATCGGTATCGTCAACACCCAGGGTGTAGGCGGACAGATACAGAAATACGGCAACGTGGCCGCTATGAAGTCTCACGGTGAGGAACTGAGCATCCAGACCCGCAACATCGTTACGAACGACTTCAAGTGGAGCACCGACTTCATCTTCTCTCACAACAAGAACGAGGTTACGGAGTTTGACTCCCGTGCACGCGTCATCGATATGATTACCGGCACCGGCTTCACGATGGTCGGCTACCCTGTGCGTTCTCTCTTCTCTATGGACTTCCAAGGCCTGACAGAGGACGGTCTGCCACAGTTCATCAACGAAGACGGCGAGACAACCATCACCGACATCTATTTCCAGGAGCGCATCAAGAAGGATCACCTCGTATATGAAGGTCCTACAGACCCCACAATCACCGGTTCTCTGGGCAACGTGTTCTCATACAAGGGCTTCCGCCTCAATGTGTTCATTACATACGCATTCGGCAACGTAGTACGTCTTGACCCGGTATTCAAAAACGAGTACAGCGACCTCACCGCCATGCCACGCGAGTTCAAAAACCGTTGGACCACACAGGGTGACGAGGCTCGCACCACTATCCCTGTGATTGCCGACAAGCGCATGAACCAGGCTGACAGCCACCTGAAGTATGCCTACAGCGCATACAACTACTCTACAGAGCGCATTGCCAAGGGTGACTTCATCCGCATGAAGGAAATCTCGCTGGGCTATGACTTCCCGGCAAAGCTTATCCAGCCTCTGAAGCTGACTAACGCTTCTGTAAAGCTGCAGGCAACGAACCTCTTCCTTATCTATGCCGACAAGAAGCTGAACGGACAGGACCCGGAGTTCTACAACGCAGGCGGTGTGGCATCTCCAATGCCTAAGCAGTTCACACTCACCGTTCGCCTCGGTCTGTAGGGAGCCTCACCACAAACACCTCTCCCCAACCCTCCCCCAAGGGGAGGGAGCCGGAACAATAAGAATCTCAATTAAAGAATTTATCATCAATTATGAACAAATATATAGGACTATCAATAGTTGCCGTAGGACTGGGGCTGACGTCTTGTAACGACTTCCTCGACAAGATGCCCGACAGCCGCACTGACGTGACCTCTGCCGAGCAGGTCAGCCTGCTGCTCACGTCTGCCTACGCACAAAGCAATAGCATCGTCATGGCTGAGATGGCATCAGACAATGCTATGGATAACGGCACCACCTTCACCTTTGAAGACAAGGTGCAGGAGGAGGCCTACCTCTGGAAAGACATCACCAGCGAGAATGACGACGCGCCAAAGGATTTCTGGGAAAGCTGCTATACGGCTGTAGCCACAGCCAACGAGGCTCTTGCTGCCATTGACAAAATGGAAAATTCTGATGCACTGAAAGGTCAGCGCGGCGAGGCTCTCGTTTGCCGTGCATGGGCTATGTTCCAGATGGCAAACATCTTCTGTCTGGCATACAACCCTGCCACTGCGGGTTCAGACCTCGGGCTGCCTTACCCTACAGAGCCGGAGACAACGCTGGTCGTGGAGCATGAGCGCGGCACACTTGCAGAGCTGTATCAGAAGATTGAGGCAGACCTGGAGGCAGGCATACCTCTAATCGATGACAACCTCTACACACAGCCTAAGTATCATTTCACACAGGCTGCCGCCCATGCTTTCGCAGCACGTTTCTTCCTCTACTATCAGAAGTGGGACAAGGTGATAAGCCACGCTACCGCTGCGCTGGGTTCTGCTCCGGAGCGCATGATGCGCGACTGGGCATACATTGCCGGTGAGATGGCTTCAGACTATGAGTCACGCTGCAACCAGTACATTTCAAGTGCAGAGCCTGCAAACCTGCTCATAGAGACTGCTTCATCAAGCATGGTATATTGGCTCGGCCCATACAACCTCGGACGTCGCTACGGCTTGAACCACAGTGCCATAGCAAAGAAGGAGTCTTACCGCACCGATGGTATATGGGGAAAGTACGGCTCTGCCTCTGACCTATGGCTGGCTCACAGCTGCTGGGGTTATAGCGAGAAACTGTGCAACTCTAAGTACTATGGCTATTTTGAATATACCGACAAGGTGAACGGCATAGGCTATCGTCGTAACGCCATCGTAAGGCTGTGTGCCAATGAGACCGTGCTTTGCCGCGCCGAGGCTTACGCCATGCAGGGCAACTACGACGGCTCTGTGGCCGACATCAACCTCTGGCTGAAGTACAATTCAAGAAACGGCAGGCAGGTGAATGACAGCATCGTGGTTGCTACGTATGCCGCCATGAACTATATGGAGGGCAGCAACGGCCAGCCCATTCCTGCCAGCGAGACATACGGCACACCTAAGAAGCGTCTGCACCCGCTGGGTATAGCGATTGCTGACAGCATACAGGAGAACTTCATTCACTGCATACTGCACATGCGTCGTGCCGAGACATCGCAGGAAGGTCTGCGATGGATGGACATCAAGCGCTGGGGTATTGAAATTGCACACAACCGTGCATATAGAACGCCGGACTATCTGCTTGTAGATGACCCAAGGCGCGCCATTCAGCTGCCTCAGGATGTCATTGCAGCAGGCATGACCCCAAACCCACGCAACAATTAATTTATAATTCATAATTCACAATTCATAATTTGTCATTTATGAAACTGAAATATTTTCCAATACTGATGGCTGCTGTTCTGTCATTCACGGCGTGCAGCGAGGATGCCCTCGACTCTGAGAGCATCTTCTCAGGAACGACGCAGACGGTGAAGAACGAGTTCGACGCATGGCTGCAGAAGAACTACGTTGAGCCATACAACATTGAGTTCAAATATCGTTTTGAATATAACGAGTCAGACACCAAGTATAACCTGATTCCTGCTGACTATGACAAGTCCATTGCTCTGGCCAAGCTCACCAAATATCTGTGGCTGGAGAGCTACGAAGAGCTTATGGGCCGCGACTTCATACGCACATACGCTCCGAAAATCCTCAACCTCATTGGTTCTGTGGCATACGACAGCGGCGGCGGAGTGGTGCTCGGTACTGCCGAGGGCGGTATGAAGATTGTCCTCTACAATGTCAACAAACTCAACTATGAGAAGATTGACATGAACTTTCTCAACGAGTGGTATTTCGTAACGATGCACCATGAGTTTGCACACATACTGCATCAGACAAAGAACTATCCAACGGCATTCAACGAAATATCCAAGAGCGACTACCAGTCTTCTTCTTGGGTGAACCTCACCGACCAAGAGGCACTGGAGATGGGCTTCGTCAACAACTATGCAAGCTCTGAGTCACGTGAGGACTTTGTGCAGACCATAGCCTTCTATATCACCTACAGCGACGAGGCATGGGAAGCCCTGCTTGAAAAGGCCATAGTCCCCGTGAAGGATGAGAACGGCGACGTAATCTATGAGTTGGATTCCAACGGCAACCCGATATATGAGAAGGATGACGAGGGACAGCTTATTCCTGAGACAGACGAATACGGCAGACCTGTATATCAGACAGACAAGGATGGCAATATCCTCTACACATACGATGAGGAGGCCGGAACCATCTCGCCTGTGCCGGAGTACAAGAAGGTTATCAAGTATAACAGAGACGGCTATAACAAGATATTGCAGAAGCTGTCTATGGTAACAGACTATCTGAAGGACTCTTGGGGCATCAACCTTGAGGAACTGCACAAGATAGTACAGCGTCGTCAGGCTGACGTAGCTGCTGGAAATGTTGATTTACAGTCACTCAACTAACTGAAAAGGAGGAAAACAGCATGAAAGTAAAATTCTCAATATTCAATATTCAATTATCAATATTGATGGTCACGCTGGCTCTCTTGGCTTCGTGTACCAAGGAGCAGGAAGATTTCTTCCCTGAAAGCTCCGCACAGCGCGCCGACCAGACCGTAGCATCAGACATCAAGGTGCTCACCAGCGCACAGAATGGCTGGCTGATGCAATACTTCCCAGAGTCACAGCAGTCATACGGTGGCTACAACGTGATAGCACGCTTTACCGAAGACGGCAAGGTGGAGGCATTGGGAGAGTTCGGCGCAACCCGCACTACAAGTCTTTATCGTGTGAGCCAGAGCGCGGGCATGGTACTCACATTCGATACCTATAACGAAGCACTCCATGTATTCTCTGACCCGGCAGCCCCCTTGGGAGGCAGCGCAGGTCAAGGATTGGCAGGCGACTATGATTTCTCTATCCTCAAGGCTACTGCCGACTCGGTGGTGCTGAAGGGCAAGGCAAGCGGCAACCGCGTGAAGATGGTTCCGATGCAGTCAGACCAGTGGGAAGACTATCTGGCAGTCATTGCCGCCGTTGAGGAAGGTATGATTGCACGAAAATATACCCTCACCATCGGCGATACGGCAGTGGTGGCAAAGAGGTCGGACCGCACCCTGACATTCTCATACATGGAAGACGGCGAGATGGTTGATGCAGTGATTTCCTATATCGTTACTCCTGAAGGATACCAGCTTTTTGAGCCGGTAGAGTTCTTCGGTCAGAAGTTCAGCGGCTTCACTTACGTGGAGGGTACCGATGTGTTCACGGCAATGGACAACAGCAACGTATCACTCGGCATTATCTATCCTACCCTGGCAGAATTGGTATCGGAGAACTGGTGGAGTGTAACATACAGCGGACTGGGTGCTACTGGTAAGCAGTACTGGGATATACTCGGACAGGTACAGGACTTGCTTGGTGAGACGCTCTACTACGCTATCTTCGGTACATTCGATGGTAATTTTGGTATAACCTTCAACAGTGGCGGCTATTGGGGCTCACTCTTATATGTATATCAGACTGTTTCTGACGATGAGATTGCTATCCTATATCAGGGTGGTAACTCTTCTGACAATGGTGCCTGGTACGTACAGAATGCTTACTACGGCACATACATGGCAGGTCCGTTCGGCAGGGCAAATGAGAAACATGTCTATAAGCTCACCGCTGACGACCCATTCAATCCGTCATGGATACTCATGACTGACGAGGAAGACCCGGACAACACCATCTTGCTCGAAGGCAGGCTGATACCATATCCTCTGAACAACTAATCCAATCTACTCCATACTAAAGACGGCTCTGTGAAACCAATCACAGAGCCGTCTTTGTGTTTAAAACTTAATGCTTAAAGCTTAATGCTTAAAGCTTAATGCTTAAAGCTTAATGGTCAATCTGTCAAATGCTCAGTTCGTCGAGTACGTTGATGAGGCGTTTGTCGAAGCGCTTGTCTGTACGGATACACTCCGAGAATGGCACATAGACGATGTCGTTGTTGCGTATGCCTACCATCACGTTGCGCTGGCCTTGTAAGATAGCCTCGATGGCTCCCACACCCGTGCAGCTGGCCAGGATGCGGTCGCGAGCCGATGGTGTGCCGCCACGCTGCAGATGACCGAGGATAGACACACGCACGTCGAACCCAGGGAACTCGTTCTTCACACGGTCGGCATAGTACATGGCGCCGCACTTCGGACTCTCTGAGACGATGACGATACACGACTTCTTCGACTTACGTATGCCGCGGCCCATGAATGCCGCCAGCTGATCCACGTCGGTCGACTCCTCTGGCACGATGGCAGCCTCTGCGCCACAGGCGATGGCGCAGTTCTGAGCCAGGAAACCTGCATCGCGGCCCATCACCTCGATGAAAAAGATACGCTCGTGTGAGTTGGCCGTGTCGCGTATGCGGTCCGCACATTCCATGATGGTGTTCATCGTCGTGTCGTAACCGATGGTGGCGTCTGTGCCATACAGGTCATTGTCGATGGTGCCAGGCAGTCCGATACAGGTAAAGTCATGCTCCATAGCAAAGTCGCGGGCCCCTGTCAGCGAGCCATTGCCGCCAATCACTATCAGGGCGTCAATCTCCTCTTTCTGGCATGTCTCGTATGCCTTCTGCCTACCTTCTACTGTCATGAACTCCTTACTACGTGCACTCTTCAGGATGGTGCCGCCACGGGTAATGATGCCACTGACATCCTCGGTGGTAAACTCCTTCACCTCACCATTGATGAGACCGTCGTAACCACGATAGATGCCTTTGATTCTGAAACCATTGTAAATGCCGGCGCGTGTGACGGCGCGGATGGCTGCATTCATGCCGGGAGAGTCGCCTCCCGATGTAAGAATGCCGATAGTCTTAATCCTCATAGTTGAATGTTTTATGTTGTTGGTGTTTATAAGTTAATTCTAAATTCTTCAATCTTCAATTTGTCCCAGGGACGTGGGCGTCTCGCCCGCGATAATGATCAATGTTCAATGTTCAATGTTCAATGTTCAAAGGGGACGTTGGGCTACTTCCTGAAATACCTGAACTTGTCGCCGTTGTTGATATAGTCCCAACTGATGTCGGTGAAGGTGACGGTGGCGGTATCCTCGCTGAATGTTATGGTGCCCTTGAGAGGCTGGCCTGAAGGATCTGTGGCGGTGAAGGCGATGCCGTCCTCGGCGGGCTTGCCATATCCGTCATCTATTGTTGTGAGACGATAGATGCTGATGCTTATCTTGTAACCACCCTTGTCGTCAGGCTCTATGATAAGGTCACAATCGGTGCCTTCCTCGTCGAGGTAACGCCCTGCATAGCTGCTGACGGCCTTAGCCCCGGCCTCCTCTGTCTTCGAGGAAGCGGAGAGGTCATCGCCGCTTGTCTGATAAGTCCCTTGTAAGGAGCTGCTGTCTGCCTGTGCAGCATCATCAGCGTCAGGGCTGCCGTTAGCCTGCTTGCAGGATAGTATGCCTGCGCTTAGCGTTACTGCCATAACGCAGGCTCCCAATATGATTTTCGTATTCTTGTTCATAATTACCTATACAATCCCCAGTCGCATTAATACGCGTGGTCGCTGTAGAGCTCTTCCTTGTCCAGTTTTTTGTTGTCTATGGCTCTCCATGCATAGATGATGTATGCCAATACGAATGGCACGAGCAGCGAGACATAGAACATAGTGCGGAGCGTCGTCTCGCTGGCGCAGGAGTTGGCCAGAGTGAGCGACGACTGCAGGTCGGCTGTTGATGGGTAATATGCGGTATTGTTCCATGCAGAGCAGAGCAGCAGGGCCAGCACCGTCAGTACAGTTCCTACGCCGGCGGGCCAGATGCCTTCGTGCATTGAACATTGAAAATTGAATATTGAGAATTTTCCTGCAAATACTTCAGAAGCTATGCCCCATAGTACGAGAACTATTCCCATGATCAGCACAACGAGGATGTTCGGCATGTCGATGAGGTTGTTGAAGTATTTGTATGGCTCCATGTATATCACGCCGTCTTCGCCGTAAGCAAAGCCGTCCTTCAGCATCAGGTGTACGAGGTATGCCACGAAGAGCACCACGAATGGCACTGCAGCACCGATGAGGCGCTTTCTGCCGCGTGAGCGTATCTCTTCGTCGGCCACATTATTTATAATATAGAGTATGCCCAGCACCTGAGCCAGGAATACCACAGCCAGCCCGAAAACCACTACCCACGGATTGAGCAGCGCGTCGAGGCCGTGAGAGTCGTTGGCCCACTGTGAGATGACGGCCATTGACCATTGGCCATTTGATATGGAGTCGGCATCGATGAAGTTCTCCTTGTTGATGATGAAGTTGCTGCCCTCGAAGAAAGTCGCTACGGCTCCGCCTAAGAGCAGCGGTCCGAGGATGCCGTTGAGGGTGAGGCCGAACTGGAAGACGCGCGGCCCGAGGAAATTGCCCAGTTTGTTCTGAAACTCATAGCTTACGGCCTGCACCACGAAGGTGAAGAGGATAATCATCCACAGCCAGTAAGCCCCGCCGAAAGAGGTGGAGTAGAACAGCGGGAATGAGGCGAAGAAAGCTCCGCCGAAGGTTACGAGCGTGGTGAAGGTGAATTCCCACTTCCTGCCTGTAGAGTTATATACCAGTCTGCGACCTTCTTCAGTGCCGCCGAGACTCTTAGCCAACGAATTGGCTCCCTGCACAAACAGCAGGAACACCAGCAATGCGCCTAACAAGGCAACGATGAAACACCAGTAGTGTTGTAAGAATGAATATGTCATGGTTCAAATTAACGAATTAACAAATTAACGAATTAACGAATTATGATTACCTCTGGGGGCAGGGACGTGGGCGTCTCGCCCGCGAAAAAGCTTAAAGCTTAATGCTTAAATGCCCCTTGGCCGTTTCGTAGGGGCTTCGCCCCGTTTCGTCTTCGTCGGCCTGAAAGGCCGCCTAATGTTCAATGTTCAATGTTCAATGTCTCTCCGGCCCCTTCTTTATCTGCTTGAGCAGAATGTTTATCTCTACTGCAAGCATGAGCGTGAAGAGGAAGAGGAACAGGAAGAACGTCACGGCCACGGAAGTGCTGTCGATGTTGCTCACTCCCACCCATGTGGGGAGCATGTCCTGTATGGTCCAGGGCTGGCGGCCCAGCTCTGCCACTATCCATCCGCTCTCTGAGGCTATGTAAGCCAATGGCACGAGGATGATGGCTATGATATAATGCCATGCGGGCAGCGCTGCGATGTCGTATTTTGCAAAGAGCTGCTTCGGATACTGGTAGCTCACAGCCAGCAGCACGGCAAAGAACAGAATGAAGATGCATCCCAGTCCCACCATGATGCGGAACGCCCAGAAGTTCACGGGTATGAACGGCACGGCCTGGCGCTTGTCCTTCATGAAGCCGTAGCCGAAGTATTGCATGTTCTTGTTGAGGATGGTGAGCTGGTCGTTGAGGGTGGCCTCGTCGGCACCTTCCTTCTTCGCCTTCCTGTATGCAGAAAGGGCATTGATGGCCTGCCTGCCGCGTGATATCTTCTCGTCAACAGACGGCTCCGTCTTACCCTCTGGCGTAGTGTAGCCGTTGAGGATATCGTTGATGCCAGGCACGAAGCCGTGGAAATCGTTCGTGGCCATCATGGAGAGGAAATATGGCATCTCTATCTTCAGCGGTGCCGAAGGCTCGTTTATGTAGTCGGGTTGTGAGAAGGGGCTGATGAGCGCCACTGCCGTCAGGCCTTGGTCGGTGCCGCCGTTGTAGAGCGCCTCCATAGCTGCCAGCTTCATGGGCTGCGACTGTGCTACCTGCTGTCCTGCCACATGTCCTGTGGCACCGGCTCCGAGCGAGGCGAAGAGTCCCACCCATGCCGCTATCTTGATGCTCTCCTTGGCCAGACGCTCCTCGCGTTTCTTCCACAGATACCAGCATGACACCGCAGCCACGAAGACGGCCCCGATGATCCATGATGATATAACGGTGTGGCAGAACTTCCCTACGGCGAATGGTGACAGCGCCACATCAAGGAACGATGTCATCTCGTTGCGCATGGTATCGGGGTTGAACTCACATCCTACGGGGCATTGCATCCATGCGTTAGCCACGAGAATCCACCATGCCGAGATGGTGGCACCCAGTCCGGTGAGCCACGTGGATGCCAGATGGAAGCCTGGCGATACCTTCTTCCAGCCGAAGTACATCACGGCCACGAAGGTGCTCTCCATGAAGAACGCCACAATGCCCTCGATGGCCAGCGGCGCTCCGAAGATGTCGCCCACGAACCATGAGTAGTTCGACCAGTTAGTGCCGAACTCAAATTCCAGAATGATGCCTGTTGCCACGCCCATGGCGAAGTTGATTCCGAAGAGGCGTTGCCAGAACATTGCGGTGTCGCGCCAGAATGTGTCGCGGGTCTGGTACCAGCGTGTCTCACAGATACCCATGATGACCGCCAAGCCGAGTGTCAGCGGTACGAAGAGCCAGTGATAGATGGCTGTCAGCGCAAACTGTGCCCTTGCCCAGTCTACGAAGCTCTCGTCAATGTTTAATAGTAGGTCGTTCATATTATCAGTTATTAGTTACCAGTTATCAGTTATTAATTCTCAATTCTCAATTTGATAGCACTTGCTCCGCCACGAAATCGGCCTCCTGCCCTT
>CAJOOC010000126.1 GCA_905236165.1 uncultured Prevotella sp. | reverse complement strand
CACACCCATCAGCGTAATATGCCTTACGGCATCGCGGGCAGGATGCCCACGTCCCCGGTTGTCACCCGCGTTAATCCCTCCCTCCCCTTGGGGGAGGGCCGGGGAGAGGTCTCAGGCCCGGGGTGGGGCTTTACTGTGGACGGCTATAGTTAGGTGCCTCACTGGTGATAATCACCTCGTGTGGATGACTCTCCAGCATTCCAGCGTTGGTGATACGTGTGAACTTGGCCTGATGCAGCGCTGCGATGTCCTTGGCTCCGCAATAGCCCATACCTGAGCGCAGACCACCTACGAGCTGGTATATCACCTCCTGCACCGTTCCCTTGTAAGGCACACGTCCGGCAATGCCTTCGGGCACGAGTTTCTTCGTCTCTGCCACGCCGCTTTGGAAATAACGGTCCTTTGAACCGTTCTCCATAGCCTCCAGTGAACCCATGCCGCGATATGACTTGAACTTACGTCCGTTGAAGAGGATTGTCTCGCCTGGAGCCTCCTCCGTACCGGCCACGAGTGAGCCTATCATCACACTGAAGCCTCCTGCTGCCAGTGCCTTCACCACGTCGCCAGAGTAGCGCAGACCGCCATCGGCGATGAGCGGTACTCCTGTGCCCTCCAGGGCCTTTGCCACGTCGTATACGGCAGAGAGCTGTGGTACGCCCACACCGGCAACCACGCGGGTAGTGCAGATAGAGCCGGGACCAATGCCCACCTTTACGGCATCGGCTCCAGCCTCAACGAGAGCCTTTGCTGCCTCACCCGTAGCAATGTTGCCTACTACGATATCTACCTCCGGGAAGGCGGCCTTGGCCTCGCGTACCTTCTCTATTACTCCGGCAGAGTGTCCGTGTGCGGTATCGATGATGATGGCATCCACGCCAGCCTTCACCAGTGCTTCCATGCGCTGGAACGTGTCGGCAGTGACACCCACGCCGGCAGCCACGCGCAGACGGCCCTTGTTATCCTTGCAGGCCATAGGTTTGTCAGCGGCCTTCGTGATGTCCTTATATGTTATGAGACCAAGGAGGTGGTTCTCGCTGTCCACAACGGGCAGCTTCTCAATCTTGTGTTCAAGGAGTATCTTGGAGGCGCTCTCCAAGTCTACCTGCTGATGTGTCACCACCAGGTTCTTGCTTGTCATCACCTCGTCAATCTTACGGCTACGGTCTGTCTGGAAACGCAGGTCGCGGTTTGTCACTATGCCCACAAGCTTATTGTCGCTGTCCACCACGGGGATGCCGCCGATGTGATACTCTGTCATCAGTTCGAGAGCATCATTGACGGTCTTGCCGCGCATGATGGTCACAGGGTCGTAGATCATGCCGTTCTCAGCACGTTTGACGATAGCCACCTGGCGCGCCTGCTCCTCTATGCTCATATTCTTATGGATAACGCCTATGCCGCCCTCGCGTGCTATGGCAATAGCCATAGGAGCCTCTGTCACCGTGTCCATAGCGGCAGTAACAAATGGTATCTTCAGTTCAATATTTCGTGAGAACTTAGTGCTCAGCGACACCTCGCGGGGCAATACTTCGGAATAGGCTGGTATGAGCAGCACATCGTCGAAGGTGATACCTTCCATAACGACTTTGTCTTCAATGAATGATGCCATAATGAATGTTTTTATTTTGAAATTTGGGTGCAAAGGTACTAAAATTAATTGAAAATTGAAAATTGATAATTGAAAATTATGGCATTTTCTTTTTTTTTGTTACCTTTGCAACTGATTTTTAACCCTTAGTAACATTATCCTTCATATATACACCTTATATAAGATGTTTATTCTGAACTACCTCGACATCCTTGGCCGGTACGTCATGCTCATGTGGCGCGCCCTGGCCATTCCCGACCGCTGGCACATGTTCTGGAAGCAGTATGTCAAAGAGATGGCCTCCCTCGGCGTCGACTCCATTGGCATCGTGTTGCTCATCTCGTTCTTCATCGGTGCCGTGATATGCATTCAGATGAAACTGAACATACAGTCGCCCTGGATGCCCCGCTGGGTCAGCGGATACACCACGCGAGAGATTATGCTGCTGGAGTTCTCCAGCTCTATCATGTGTCTCATCCTGGCAGGCAAGGTAGGCAGCAACATCGCCTCTGAGCTCGGCACCATGCGCGTGACGCAGCAGATTGATGCCCTTGACATCATGGGCGTGAACAGCGCCAACTACCTCATCGCTCCCAAGGTGCTGGGGCTCATCACCCTGATGCCGGCCCTGGTAATCTTCGCCGACGTGATGGGCATCATAGGAGCCTATGCCACAGCCTACATAGGCCACATCCTTGCTCCTGACGACCTCACCCTCGGACTGCAGCACTCATTCAACTCATGGTTCGTATGGATGTCGATAATAAAGAGTATGGTCTTTGCCTTTATCATAGCCAGCGTCTCCAGCTTCTGCGGCTACACCGTTGAGGGCGGCTCCGTTGAGGTGGGCAAGGCAAGCACCTCGGCAGTGGTTAGCTCAAGCGTGCTGATTCTCTTCGCCGATGTCTTCCTGACACAACTGCTGTCTTGATGCTATTGTACATGAATAGATGAAAATTGTACGCGGTAAATGGTAAATGAATAGATGATAGAAGTAAAATCCCTATATAAATCCTTTGGCGACAGAGAGGTCCTGAGCGACATCTCCGCCACATTCGAGAATGGCAAGACCAACCTCATCATCGGCCAGTCAGGCTCAGGCAAGACGGTGCTGATGAAGAACCTCGTAGGCCTTCTCACTCCCACACGCGGCGAGATACTCTACGACGGACGTAACTTCATCGGCGTAGGCAAGCACGAGAAGGCCCGCATGCGCCGTGAGATGGGCATGCTCTTCCAGTCGGCAGCGCTCTTCGACTCCCTCACCGTGATGGAGAACGTCATGTTCCCACTCGACATGTTCTCGTCCATGACCCTGCGCGAGCGCCGCAAGAGGGCACAGGAGTGCCTTGACCGCGTGAACCTTCCCGATGCCGGAGCGAAATATCCCGCAGAGATTAGTGGCGGCATGCAGAAGCGTGTAGCCATTGCGCGTGCCATAGCCCTCAATCCTAAATACCTCTTCTGCGATGAGCCCAACTCAGGCCTTGACCCCAAGACGTCGCTCGTCATCGACCAGTTGCTTCACGATATCACAGTGGAATATGGCATCACCACTATCGTCAACACCCACGACATGAACTCCGTGATGGGCATAGGCGACAATATCATCTTCATCTATAAGGGCCACATCGACTGGCGCGGCAACAAGGACATGGTGATGTCGGCCACCAACAAGCACCTCAACGACCTCGTATTTGCCTCAGACCTCTTCAAGAAAGTAAAAGAAGTGGCACAAACCCCAAATACAAGAATTGATAATTGATAATTAGTGTTCGCTGAATAATGCCTAACCATCTGAATATTAAGAATATATAACATATTTTCTTCGTTTGTTTAACAAAAAAT
>CAJOOC010000125.1 GCA_905236165.1 uncultured Prevotella sp. | reverse complement strand
TTGCGCTCCGTAGGTGCTCAGGCGCGAGCGGAACTTCGCTGAAGCTCAGGCGCGAGCGGAACTTGCGCTCCGTAGGTGCTCAGGCGCGAGCGGAACTATTAATTCCCGCCTTTACTTGAAGACGGCGATGAGGATTCCTCCGATGAAGGCGAGGAGGATGAGCAGCATCTCCGTGATGTGGTTGACGGGGTCTACCCATATTTCGTTGAAGAGCCCGTTACGTCCGCAGATCTCTACGAATGACCAGAATACTATGACCGTTGCGAGTGCGAAGCGTATGTTACGTCCCCATGAGGCGATGCGGAGCTGTTTCTTGAGCATCAGCATGGAGCTGAAGAGGCAGATGGCCGCTATGGCTATGGTGACGGGATGGCGCTGCCCCAGGAAGACGGGGTCGTAGCAGAACATGAGTAGGAGGTAGAGGCCCCACATTATCATGTTCCATTCCATGAAGACGGACAGCGACGAATTGGTGCGCATTATCGTGGTTCCGCTCTCTTGCTCAATGCTGGAGGCAAGGGGACGGGGCAGCCGTTGCTGTATCCAGCGTATCATGTTGCAGCCCGTGCGGCTGTTGAAGATGTAGAGCACCATAATCATCACCCACAATCCGAAGGTGGCAGGCATGATGAGGTATTCGGGACGTGAGCCGCGCAGCTGCTTCAGCTCTGCCCGCGTGAACTGCTCGGCAGGGATGCCGTTGAGGGTCATCTCGTGGCTCACGGCGATGCCGTCGAGGTAGTGGGAGGTGGTCTGCACGATGCCCGTGCCCTGCAGGTCGCAATGCACGCAGTAGCGCTGTGCGTAGTAGACGAAGAGGAACTCCACCCATCCGGTCCAGAAGAGCATGGCTCCGGTGATGCCGAAGAGTGTCTGGCGTGTGTCGCCCTTGACGCAGATGCCGCAGATGACGATGCACAGTCCTACGAAGCCCATGAGGAATGCGCTGTAATGCAGCAGGGTGGGTGAGAGCAGATGCTCCATCATGGACATCATGGCATGTCCCAGCGGCATCAGCAGCAGGATTATCAGGAAGGAACCAAGGGTTTTGCCGATTTCGTATTTCATTTAGATGTCGATGCTGACTCCTGCGGCGATGGTGGTGCCATCGGTGAAGGGAGAGTTGTAGTAGTGGTATGTGGGGCGGTAGTTGAAGAGGTTGTCGACGGTCAGCGACAGCCTGATGTTGTCACGATAGCTAAGGGTGGCCATGAGTCGCCAGAGGGTGTAGGCGTCGTAGTGGGTGGTCTTGCTGAGAAGGGTGCCCGTCGTGGGGTCGATGGTGGTGTAGTCAACATACTCCGTATTGCTGACGGCAGAGAGGAAACGCCCGTTGATGGTCATGTTGATGCCGAAGTCGGTGGAGAGCTGACGGTCCCAGTCGATGTTGGCAGTAAGGGAATGGGGTCGCGCAGGCTGATACTGGCTGACGGTTCCGGTCCCGTTGTCCTTACGAGTGAACCGTGATCCACTGTTATCGTTATCGTTAACGTTTTCGTTGATATACGCATAGGCCATCTTCACACACAATCCTGTTGCCCAGCGTTTCTGCAGGGTGACATCGAGGCTGAAGGAGTTGTAGCGCTCTATGTTGGTGTAGGGCAGCCAGCGCGTGGTGCCCAGCACGGAGGGGTCGCCGGGGAACTCGCTCCTGTCGTGTGGCAGACCGGTGGTGATGCGGTTCTTTATGACGTTGTAGTAAGTGCCGAGGGTGATGTAGTAGCCGTCTTTGTAGTATTCGGCGGAGAGGTTGAAGTTGTGGCTGCGCTCCGACTTGAGCGAGGTTCCCACAACGTTGCTGCCCACGATGTCCCAGATGCCTGCCATATTGAAGATGTAGTACTGCTCCTTGAGGGTAGGAGTGCGGAACCCCATGCCGTAGCCGCTGCGAAGGGTCAGCGTGCCGCCATTCTCGCCGAATAGCTCATGGGGGCTGTAGCGCACGTTCACCTTGGGTGTGAACTCATGCTGCGAGCCCTCGGAGAAGTGGTCGTAGCGCATGGCGGCGACGAGCTCCCACTGGGAGCTGATGTTCCAGTCGTACTGCACGAAGGCATCGAGGGAATGCTGCGTATGAGCCCCGTTGGCCGTCTTGGCGTTGAGGAGGTAGTCGCGCAGGTAGTCACCGCCCACGGTGAGGATATGTCCGCCGCTGAGGGTGTGGTTGTAGAGCATGCGAACGGAGTTCTGCACGTTGGAGTAGGAACGCAGACAGAGGTTGGTAACGGTACTGTGCTGCGCCTTGTCGTACTGGTCGAAGTTGTAGCCCACCTCTAACTGGTCGCGGGAGGTGATGTCCCATAGCCCGCGTGCTCCAAAGGTGAGGTCGCGATAGTGGTCGGGCACGGTAGGACTGGCCGTTGCTTTCTCGCGGAAGAAGTAGGCACCCTTGAGGGTGAGGCGCAGATTGCTGAGGGGCTGCCACGTGAGACGGTCGCTGACGTTGTAGGTCTTGCCGCCATAGTAGGTGTCGACCATATACCACGTCTGGGCCTTTGACTTGTCGCCGTTGCTTACGTCGTAGGTGTCAACATGCGTGCCGGTGAAGGACAGCATGTTGCGGAGCTTGTTGCCGTTGAGCCCCATCGTGAAGCCGTAGCGCGAATCGTGGTGTGTGCCGTAGCGACCATTGACGTTGAGCGAGAAGGGCTCTGAGGGCGTCTTGGTGATGAGGTTGATGACACCACCGGCGGCATTGGAGCCATAGAGGGCCGAGGCGGCACCTTTTATTATCTCTATATGGTCGATGTCGGCCATTGCGAGGCGTGTGAAGTCTACATCGTCCATCGTCTCGCCGGCCAGACGGTCGCCATCAACGAGGAAGAGTATGCTCTGTCCGCCGAAGCCGCTGAAGTTCAGGTGTGTCTGCTGGTTCATGGCGTAGGTGAACTCCACGCCTGGCAGCTCCTGCGTCAGCAGGTCCTGAACGGTGGTGGCATCGAGGCGTGCGATGTCCTGAGCCGAGATGAGCCGTGTCTGGATGGGAGTGTTCTTCAGGGTCTTGGGGGTACGCGTACCCGTCACGATAACCTGGTCGAGGTTAACGCTGTCGCGCATCTCCGCATAGGCGGACATCGATGCAAAGAGCAGTATTATTGTCAGGACGAGCAAATTAACGAATTAACAAATTAGTAATCTCCTCCCCCCCCCCATGGGGAGGATCTGGGGTGGGGCCTTATATCGGGTACTTATATTCTATCGTGAGGCAGCAGCGTGTTCCTGTTGGCCCGAGGTAGTTGGCCAGG
Organism: uncultured Prevotella sp.; assembly: GCA_905236165.1. GTDB lineage: Bacteria > Bacteroidota > Bacteroidia > Bacteroidales > Bacteroidaceae > Prevotella. The sequence goes on along the minus strand of CAJOOC010000125.1, from coordinate 47,590 downwards.
CGCAGGGCTGCGTGGGTGCCGTCTTTCATTCTGAGGATGAAGACGTTGTCGTTATGTGTGAAGGCCGGGGGTATTGGTGGTATCTGCACGCTGAGCCATTTTGACAGCTCGCTGTTGACGCTGATGCGCTGGTTGCCGATGAGGCACTGGAGCATCTGTGCCTGGATGGTCCATACATCGGTCTCGTTCATGACATCTTCCACGTAGGCTCCTGCAGGGGGGGGGACGGCGTGGATGTCCTTGAGCGAGGTCTGGAATACGGCACCACCGTTGGTGCGCACATTGTTGCGGTGTACGGCAAAGTCCCACGAGACGGGCTCTTCCTGTCGCAATGTGGGATAGGAGGAGCGGTATTCGCAGTTGCCGATGCCCTGTCCGAAGATGTCGTACCAATAGGTGTAGATGCCCGTGAGGTCGTCATCAAAGGATGACACGGGCTCTGTGGGTATGGGATAGGGCCGGAAACCGGTATCGGGTTTGGCTCCCTTGAGCAGGGAGTCGCGAATGGCGTGGAGGTCGATGTAGTACCAATCGGTCCAGCTACTTGCATCCACATAGAGCGTGCCGCTGACACTCTCGCCGCTGGCTTTGCCTTCACCGGTGTTGTCGCTGTCATATAGTCCGTCGAGCACACCGTCGCAAGAGGACAGCAATGCCACGAACAGGGACAGTATGTACAGCTTCGCCTTCATGTATATGCCTTACTTAAGCTCCACGTGGTCGTTCGTTATCTGTTGAGGTATTTCTTGCCGTTGATGATTACTACACCTCTTGCTGCGGGGCTCACCTGCTGGCCAGAGAGGTTGTAGGCAGCGGAGCGCTGACCCTCGGAGGCGGCGGGAGCGGTTATGGCCGAGGTGGTACCAGGGAAGGTGGAGGTGATGGGGAAGGGCATGTTGCCTGGCTGGAAGTTGTTGACAACGGAGATGACGGTGGTGCCGTCGATCTTCACGAGGATGGTGTGGCCGGGCTTGTTGAGGTCGTAGTCCTTGTTCATCGAGGTGCCGTTGCTGAAGAACATGGTGAGGCCATCGTTGGAGTAGTCGCGGAAGTAGCCTCCCTGAGCGGCATCATAGGTGAGACCCTTTACGGTGTAGGAGCCGACGGTGAGGTCGCCCATCATAGTGGCAGAGAGGGCGTAGGCCGGTACGGCCACATCCATCTTCACCGCTTCGCCATCCTTATAGAGACGTGTGGCGTAGGTGACATTCTCGGCAGAATAGTTGTAGGCACCGCCGATGCTGACATCGAGTTTTCCTGCTGTCTCCTTCACGTAATAGCTATTGATGGTGTAGGTTATGGGCATTGGCATACTGCCGTAGATGAAGGTGATGGTGAGCTGTAGGTTATAGAGCCCGTCACCGTGGGTGAATGTTCCGGAGAGCGATGTGCCGGTGATGGCTTTGCCGTCAGAGGCCGTCAGGGAGAAGGGCTGCTCGGGCCATGTGACGCCCTCATAGCCACCCGTGAAGGTGGTGTTGTCAATCTGGAAAGACGGGATTGTCATCGTCATCATTCCCATGTTGTAGGACATGCTGGGGATGATGAAGCTGGCAGAGCTTCTGCCGCCGATATACACTATGGTGTCGCTCTCGACATCAACAGAGGCAAGACCGCCAGAAACGGAGAAGTTAGACTTGCCAACGAACTTCATGCCCGTCTCGCCATAGGCAAACGCGCCAAGGGCAAGGGTAAGCATTGCTAAAAGGGTAATAATTTTCTTCATACGTAGTCTTTTTACCTTAAGGTGGGAACTGGCTCCACCATGCATTCTAAATCAATTTCGGGTGCAAAGTTACACATATTTTTCTTAATACGCAATACCTATTTATAAGGATTTGTGAGGATTTGCCTTATATCGGCAAATATGGCGGGGTAGGAGCGAAGTGCCGGCTTCTGCCCACAAAAAAAGACAGCTTCCATGCTTGTGGTGTATGAAAGCTGTTCTGTTAGGGTATATGTGGGTGGCAGGGCAGGTTATTTCTTGTCTCCATGGGGTTTGTTGAACTTCTTGCCGCCGTTCTTCTCTCCCCTATTGCCGCCGTTCTTGCCATGTCGGCGGGCCATCTTCTCCATCGTCTCGTGCTTGAAGCGCTCCTCGGCCTTGATGCAATCCAGCACTTTCAGGGCGGGAAGGACATTATAGAACCTGGAGTGGTACTTGGCCTGCAGCTGCTTGATCTGCACCTCCAGATTGTCCATATCCTTGATGAGACGCTTTGCCTGATTGTTGTCCTGAGGCTTGGTGCGACTCAGCTTGCCGTGACGCATGAAGAGCTCGCGCTGCTTCTGCTGCATCTCGCGGAAGACGGGGAAGAAGGCGGCAGCCTCCTTCGAGGTGAGATGTGCCTGGGCGGTGATGTATGCTTCCTGCTCTTTGATGAAGCGTTCCTTGTTGAAACGTTCTTTGCCCTGTGGGGGTGCAGAAGGAGTCTGTGCCGCCGTCGTCATGGGGATGAGGCAGAGGATGACGATGGCGATGAGAGCGGTAAGGGTTGTCTTTTTCGTTACGTTGGCTGTCATGATGTTAGTCTTCTATGGTGGTAATAATATAGTTGTAGGCATCGTCGGCATCCACCATAGCATATTCATAGCAGTCCTGCATGTACTGCTCGGTGTTGTCGCTGCTGTTGCTGCTGCCGCTGAGGCTGGTCTCTCCTTCAGCGCTGGCTAAGGCCTTGCTGTTCTTCGTCATGTAGGGCAGGGCAACAGTGAACGCTACTGCCAATGCTACGCAGGCTGCAGCAATGTGATACTTGGCACGCTGCAGGGCTACGATGATGGCGCGCGGCTTGGAGGGCTCTGCCTGTGGCTGTCCGAGGCTTTCTGACTTGCTCTGCTCTATGCCGGCAGCGGCAAGGAGACGGCCAGGAAGCGCATCGAAATAACCCTCGGGAACCTTGTAGGCACCCTTGTCGCGATAGGGAGAGTTGAGTATGTCCTGAAGTTTGTCATTCATAACTGTTCCTCTGTGTTTTGATTTCTTTTCGTATCTATGACGCAGCGACCCTACAGAAGGTTTAAGGGCATACTGCTATTTCCTGCTAAAAGTTTGACATTTTGTTGAATATGAGTTTATTTCTATGGCCCTCCTGATGTTGGATATGCGCTTATTTCTCAATCCTCTTGATTAGTTCGGCCTTCGGTACAGGCATGCTGAAGAGTGCCTTCTTTGTGTTGGGGTCAAGATAGATGGGCGCACCGGGCGTTGAAGGCAGTATGCGCAGCTCGATGTTGGACTTTGCTGCAGGCAATCCTGACTGGCAGCAGCCACCAACGAGGTCTGACAGCCTCACGAGCATTGTCTTGCCGTTCCAGAAATTGTCCATCACAAGCCTGCCGTCAGCATAGACGCGGGCACAGTCGCCGCTGTAGGTTACTGCGAGGAATGTGTTGCGCAGCTCTTCGCGACTTACCTCTGGGAGGTCTATGCGCCACGTCTCCGCCTTGGAGAAGTCGGCATCGTGGGGCATGGCTGCCACCTTCTGACTGCCCAGCACCACCTCGCGCAGGGGACCGGCCTCCTGTGTCTTCGTCAGAGACACCTTTGAGAGGGCATCTGTCTCCCAGCTCTCCTCCACGATACGGTCGCCATCCTTATATAATATACCTCCTGCGGTCTTGGCATAGTGCAGGACGCCGTCAATCTTGAAGGCGCGCAAGGCCTTCTCGGCGCTGAGCAGACAGACGGTGATGTCCTTTACCTGACGGGCTTTGTCGGCCTTGGCCGTGAAGCGCTTCCCATCGATGGTGATGACGGGCTTCATCCCTTTGATAGGAACGAAATATATGGTCTTGCCAATCTTGCAGAAAGGCTGTGCGTCGGCGCTGATGAGGTGACCCTCAAACAGCATCTTGACAGGTCTGACGTAGGAGCGCCCCCCTTCGTTGATGATGCGCACGTAGTCGTTATAGAACTCGAAGCAGCCGCGACGCGCATAGTGCTGGCTGAGGGTGTCGACATCCATCACGGCCAGCTCCTCGCCCCAGTCGGCCAGGAACTGATGCAGCAGTCTGGTCTGATGGAAGGCATTGAGGTTGGGCTGACCCATCTCGCCAAGGGGGCACTGGAAGTCGTATGACATGTAGGGCATGTCGTTGTAGTTGGTGACAGACGTAGCCTGCGTCTCTCCCATAGTATGCTCCTTGCAGTAGGGGTTCGTGCCGCCGTGATACATGTAGTAGCCGGGAAGGTTGCTCCCTGAGCCGAGTTTGCAGACAGCCATTGGAAGGGCTTCATTGCCCGACATGTTGATGCGCCTGTGATAGGAGGGCATCATGCCGCCTCCCAGCTCGCAGGTAAGGTAGGGATACTGCCTGTCACCCTTCGACATCTTCGTGTCCTGATTGTTGCCAAGAGCCTCTGTGGCGATGACGCTGCTCAGGCGCGTGTCCTTCATGATGAAGGCATTCTTGTAGTCGCCGGGCATATCGGTAAGACTACGGTCCCAGAAACCATCGGCATAGTCGCCATAGAGGGGCAACAGCTTGCCAAACTCCTCCTTCCCGTTGAGCTTCGGCCAGCCTGTGCGGGTCATGAAGGGCACATCGAAACCTATCCTGATGGCCATATCGCGCAGCCTCATGTAGTAGCTCCAAGGGCCGCGACACTCGTTCTCTATCTGCACGCCGATGACGGGGCCGCCGTGTTTCCACAGCATATCGCTCGTCTGGGCAAAGATGTTGCTGTAGAGACGCTGTGTGGCAGCGATGAAGCCGGGAGCCTCTGAGCGCAGCTTGAAGGCCTTGGGGTCGGACGAGGCCTTTTCCGTGAGCCATACGGGGAAGCCGCCCTGATATACCTCACCGTGACAGAACGGACCGATGCGCAGCACAACGGGCATCTTCTCCTCCTGACACACCAGAAGGAATGCATGCAGGTCTTTGTTGCCGCTCCAGTCCCAACGGCCTTCCTCGGCCTCGTGGTGTATCCAGAAGCAGTAGGTGGCAATGATGGTTATGCCGCCAGCGCGCATCTTCTGTATCTCGCGACGCCATTCGCAGCGAGGTACGCGGGCATAGTGAATCTCGCCCATCACAGGAAGAGCGTAGTGGCCGTCGATGATGAAGCCGTGACGGTCTACCTCAATGGTGCGGCCATCAGGGTTGGTGGCGGTGCCAAACGTGAAACGCCCCTCTGTGTCGGCTGCTGAGGCAACGGAAAAACATGAAGTGAGCAGCAGGAGTGCTGCAAAGAATGCTTTATGGTTCATAGTTGTTGTTGGTATAGGTAGAGTTGATTATGGAATAGCATCGCGAATTACGGGGCAAAGTTACAAAGTTTTTTTTGAATATGAGTGGTTTTTTGTAAAATGTTACAGAATTGTTTACCTGACTACAACAAAAAAGGCACGAAAAAGGGTGTATCTTATTCAGACACACCCTGTGGCATTTGTTCTTTGATTATTGGTGTTTGCAATGTTTTTGCTCAGAAGATCATTGTATTATATGAGGTTCATCCCCAGTGCCTTGCATTCCTTGCGCTGCTCTTCAGGCCAGATGGAGGCCTGTATCTCGCCAACGTGGCCCTTATGCAGCAGAACCATGCAGAGACGGCTCTGACCTATGCCGCCGCCAATGGAGCAGGGCAGGCTGCCTTCGATAAGGCGTTTGTGGAAATAAAGATCTTTGCGCTCGTTCTTGCCTTCCAGCTCTAACTGGCGCAGGAGAGCCTCTTTGTCGACACGGATGCCCATAGAGGAAATCTCGATGCTGTGCTCCAGCACGGGATACCACAGGAGAATGTCGCCATTGAGTCCGAGGAAACCATCGCCGTTGGGCGTTGTCCAGTCATCATAGTCGGGGGCACGGCCATCGTGCTTTTCACCGTTGGAGAGACGGCCTCCGATACCCATGATGAATACGGCTCCATACTTCTTGCAGATAGCGTCTTCGCGCTCTTTCGGTGTCAGGTCGGGATACATCTGCAGCAGTTCTTCGGAGTGTATGAAATAGATGTCGCGCGGGAGGAAGGGCTTGATCTGGGGGTAGGTCTCGCAGGTAAGATACTCTGTGCGCAGAATGGCTGAATAGATTCGGCGCACAATGCTCTTGAGGAACTCGATGTTGCGCTCCTCGGGCATCATGACGGCTTCCCAGTCCCATTGGTCCACGTAGAGAGAGTGCAGGTTGTCAAGCTCTTCATCGGCACGGATGGCATTCATGTCGGTGTAGATGCCATAGCCGGGCTCAATATCATAGTCGGCAAGGGTGAGTCTCTTCCATTTTGCGAGGGAGTGAACGACCTCCGCTTTCTGGTCGCCCAGGTCTTTTATGGGGAATGTTACGGCGCGCTCCACACCGTTGAGGTCATCGTTGATGCCAAGACCCTTGAGTACGAAAAGGGGTGCTGTGACGCGACGCAGACGAAGCTCTGTGGAGAGGTTGGTCTGAAAGAAGTCCTTGATGAGCTTTATACCCTGCTCGGTCTGCTTCAGGTCGAGAAGGGCTTGGTAGTCTTTGGGTTTGATGAGATTACTCATAATTTGCGTTTGAATTGGAAGAGGAAATCTGCCTTTTAGGGTAGTTGTTTTCCTGAATTGAGTGCAAAATTACATCTTTTCTGCGATACCACCAAACATTTTGCAAGAAATTTTATAAATTAAGTAGCTTTTTGTCAATTGCGCAAGCATGAAGGCCTGCGATTTGCCATGTTTATCGTTGAAAGAGAGACAAAAATGTCGTTTTATCCCTCCCGAAAGAAATCTAATGCTTCTTCTATCTCTTTTTTTGTGGCAGTTTGATTAATTCTGATATCGCCGATACCACCCAGCAGGGTGAAGTTGATGATGCCTGCTGTGTTCTTCTTGTCGTGTGTCATGAGTTCAAGGAGCTCAGGATAGTCTTTGCAGGTGACGGGCAACGTGCCGTAGTTCTCGCGTATGTAGCTGACGGCTTGTCTCATGATGTGTTGTGGGAACTGTGCCTTGAAGCAGGCAAGGTATAGTTCGGGTATGATTCCATAGGCTACGGCGTATCCGTGAAGGATGGGGCGCTCATGTCTCATGGCCCATGTCTCGAAGGCGTGACCCATGGTGTGTCCGAGGTTGAGGGCTTTCCTGATGGAGTGTTCGTGGGGGTCTTGCTCTACGATGCGCTCCTTCACGGCTACGGATGTGGCCAGCATGTGCGACAGCTGCTCCATGTCGGGACGGGTGACGTCGAAGGCTATGAGCTCCTCCCAATGTTCCTGTGTGGAGATGAGGCCGTGCTTGAGCATCTCGGCATAGCCGGAGAGGATGTTGCCTTCATCGAGGGTGTGGAGGAAGTCTGTGCAGAGAAGCACGTATTTCGAGTCGTTGAAGACTCCAATCTCGTTTTTCAGCATCCCGTAGTTGATGCCTGTCTTGCCTCCCACGCTGGCATCTACCATAGAGAGCAGCGTAGTGGGGATATTTATGAAGTTGATACCCCGCTTGAAGGTGCTGGCAGCAAAGCCGCCGAGGTCTGTCACCATTCCTCCGCCAAGGTTTATGAGCAGAGAGTGACGCGTGGCTCCTCCTGCCTGCAGCTCGTCCCATACGTGGGCGGTAGACTGTAGGGTCTTGCTCATGTCGGTGGCTCCTATCTCTATATGGTGTGCTTCAGAGAGATAGGGATAGCTGCTGATGACTGGCCAGCAGAGGCTGGACGTTGTGGTGTCGGTGAGCACGAAGATTTTGTCGTGTTCACAGTCGTTGATAGCCGCCAGAAGGTCGGCCTGAAGTGTGGAGGTTATGATTACTCGTTGCACTATTCGAATTAAGAATTATGAATTAAGAATTATGAATTAAGAATTGAGAATTATGATTACAAATATTTGCCCCCTCCCCTTGGGGGTGGGGCGGGGTGGGGTTTCTATCTGCACATCTCGATGCAGATGATGTCTTGTAATTTCTTTGCAGCAGCGGCTTTTTGCTGTCCTTGGTTGATGATGGCGAAGGCAAGAAGATGCCCGTTGGAGGCAGTGCAATATCCAGCGAGGCTTGACACTCCTGATAGGGTGCCAGTCTTTGCATGTACGTTGCCCTGGGCGACAGTCTTCTGCATGCGCTTTGAGAGGGTACCGTCAATTCCGGCTATGGGCAGGTGGGTGTATATGTCGGAATAGATGTTGGCATCGTTGAAGGCATACCTGAGGAAGGCCACTTCCATCTCTGCCGAGACGTAGTTGTAGAGCGACAGTCCTGAGCCGTCAGCGAAACGATGGGGCGAGCCGCTCATGCCCATCTTCTTCAGCAACGCCTCTTCTACGGCGCGTGCCTTCTTGGCTGTTGAGGGCTTGCCCTGAGTGAGGCCTATCTGGTAGAGCATACTTTCGGCATAGAGGTTGTCGCTATCTTTCAGCATGCGTTCCAGTATCTGTTCTATGGTGTGGGTGCGGCGGCATATTTCGAAGGCTCCGTTGGGACAGGTCTTTTTTTCCGATGTGCCAACGACCACCACTCCGGCATCGCTCAGCGACGAGAGGAATTTGTTCATCAGCGCGTCTTTCCTCTTATATACAAGGGCGGAGAGCTCGGGGTTGTCGTCATCCCAGCACCATCCTGCACCGAAGAGGTCGCCGTCTTTCATCGAGTGGTCGGCATACATATTGCCTCTGATGGTGTCAACGCCCAGTTCCTTTATGGCAAGGACGAAGGCACGAATGTCGTCGCTGCCTATCATGGGGTCCATGCCTCCGATGAGGTAGACGTTGCCGTTGAGGATCCTGGTGCTGTCGGTCACTTCGCCGGTATAGCACAGCCGCGTCTTATAGAGATAGGCGCCACCCAACTTGTCGAGTGCCGTGATGGCCGTGATGAGCTTCATGGTCGATGCAGGGCGCAGCGTCTGCCGGCCATCGCGGCTGTAGATTACGGAGTCGGCGGTGAGGTCATAGATGTACAGCCCCATCTGTGCGTACTTCAGTACCGATGCCTTGGCCACGATGGTGTCGAGCCTGTCCTGTAGCGACATCGGCCAGGGGAGAGAGGTGCTGGCGGAGTCGGCAGAGAGGGAGTCAGTAACAGCTACATCATAGTCAGGCGCGAGGGTTTCGGCAGCGATGCTGTCTGTGCCCTCGTCGGTGGCTTCGTAGAGAGCCTGAGCCTGTGCCCCGTTGACGAAGGTCAGAGGCAGCAGGAGCAGCGAGAGGGTTATCCTTTTAAGGAGTATCGTCATTGATTGTTTACTTGTTTGTCGTAGGCATGATGGGGATAGTCGGTGGTGAAGTGCAGTCCTCTGCATTCCTTGCGCTCTATGGCCCATCGCGTGATGAGGTAGCCCACGTTAATCATGTTGCGCAGCTCGCAGATGTCCTTGCTGGCCTTGACGCGCTTGAAGAGTGCTTCGGTCTCCTCGTACAGTGTGTCGAGGCGCACCCAGGCTCGCTTCAGGCGCAGGTCGGAGCGCACGATGCCCACATAGTTGGCCATGATGGTGCCTACCTCATGCACGCTCTGCGTGATGAGCACCTTCTCCTCGTTGGTCATAGTGCCTTCATCGTTCCATTCGGGTATCATGGTGTTGAAGTCGTATTCATCGATATGGTCAAGGGAATGCTTCGAGGCCGTCTCGGCATATACCACAGCTTCGATGAGCGAGTTGGATGCAAGGCGGTTGCCCCCATGCAGCCCTGTGCATGAACACTCGCCGATGGCGTAGAGGCGTTTGATGGATGAGCAACCGTTGAGGTCAACCTTGATGCCGCCGCACATATAGTGGGCAGCAGGACGAACGGGGATGTACTCCTTAGTGATGTCGATGCCGATGGAGAGGCACTTCTCATAGATGTTCGGGAAATGATGCTTCGTCTCTTCCGGGTTCTTGTGGGTCACGTCGAGGCACACGTGGTCTATTCCGTGTATCTTCATCTCCTTGTCTATGGCGCGAGCCACGATGTCGCGCGGAGCCAGCGAGAGACGCTCATCATATTTCTCCATGAAGGTCTCGCCAGTAGGCAGTCGCAGTATGCCTCCATATCCTCGCATGGCCTCGGTGATGAGGTAGGCGGGGTGTGTCTCGCCGGGATGATAGAGCGAGGTGGGGTGGAACTGTACGAACTCCATATCGGCCACCGTTCCCTTGGCGCGATATACCATAGCCTCACCGTCGCCGGTGGCTATGATGGGGTTGGTGGTGGTTTGGTAGACGGCACCGCAGCCTCCCGTACACATCACCGTGACCTTCGAGAGGTAGGTGTCCACCTTCTGTGTCTCGGGATTGAGGATGTAAGCCCCGTAGCACTCTATGTCATGTGACTGGCGTGTCACCTCGATGCCCAGATGGTGCTGTGTGATGACCTCTACGGCAAAGTGGTTCTCCTTGATGGTGATGTCGGGATTGCTTCTCACGGCAGCCATGAGACCACGCTGGATCTCCGCGCCCGTATCGTCGGCATGATGCAGGATGCGGAACTCTGAGTGGCCGCCTTCACGGTGAAGGTCGAAGAGACCGTCTTCGTTCTTGTCGAAGTTCACCCCCCATCCCACCAGTTCCTTGATCTGTGAGGGTCCCATGCGCACCACCTGGTCTACGGCGGCTGGGTCGGAGATGTAGTCGCCGGCTATCATAGTGTCCTGGATGTGCTTCTCAAAGTCATCCACGATAACATTCGTTACTGATGCAACGCCGCCCTGAGCACGAGTAGTGTTGGCTTCGTCGAGGGTGGTCTTGCAAATGAGGCATATCTTACCCTTGTGTGCTCTCGCTACCTTAAGGGCGTAACTCATACCGGCAACGCCTGAGCCGATGATGAGGAAGTCATACTTATATACCATGTGTTTCGAATTAACGAATTAACAAATTATGATTACCTCTTGGGGGCAGGGACGTGGGCGTCTCGCCCGCGATGCCGTGAGGCATATTACGCATTAACAATTTATCTTGTAAGTGAGAATTTCATTGATATGCCGAAGTCCTGCGTCACAGTAGGGTAGGAGCTTGACGAGAGCAGCGGGTTGTTGCTCTGACGGTCATAATAGAAGCTCATGGTGAGCAGCTTCGACAGAGAGTAGTCGGCAGCGAAGGCCAGCTTGAATGCGTTGTTGCCCGAGGTGGCTGTAGAGGTCACGGTGGCGATGTCGCGAGTTATGGAGGCCTGTTGGCGATAGCTGATGTCGAGACGCAGGTTGAGGTCGTGGGCAAAGCCCTTGGATTTGTTCGTCACACTGCTGCTGTTCTTCTTAGCGTTGGCATTGTTGTCATTGCCGTCGCCATCGCCGCTCTTGCGGGTCTTGTTCTTTGCTGCAAGGCGGGCACGGCTGTTGAAGAAGCGGAAGTCGTTGATCTTGTAGCCGAAGCCGATGACCCAGTCCTTTGACAGCGTCTCGTTAATCTGCACGCTGGTCATCGAGAGGCTCAGCACGCGGGTAGTGCGGTATTCTGCCTTGACGGTCATGTTGTTGGGCAGCGTGAAGTCTATGCCTAACAGCGGTGAGAAAGCCTCGTTGATGCTCACCGTAGAGACGTTGAACATGGAGTTGGGCTTTACGGTGCCCGTCTGCGAGTCGGTGATGAAGCCTATCTGGTCGCCCATATATTCAAGGTATGTGGAGTAGGAGCTGTATGAGCCTACGGCATAGATGCTCTTGTAGCCGTGATTGATGTTGAAGCTCTTGAAACGCTCGCTGAACCACGATAGCTGGGTCAGACCGCTGTACTTCACCGTCCAGTTAGGCAACATCTTCATCAGGGCGGGGAAGATGTTCAGTCCGCTGTATCCCGTGTAGGCCTTGAGGAAGGCAGGCACCATCACGTCGGCGCTGTATTGGTCAACGCCTCCGTTCTTCGGATCGAAGTAGTGTCCGGTGAGGTCGCCCGAGCCAGTAGGGTACACTGTGCCGGCATATTGGTTCTCAACACGGGTGCGATATTGTCCTAACAGTCCGCAGAATTTCTCGAACGAAGGCGAGTGGAAACCGTTGTTGGCATCGCCCATACCCTCGAAGGCTGACTTGATGCTTATGGTGGTCATCGAGAAGGTACCGCTCTGCGTTGTCTGGTTGGCATACTGATAGAGCGTGGATTTCGCCTTCGTCTGCGTGTGGGCCGCATTGAGGTCTATCTTCAGGTTGCGGATGGGCTCTACGACCATGCGTACCTGAACGTCGCGCGTCTTGCTGGTTGTGGCAGGCGTCGACAGCGATTCGTTATAGATCAGCCAGCCGTTAGAGGCAGCCTTGTCGAGGTAACTGTCGCCGATGAAGCCGAAGGCGAAGTCGAGACCAGGAGACATAACGCCGCCAGACCTCTGACCGAAGAAGTTGCCGATGTTGGGCGTGAAGCCTGGGAGGGCCATAGAATACTGGTCGCGGAAGGTGATGCCGATGCTGCGCACCATCATCAGCAGGCGTGCGATGCTCTGCGTCGTCTTATACCATTTCTTGTTATCAAGGGGCTCAAGGGCTACTACCGACACCTTGATGTTCATAGCGCTGTCCGTGCGGTTGAACACCTGTATCTTGTTCTCGTCAACGAGCTTGTACTTTATTTTAACAGGATGTCCCTCGCTGTCCTTGGCCGATACTACGAGGCGCTTCGTCTTCTTGCCGTGAGTAATGACGACGGAGGTGTCGCCGTTGATGGTGACATCCTTCGAGAAGGCATTCTTCAGCTTCGATTCGTTGGAGGCCTGCGCCTTGTCCTTCTTCGGCTGAGGCTTATATTCCTCACCGCGTGCTTCGGCCTCTGCACGAGCCTTCTCCTCTGCCTCCTTTGCCTTCTGAGCTTCCTCACGTGCCTTCGCCTTCTCTGCCTTGCGTTTCTCTGCCTGCTTCTTCAACTGTGTCTTCGACATCGGCTTGGCAAAGCGGTCGTTCACCTTCTTAAGGAACGGAATCTGGTTGTAAAGCTTTTCCAGCGAGAGCGTGCTGTTGATGTTAAGGTTACGGTTGGTCGATATGGTGTTGCCGTATTTCACTACGCCATCCTCCTCAGCACCGCGAGCCCATTGGTAGGTGCTGCTATACGAACCGTCGGCCTGCAGCCAGTTGAGGATTGGTATCTGGTTCAATGGGAGCTGATAGGAGGCGGTGAAGTTCTGGTTGTAGTCCAGCGGCGTACCCATCTTCTTGATGCTTGTCCATACGGAGTCCTTCCAGGCCTGATAGCGGTCGGGATAGAGGTCTTTGTTCACTATGGTGTAGGGCTCTTCTATCTCGGCCCTTGTGGCGCTGGTGAAGTTCAGGTGCAGGTTTTTCGTGATGTCCCATCTGAGTGCGAAGCTTCTGTTCCACAGGAACTGCGAGCTGAATGTTGGGGGCAGCGGAGTCTCGCTGCCAAGGTCGTCAAGGTCTCTCTCCTGAAGCTCGTAGTAGTAGCGTGTCATATCCGTGTTGGCAGAGAGGTTCTGTGGCAGCCAGTTGAGAGCGAAGGCCCTCAGGATGTCGTAGTATTTTGACTTCGACTTGATGTTCTTGAAGGGCTCCAGCGACTTGTAGACAGGAGTCCATGAATAGTTTATGGAACCCTTCCAGTTATCCTCGTTCTCATAAACGGTAGACTCGCCTTCGGTGTGGCGGCTGGAGTGACTGTATGAGAAGCTGAAGTTAGCGGGGTCATAAGGCATAGGATGCCGCTTGGTGGATATGCCGAAGCGCACTCCGGAGAGTGAGAAGTTCTTGTTGACGGTCTTCGTCACCGCTATACTCTCAATAGAGTCGCGCTCATGCCTCGTGGCCGATTCCAGGGCGTCGTCAAGGAGCATGTCGGTGTCAAGCGGGTTATACTTCGGAGATACCCTCTCGCGCGTGATACTATAATATAAAGGTGCCGTCACCTTGGCCTTGTCGGGGAAGAACTTGCCCAGCTCCACGTTGGTCGTTACGGAGTAGGTGGCATATTTCTCCGTAGAGCGCTCCATCACCTTCTGCTCCAGACCGCCGTAGCCGTCGCTGACGTATTTGCCTGAGGCCTGGACGCTGCCAAGGTCTGAGAGCTGGATGTTGAGGTTGGCACCTGCGGCCCAGCCACCATCGCTCTCGGGCTCTAAGAGGCGAAGCTCATTGACCCACACCTCGCCGGCCTTGGTGTCGCTGGCAAGGTTACGGACGCCTATCATCATTGCCTTCACCTCACCAAGCGACGGGTTGCCCACGATGCTCATCTTGTTGCTCTGATGGTCGGGGTCGTATTCGGAGTAGAGGTCGTTGATGGTCAGCTCGTTGTTCGACCTCCTCATGTTACGCGTCTTCTTCAGCTGGGTCAGCTTGCTCAGCTCGATGTCGAGCATATTCTCTGCAGGCCATACTATGGCGCATTCTGCGTCGGAGTAGGTGCTGTAGTGACCGGGAGCCGTCAGCGAGAGCGGTATCTCGTATTCGTAGTAGTTGTTGTTATAGTCGGAACCCAGGCGCATGAAGAGTGCCAGCTGTCCGTTCTGCAGGTTTGTGGAGTTGACCTCAAGGGCGTTGGCGTGGGCAAACATCTGTATGCGCTTGTAGTAGCGCATGTCGTAGTTGGTGTTCTTGTATACCGCAACGGCGGCGTTGTGCTTCATGTTGTTGAGGTCGAAGCGCATGGCCTGCTCGTTGTTCTCAACCAGCTGGGGCTGTGAGGGGTCCACAACGCGTGAGATGCCTGGAGGAAGGACGTAGTTCACGGGGGTCTTGTCGTTGTTCTCCTCAATGCTGATGGCTGAGGCCGTGAAGTCCTTGTATGGATTCTCTGAGGCACCCTTCAGCGTCTGTGCGTCATAGATGCGCCAGTCGCCCTTCACCAGGTCCAGGCTGCCGAAGCGCAGCACGGTCTCCTCGGAGAAGCCTTCCATGTATATGCGCATGAAGCGTATTGACGAGAAGTCGCTGATGCTGCCGCGCTTGATGCCTGCTGAGATAGGAATGCGGAACTGATACCACTTCACGGGCGTTGTCTGGCCGTTGCGCAAAGTGACGTTGGATACGCGCTTGTCCACACAGTAGTTGCTGATGGAGCCCATAGCGAGCGAGTCGGTGCTGATGTTCAGCACGTAGTCGAAGTAGTTCTCATACTCGTTGAGCGTGAAGTCCTGGTTGATGTCCTCCACGTCGGGACCAGACTTGTAAGAGGTATCGTAGGCCTCCGTGCGGTTCTCTGAGTCGGGAGAGTTGCCCTGAGGGTTGTTGATGTATTTGTAACGCTCCAGGATGCCTGAGCGGCGCTCATCCCACAGCGAGCCGCGGAAGTAACGGTAGTTATCGTTGGCAAGGTCGCCGAGCATCGCGCTGCGCAGACTGTCGCTGCTGACGGTGTTCATTACGGCCTGACGGAACTCATCATAGGCTCTCCATCCGAATTCCTGCTCGTCGGTAAGGCCGTTGAAGCCCACGTCCTGCTTCTCGCGGGAACCGGAAGAGGTGGCGAAGGCATACGTCACAGTGTTCTGATTGGGCACGTAGCCCCACAGCGTCGTGTCCACCTTCTCGTTGTCGCTGACGGGCATGCCGCTCTCGTAGAATTTCTTGCCGTCATAGAGTACGTCCTCCGAAATCTCACCGAGGTTGATGTGAAGCTTGCCGTTGGTCAGCTTGTCGGTGGTCTTGGCGGGGTCCATGAGCCAGAATTCTATGTATTCGATGTTGGCTTCCTCAAAGTCGTTGGTGTCGAGTTTGCGCATCATGCCGCCCCAGTTGCCCTCGGTAGTGGTGAGAAGGCCCTGCGAGTCTATCTGCGGATTGAAGTTATAAGGTCCGCGCTCACGTGGGTAGTAGGCCATGTTGAGGATGCTCAGCGTTGATGTAGCGCCGTTGTAGGTGCTCTGGTCGCGGTTGGGGTAGAGCTCGTTGACGTACACCTCTCTGACGCTGTGCTGGGAGAGCATCTCCTCGTTATTCTTGATGTAGCTTGGCGTGAGTGTAGAGGAGCGGCGTGTGAAGAGCGGGTCGATATAATACCATGCAAGACGTGCCCTGTGGTAGCCGCTCCTGAGGTTGTCCTTTGCCATTGAGGGCTCCATCACACCCGGTACGCTGCTGATGGTCCATGAGGTGGGTGAGGAGACGTCGAGATGCGTCGTAGTGTTCTCAAAGTCGTCTATGTAGGACGCATTGTCCTGTGTGCCGCTCGCCATGCTGCTGAAGAGCTTCGCAAACTCTGCTTTGAACTGTATGTTGGAGGGTTGCGAAACGTGCAGGAACGGTATCTTGTCCAGCATGTTCGTCAGCCACTGGCTTTCCTTCTTCCAGTTGATGTTGAGGCCCACGAGGGTGTTGTTGACGGGCTCCGAACCCATCGACACCTTCGTTGTGAGGCTCTGCTCAGAGAGGTGCTGCAGCGTACCGCTCAGCTGGAAGTCCTTCGTGAAGTCATACTCCCAGTTCAGACCCAGCATCGTCTTGCGCTGCATGCCGTAGTCGGCCTCGCTCTCAAGCGACACGTTGATGTTCGTGCCCGCATCGATGAGGCTCTGATTGAGGATGGTAACCTCTCCCGCGCTATAGTCAACGGAGTAGTCGGTGCCTTCGGTGAGCTCTGTGCCGCCTGCCGTTACTACCACGCTGCCCTGAGGCACATTGTAGGCTCCGAGGGAGATGACGTTGGCCGAAGAGCCCTTGAACTGTCCCACAAGCTGGAAGCGGTTGCGCTCCGTGTTCTGCTTGGCGGTGGTCTTCGTCTGCTCATAGAGGGCTGTGAAGGCATAGAGCTCGGCTGTGCTCTGGGACACTCCCTTGTCCTTCATGGCCGTGATGAGTCCCTGGCCGAAAGGCTCTGCCATTGGGAAGAACACTCTGCCGTTGGTCACCGTGTAGCCCTCCACGAAGTCGTAGAAGCCGTTTGAATGTGCCTTATTGTTATTGTCTAAGCGGTCGGCACCCAGGAGGCGTATCAGTGGCAGCGATTTCACGGTGTTCTCGGGGATGTAGTTCACGTAGACGCCGGTGGAGTCACTCTGGTATTTCACGTCGAGCTTGAACTTCTCCTTCTGAACAGATGAGGCGAGGTAGTATACGTTACGCATCATCAGCTTCCAGTTAGGCTGCGCTGGGGTGCAGGTAGTGTTTTTCAGCGACTTTACTATCAGGGCCGAGTTGACGTCGGTGATGTCGCCTGAGAATTCTCCCACCTGATAGGTGACGCCGTTATAGGTATATTCATAGGCTATGGCCAGCACCTGGTCGGTATTCAAGGTGGTCTTCAGCGAGATATATCCCATGGAGCTGTTCACCGTATACTCAGAGGAGCTGAGCAGGCGGGCCTTCTCTATCTTCTCATAGTCGGTGCCGCCGGTCATGTTAGTCACCTCGCCGATGGTCTTGCCTTCAAGGACGTCGTTGGTCTTGTTGATATCGCGAACGTCGCTCAGACCCACGAGGGCCTCATACATGCCGTTAGCCCTGTTGTAGGGGTTGCCGCTGCTCTCGCCAAGCATCGGGATGGCTATGATGTTGCGGGTGTTGCTGCTCTGGCCGCTCTTGTTCGTCACCCATACCTCCACGCGGTTCAGGGTGACACCCGTCAATGGGGTCGGCAGGCGCGACATCCAGCCATCGTAGTTGCGGTAGAAGAACTTGCCGAGGAAGAAGTGGCGGTTCTCTTCGTAGTTGGCTACGTTGATTTCAAACGGCGTAAACTGCGTGCCGCCCTTCGTGCCTACTGAGGTGGAGTTGGACTTCTTCTGCGAGAAGACGGTCTGAAGCTTGAGCTTGCCGAACTGCAGGTCGGTTCTGACACCGAAGAGCGAGGAGGCACCCTGAATGAGCGAGGAGTTGCTGGGGAACGATACGTTGCCCGCTTCCACCAACTTGATGATTTCGTCTTCCTTGCCGTCATATTTCAGCTTCATGTTCTGGGCGTCATAGTCGAACGTGGCATCCGTGTTGTAGTTCAGGTTCATGTTCATCTTGTCGCCTATCTTGCCCGTCACGTTGATGTTGATCTTCTCGTCGAAGTCTATCGTCGTAGTGTTGCGGTTACGTATCGGAAGCGAGGGGTTGTCGATGCTCTTCAGCGTAGCGCCGAGTTTGATTTCGGCGGAGCCTTGTGTCTTCACGCGGATGCCGCCAGGGCCGAAGATCTTCTCGGCTGGAC
Organism: uncultured Prevotella sp.; assembly: GCA_905236165.1. Lineage (GTDB taxonomy): Bacteria > Bacteroidota > Bacteroidia > Bacteroidales > Bacteroidaceae > Prevotella. The sequence continues at coordinate 29,626 of CAJOOC010000125.1, read as the reverse complement.
CGAGGTCGAAGTGCATGTCGGTGAAGTCGAACTTCTCCTTCCCCTTCTGTTCGAAGATCTCGGCGTTCTTGTTGCGGAAGAAGTTGCGGAAGAGGTTCTTCTCGCTCCACTTCTGATACTCCGTAAGGTCCATCATGATAGGGGCAGCAAGCCAGGTCTTGCCCATCCTCGTACCGATGACGTAGCGGTCTATGGTGTCGTTGTATACCACCTCCTGCTTCATATTGTCAGGGCGCTTCAGGTCGGCAGAGCCCTGATTCAGGTCGTCATAGGTGATGGGCGTGGTCCGCTGTATCTTCCAGCGGGGATTCAGCAGGCTGTCGGGGATAGAGTCTGACTGCAGCCTCAGGCGCGCCTGCTGGTCGCGGTATTTCTCGAGCGAACTCTTGTTGCGGCGCTCCTCATTGCGCTTCTTAATCTCCTCATTGCTCTGCACGGCCTTATCGGTTCCGCTCGCCTTAGCCTTCTTGTCGTCGTCATCATCGGGCACAACGGCAGAGCCGATCATTGCCGAAGAGGCTACGATAGACAGTATCAGGGTCAATATGAGAAGAAAACGCTTCAATCTTCAATCATTTAATCATCTTCAGGGCCTGCTTGATAACCTGCTCCACAGGCATATCGGGCGTACCTTTCAGTATCTCCGTCACCACCTTGCTGCTTGGAGCAGGCGAGAAGCCCAGCATGGTGAGGGCGCCGACGGCTTCGTCGCGCGTCTCGTTATTGATATTCTGAATGGCAGGGGCTGTTCCCGTTGTCGTTCCCGCTCCCGTCATGATGTCGGCAATGATACCGCTGGCGGTCATTTTGTCGCGAAGGTCTACGATGATGCGCTGAGCAGTCTTCAGACCGATGCCCTTCACGCCCTTCAGGGCCTTCTCGTTGCCGCTGGCTATGATGTTCACCAGCTCTGAAGGACTCGTGGCGCTCAGAATCATGCGGGCCGTATTGCTGCCAACGCCGCTGACCGTGATGAGCATGCGGTAGAGCTCGCGCTCCTGCTTGCTGAAGAAGCCGTAGAGCGTGTAGGAGTCGTCGCGCCCCCCGGTCATGATGGCCTCATGTACGTACAGCTTCACCTCTTTCTTCTGCTGAATAGCCGTATAAGTGTTCAGCGAGATATTCAGGGCATATCCCACACCATGAGCCTCCACAACAGCCGTCGTGGGAGTAATCTCTGTCAATTCACCTTTTATATATTCTATCATCGTTATAACATGCAGTTTACCGAATATAATAACGCACACATAAGGAGAATATTGCTCAGAAGCGATTTTTTTTGAAATGCAGCCCGTCGGCGCAAATAACTTGTAGCAAAATGAAAAGTTCAATGTTCAACCCCGAACGAGGCGACTATGAAACGCTTGTCGTTTCAAGGAACATCCTGAGCGGGTCAACGAAGTTAGTTTTCAATTTTCAATTTTCAATTTTCAATCCCTGGGGACGTGGGCGGGACGCCCACGTACCTGCCTACGAGACGTTTCTGCGTTTTCTGCGATTTCTGCGAGACCTTATCACCGTCAGCGGGACCTTATCATTATCAGCGGGACCTTATCACCGTCAGCGGGCCTGTTTCGGGGATTTTTTGATGAAATCAAAGGAAAAGTTTGGTGGTGTTTCAGATTTTTTTTCGTAATTTTGCACCATAATTATATTAGCAAAATGGACAATTCTCACAATGACGGGCATGGTAGGATGGGCATTCTGTCTATGCTCCGCAATATTATCCCTTATATTCTGCCACACAGGTGGCTGATAGTGATTACGCTGTTGCTGACGCTGGTCACGTCGCTTCTGGCCCAGGTTAATGCCATAGTGCTTGACCGCACGGTGGATGCCATCAATGCCCTGCTGCATGAGCCGTCGTTTGCGTGGAGCAAGGCCCTGCATATTCTCCTTGTTATCAGCGTGGTGCTGTTGGGCAAGGAGCTGATAACTGCTGTGGCAGCGTTCTTCCAGCGTTATTACGGGGAGAGGATGCGCATCCTGGTGAGCCGTGACCTCTCTATCAGCGTGGTGAAGCGCGTCCTGTCGTTCCGCATGGCTTTCTTCAGCAGCGACGATAACGAGACGGGCAAGTTGCAGTCGCGCATAGACAGGGGCGTGATGAGTCTCAGCAATACGGTGAACAGTCTCTTTATCGAGATTCTGCCCCTCTTCACCACAGCTGTCATCGCCCTTGCCCTGATGTTTCAGGCCAATGTGTATGTGGGGCTGGTGGCGCTGCTTATCATACCGCTGTATTTCTATGTCACCTTCCTGCAGGCCAGACGCATGAAGGGAGGGCGCAGGGATATCTTCGCCTGCTATCAGCGCGTAGGACAATGTACGCTGAATATCCTTGAGAGTATTTCCGTAATCAAGTCGTTCAACCGCGAGGGCATTGAGGCAGGCCGCTATATGGACGTGCAGGATGCTATGACGCGGCAGCAGCTCGCCATTCGTCAGCAAGGGTTCTTCTACAATGGTCTGAAGGGCTTCCTGGAGAAGGTGGGCACGGTGCTTATCATCATACTGACGGCCTATCTGGTGCTTACCTACTATCCTGGTATGTCGATAGGCAAGATAATGTATCACGTCATGCTCTTTGCCAATGTCAGTGCTCCCATCAGCCAGCTTCACCGCATATATGATGACCTGAACGATGCGCTGATATATGCAGAGGGTTTCTTCGGCATACTGAATGCCGAGGATGAGACAGAGCCTACGGGCATGCATACCTCACCCAGGGTGCAGGGCGACGTGACGTTGCGGCACGTGGATTTCACTTATGCCAACGGCACGAAGGCCTTGCACGATGTCAGCCTGCACATTCCCGCGGGGAAGATAACGGCTCTGGTGGGGTTGAGCGGTGCGGGCAAGTCTACTGTCATCAATCTTCTCGACAAGTTCTACACGCCGCAGACTGGCAGCATCACCCTTGACGGTGTTGACCTCAAAGACTGGAATACACGGTGTCTGCGCGATAATGTGGGGCTGGTGCTCCAGAAGAACCATATCTTCAGCGGCACAATAGAAGAGAATATCCTCTATGGTAATCCGTCAGCCTCTCACGACGACGTGGTGCGTGCCGCACGGCAGGCGTGCATCTACGACCAGGTGATGCAGATGCGTGAGGGCTTTCAGACGCAGGCCCTGCAGCTAAGTGGCGGACAGCAGCAGCGCATTGCCATTGCTCGCATGTTCCTGAAGAACCCGCCCGTCATCTTCCTTGATGAGCCGACGGCGAGCCTCGATGCTATTGCCACGGAGCAGATAAAAACGGCCATCGATGCCATTAAGACAGACCGCACGGTGGTGATTATCTCGCATAACATAGGTCAGATAATCGATGCCGACATGATATACGTATTGAAGGAGGGACGCGTGGTGCAGGGCGGCACACCAAAGGAGGTGTATGCCCAGGGCGGTGTGTATAAGGACATCTTCGATGCCTCGGCCCGCAGCATGAACGTGGATAAGATTGCCGAGGTGTTGGGGAAGTAACAAACGGGAAAAAAGACGCGGGGTATGGATTGCCTATGGTAGTTTCAGGAATGCGGCCAGCTTTTCTGTGGCTCGGCCTCTGTGGGAGATGTGGTTTTTCTCTTCTGATGACATCTCTGCAAAGGTTACGCTGTGGCCTTCGGGCTGGAAGATGGGGTCGTAGCCAAAGCCTTCCTTGCCAGACTTCTCACTGGTGATGGTTCCCTTCACGATGCCTTCGAAGAGGTGCTCCTCACCGTCTTTTATTAGTGCGATGACTGTGCGGAACTGTGCGCTGCGGTCTGCCTTGTCGCTCAGCGAGTGTAGCAGCTTGCGCATGTTGGCGTCGGAGTCGTGGTCGTCAGCTGCTCCCCAAAGGTTGCCGCCATCGGCGTTGAAGTCGGAGGGCATAGAGGCGTATCGGGCAGAATAAACCCCTGGGGCGCCATCGAGGCTGTTCACCTCCAGGCCGGTGTCGTCGGCAAAGCAGTCATAGTCGTAGTGCTCCTTCACGTAGCGTGCCTTCTCCAAAGCATTCTCCTCCAGGGTGTCGTGGGTCTCAGGCAGCTCCTCATGACAGTTGATGTCGTTAAGTGACAGTACCTCGTAGGTGCCGCTGAGTATCTGTCGCACTTCAGAGAGCTTGTGGGCGTTGTTTGTTGCAAATACCAGTTTTTTCATTTTTTATGTCTATCTTTATTGCCAGGTAGGCTTTCAAAAATCGCTGCAAAGATACTACTTTTATTCCATATTCGCAAGTTATGTTGTCAGTAAGCATCATTATTTTTTAGAAAAAAATGAATAGTCCTTTCCAACTTTTCCTGTTTTTGTTCGTATAATAAATAGAAAGGTATGGGAAAAGATACTGAACATACGATACTCAAGAAATGCCGGGATGGTGACAAGGCTTCGTTCCGATGGGTGGTACAGACGTATCAGCGCATGGTATTCTCCCTTGCCCTGAAGATGCTGGCCGATGAGGAGGAGGCTAAGGATGTGGTGCAAGACACGTTCATCCGCGTCTGGCAGAACTTGGAAGGCTATGATTTTCAACGCCCCTTTGCCACATGGCTTTATACCATCGCTACGCGTTTGTGCTTAGACCGCCTGCGACGTATGCACATCAAGCCTATGCCGCAGGATGAGACGGTGTTGAGGCGTTTTGCCGACGATGCCGATACAGAGCGTACCTTGGAGAATTCGGAGTGGACATCGATAGTAAGGATGCTGGCTGCAGAACTCAGCGAGAAGCAACGGCTGGTCTTTACGCTCTGCCAGTTGGAGGGCCTCTCAATGGCCGAGGTGGAACGGATTTCCGGTATTGACGTGGGAAAGGTGAAGAGCAACCTGCATGCGGCCCGGCAAAAGATACGTAAACGGTTAACAGAATTAGGATATGAATAGGACAGACGACATACTTGAAAGACTTCAGCAGCAGCCGCTGCCTGGTATCGTGACCCCCGAAGAGTTCACGGACAGCATCATGGACAGTCTGCCTGACCGCCACCATGATACTCCCTCACCCACAGACGGCAGGCAGCGAAGGCGTGTGTGGCTCTATGTCGCTTCGGCATTGTCGGCAGCAGCATGTATCGCCCTGCTGGTGGTGCTTTACTTCGTAGGTGAGACCGAAGACGGGCACTTTGCAGAGGAACGGATGCCTGTACGTCATGAGGTGCCTTCAGCAAGAAATGTTGCAGCGATAGAAACCGCTAAGATTGCCGAGGCGCTGCAGAAGCCTGATGCTGTAGCTAAGGAGGAACACCATCTTGCGGCTCAGCCTGCTGTCCAGCCTAAGGCTTCATCTGCGGAACACCAGTCAGCTGTTCAGCCATCTGCTTTGTCAGCTGTCCAGCCTGCGGATCAGCCCACAGCGATGACGGCAGAAACTACCCGGATGACAGCAAAGCCTACTGCGGCCAATGCCGACAGCATGGCGATAATGGCCGCAAGGATAGAGAGTGAGATGCAGAGAATAAGCGAAGAATGCTACATGAGTCATCTCTCGCGGGTCATCGATAGCAACCCGCAGCTTAAGCGCCTGGTGGATGATTTCATCAGCGAGACAGGCAAAGATGCCCACTCTGCAGTATGCGTGAAAGAATTGTAGACCATAATCACCCTACTTCAGAAACTTGAAACCCTAACAACTATAACAGTAATGAAAAAGAACAGAATATCCCTGCTGATAGCAGCATTAGTGCTGAGCCTCGGCTTGCAGGCTCAGTCGAACGACGGAATATCGGCCATGAATGCCGCCATAGAGACGTTTCTCGGCTCAGGCCAGTTGCTGACGAAGGACACCCATTGGAGTCACGCTCAGGACCAATGGTACTTCAAATACAACGTTGAGGGCGACACCCTCGTTGAACCGCAGGCGTTCATGGAACTGAAAGATGCTTTTGGACGCAACATGAGCCACAGCTGGTACGGCTATATGTGTGATGCCGGGAAGGTGTCGCATAAGCAGTGGGAGCTGCAGTTCCACAGAAAGGACAACTTCTACGGCGGCATCTACGGGCGTTATCGCGTAGAGGAGGATGACAACGTAAGGGTGGTGGCCATCGGCGACTCGCTCAGCCAGACATACTATGGCCTGAAATGGAATGTGGAACCCTTCACAGACAGCAGCGGAAAGCAGTGGCAGACACTTGAGGGCGAGCTGTTCATCTTCAAGGACGGCATCTGGAAGATAGAGGCGCATTATGAGGACCGCCAGTGGCAGCAGCTCTCCGGCTTTGCGCCTATCAGCAAAGATGACCAGCTGAAGTATGAGACGCTGATGGCACAGCTGAAGAGCCTTAACGAGCAGACGGGCAATGGTGGTAGCATGAGTGGCGACCTGCGGATTTATATAGCTAAGAAGCTGTTCAAAGACTATGAGGGTATGCTGACAGAGCAGCAGTATGGGGAACTGTATAAAATGCTGGAGATGCTGGCCGATGGCAGACCTGCAGAGGAAAGACGCATCTACGACACTATCAGGGGTAATCTGTTCAGGCGTGTGCGCTCCATGCCCACAGGTAAGTTCATGCAGGGTAATATGACCAATCATGGTACGTTTGTAGATCCGGAGCAGGAACGCATGCTGCAGCTGGAATACGACCTTGGCGGCGAGAACGCAAAACGAGTGACGGTGAAGGTGACGGGTAGGGCAGAAGGACAGGTGCAGGTGCAGCCCGTGTGGCCATCCTTGCAGCCATATAAGGTGCTGCCCGACAGGGGAACGTTCACATTCATGGAAAGCCTGCCGCAAAGCCAGCTCTTAGAGCTCAGCGACCAGAAGGAACACAAGCTGCTGCTCTTTGCCGACACCATTCCTACAGAGGTCAATATGGCGGAGATGACCGTGAAGGGGTCGCCCCTTAACGAACGCTTCGCCGAGGTGCAGAGGCGGCTGAAGGCCATTGAGGCCGATTTACGCAAGTCATGCATTCGCGATAATGAAGGTGGATATATCGTGATGGACAGGGATGGCTACAAGGCGTGGCTGCAAGAGGCGCACAGGTTGCAGATGCAGATGACGGACGAGAACCTCGGCAATATGATACCTGCGTGGCTGCTGGCCGAGAACCATACCGTGATGACCCATAAGGAATTGTCGCGCTATATGCGGCATGGGCGCCCTTACTCCGATCATGTGGCCATGCAGCCCGTGTGGAAATATCATGAGGGCTTGGCTAAACGCCTGCCTGGCAAGAAGTTCACCGATGCCGCATGTGTCGATACCGCAGGTGTGGCGCATCGGCTGAGCGAATACATCGGCAAGGGCGACTATGTGGTGATGCAGTTCTGGGAGGAACGCAACTGGACCGCCCATAGCGGGTGTAAGGTTATGAAATACCTGCTCAAGGAGTATAAGGGCAAAAACATACGCATCCTGGGCGTGTCGCTCGATTGTAAAAAGGACACGTGGGCGCGCTACGTGAAGAAGCGCGGCCTGTCTTACGAGCAGGTGGCCATCATCTCTACCGATGAAGAGAGCCGCTGGGACGACCCATTGGTGAAGGCCTATGGCATCAGGGCGCTCCCCGAGACCATCATCTTCGACCCCAAGGGCCGCATCATAAGCTCCGGGTTGGCTGGCGAAGACCTTAAAGAAGCGGTGGCAAAGCTGTCTTTGAAGGAGAGATAACGCGTAAATACTGGGGCAATAACGCATATTTACTGTTAAAAAAACGTAAAAGAATGGTGCATGGGTGGTTTGCATCGCGCGTAGGTGGAGAATTTTTTGTACCTTTGCAGCCGCATTTTGAGTAGGAGCATGTTCCGCTCATGGTGCGGGAGGCCGTGAAAGGTCTCTGACAGGACACCCGAGTCCTTAAGAAGAAAGGGCAGTTAGAGCCCGCCTTGGGGGAAGTCTTAGAGCCCCCTCTCTTTGAGTAGCGGTGTTAATAGTCGTGCGTTTGGCCGCGCCGATGGTTAGTGAATCCGCCTCAGGCATTTATTACATTTTTAATTTATCTAACGTATTCGCCGGCAGTGTATTAGCCGTGAATGGCAGGCAGCTGCGGCGGGTCTTACATTTTTAAGCATTAACTGAAAGAATGAACACTTTAAGTTACAAGACAATCTCCGTCAACAAGGAGACTGCAAAGAAGGAGTGGGTTGTAGTGGACGCTACTGATCAGGTGGTAGGCCGACTCGCTTCAAAGGTGGCAAAGTTGCTGCGTGGCAAGTATAAGCCAAGCTTTACCCCACATGTTGATTGTGGTGACAATGTGATCATCGTCAATGCCGAGAAGGTTGTATTCACTGGTAAGAAAGAGACTGATAAGGTATACACACGTTATACAGGCTATCCTGGCGGTCAGCGTTTCAATACTCCTGCCGAGCTTCGCACTAAGCAGGGCGGTATTGACAAGATGCTGCGTCACGCTGTTAAGGGCATGCTGCCAAAGGGTCCTCTGGGACGCTCACTGCTGTCTAACCTCTACATCTATGAGGGTGCGGAGCACAAGCAGGAGGCACAGCAGCCAAAGGCCATTGACATCAACGGTTACAAGTAAGATTAATCACAATTTCACAAATTTAGAAATTCACAATTATTACGATGGAAGTAATAAACGCAATCGGTCGCCGCAAGAGTGCCATAGCACGTGTATATCTGACAGAGGGCACCGGCAAGATAATTATTAATAAGGTAGAACTGAAAGAGTATTTCCCTTCAGCAATCCTCCAGTATGTTGTAAAGCAGCCTCTGGAGCTGCTTGATGCTACTGAGAAGTATGACATCAAGGCTAACCTCGACGGCGGTGGTTTCACCGGTCAGTCACAGGCTCTGCGCCTCGCCATTGCCCGCGCTCTTGTGAAGGTAGACGCTGAGGACAAGAAGAACCTGAAGGATCACGGCTTCCTGACACGTGATGCACGTGAGGTAGAGCGTAAGAAGCCAGGCCGTCCAAAGGCACGTCGCCGCTTCCAGTTCTCTAAGCGTTAATCTGAGAGACAGGCTTATTCGTTTAGTATCTAAGCCGGCGAGACTCTGCCCTGTGCAGGCTACTCGCAGGCTGGTTCTTTGCGATAGAAAAGAATTAAAAAGAAAGTAAACAACCCAAAAAACAAAACAAGACAATGTCAAGAACAAATTTTGATCAGTTGCTTCAGGCAGGTTGCCACTTCGGACATCTGAAGCGTAAGTGGAACCCCGCTATGGCTCCTTACATCTTCATGGAGCGCAATGGCATTCACATCATCGACCTCAACAAGACCGTTATAAAGATTGACGAGGCTGCCGAGGCACTGAAGAACATAGCAAAGCAGGGCAAGAAGGTGCTGTTTGTAGCTACCAAGAAGCAGGCAAAGGACATCGTAGCCGAGAAGGCACAGAGCATCGGCATGCCTTACATCAACGAGCGCTGGGCCGGTGGTATGCTCACCAACTTCACCACTATCCGCAAGGCTGTGAAGAAGATGGCCAACATCGACAAGCTGACTGCCGACGGTACTTTCGGCAACCTCTCAAAGCGCGAGCTGCTGCAGATCTCTCGTCAGCGTGCAAAGCTGGAGAAGAACCTCGGTTCTATCGCCGACATGACACGTCTGCCTTCTGCTCTCTTCGTTATTGATATAGAGAAGGAGCACATCGCCGTTAAGGAGGCTCACCGCCTGGGTATTCCTGTGTTCGGTATTGTTGACACCAACGCTAATCCTAACGAGGTGGATTTCGCTATCCCCGCCAACGACGACGCTAAGGACTCTATCGAGGTAATCCTCAACGCTTGCTGCGCTGCCATCAACGAAGGCATGCAGGAGCGCAAGGTAGAGAAGGCCGACGAGAAGGCTGCTGCTCAGCAGGAAGACAAGCCAAAGAACGCCGAGAATGCTGCTGAGGCAGAGCAAGAGGCTGAGGCTTAATTAGTTAATTAGTTAATTAGTTAATTTGTTAATTTGAAAATATGGCAATAACAATGGAAAGCATCAAGACTTTGCGTGCTATGACTGGCGCAGGTCTTGCTGACGTAAAGAAGGCCCTGACCGAGGCTGACGGTGATATGGATCGCGCAAAGGAGATCCTCCGTGAGCGTGGACAGGCTATAGCTGCAAAGCGCAGCGACCGCGAGACATCTAACGGATGTGTGCTCGTAAAGAGTGAGAACGGCTTCAGCGCTATGATTGCCCTGAAGTGTGAGACCGACTTCGTTGCTAACGGAGCCGACTATATCAAGCTGACACAGGAAATCCTCGACGCAGCAGTAGCTGCTAAGGCTAAGACTCTCGACGAGGTTGCTAACCTCACTCTGGCTGACGGCCAGGTAGTTAGCGCTGCCGTAACAGAGCGCTCTGGCGTTACAGGCGAGAAGATGGAGCTTGACGGATACCTCTTCATCGAGGGTGAGAATGTCTCTGTCTACAACCACATGAGCAAGAACGTGCTCTGCACAATGGTTCAGACCAACAAGCCAGCTGAGGAGCAGGCTCACGCTATCGCTATGCAGGTAGCAGCCATGAAGCCAGTAGCCCTCAACCCGGAGTCTGTTGATCCAAAGATCGTTGAGGAGGAGTACAATGTTGCTATTGAGAAGTCAAAGCAGGAGCAGGTTCAGAAGGCTGTGGAGAACGCCCTGAAGAAGGCCGGCATCAACCCGGCACACGTTGACTCTGAGGACCACATGGAGTCTAACATGACAAAGGGCTGGATTACAGCTGAGGACGTTGCCAAGGCAAAGGAGATCATCGCTACTGTATCAGCAGAGAAGGCAGCTTCTCTCAACATGAAGATGATTGAGAACATCGCCAAGGGTCGTGTGAACAAGTTCTACAAGGACTCTTGTCTGCTCAACCAGGAGTTCATCCAGGACTCTAAGATGACTGTTGCCGACTACCTCAAGAGCGCCGACAAGGAGCTCACCGTAGTTGACTTCAAGCGTTTCAGCCTCCAGGCAGACTAATTTCTGAGACAACAATATGACCATATCATTAGCGTCAGTGCCCTCAAAAGGCGCTGGCGCTATGTGTTATATCAGAACATTATGAAGATATTTGCCGTGGGCATGAACTATGCCCAACACAATAAAGAGATAAAAACTGCGTTATTACAACAGGGCGTTGGCCGGAGCGACGACGATAGGGAGCGCAATCCCGTGATATTCACCAAGGCCGACTCCTCATTGCTGAAGGACGGAAAACCCTTCTTTGTGCCCGATTTCATGGGTCGCATAGACTATGAGACGGAGGTGGTAGTGCGTATCTGCCGACTGGGCAAGAGCATCCCGGAGCAGTTTGCACACCGCTACTATGATGCCTTCACCGTGGGGATAGACTTCACGGCACGCGACATGCAGAAGGCTCTGCGCGAAGAGGGACAGCCCTGGGAGATAGCCAAAGGCTTCGACGGCGCGGCCGTGATAGGGGAGTGGGTGAAGAAAGAGAAGCTGCTCACCGAACCTCAGCTGAAGGGCAAGGAACGCCCCGCCGTGCGTTTTTCCATGCTCCTAAACGGCCAGAAGGTGCAGGAAGGGTGTACCGTTGACATGCTGACAGGCATCGACGGGCTGATAAGCTACATCTCGCGCTACTTCACCCTCAAGACTGGCGACCTGATATATACCGGCACCCCCGTTGGAGTGGGCCCCGTGAGTCCCGATGACCACATAGAGGGCTTCCTGGGCGAGAGAAAGGTGCTGGACTTCTATTGCAGATGATAAAAAGACTCGTATCACATATCATCATAACGATGTTGCTGCTGTTGCTTCCCGTGACTGTGGCAGCATCCTCGTATGCCGACAAGTCAGTCCTGGCCAGCGGCGTATGGGCCAAGATACGCGTCGCTGAGAGCGGCATCCACGCCCTTACGGAGTCAACGATACGCTCGGCAGGCTTCAGCGACCTCTCCAGGGTCAGGATATACGGCTATGGCGGCGCCCTCGTGCCCGAGCGTCTTACCCAGGACTGGATAAGCCGGCACGATGACCTGAAGGAAATACCTGCATGCACCAAGGACGGCGTGAAGTATTTCTATGCCCAGGGACCGGTATCGTGGGAGGCGAAGAGCACCTTAACACGCACGCGCAACCCTTATTCTGACTACGGATACTACTTCATCACGCAGGACGGCACGGAGTCATCTGCTCCGCTGTCGTGTACGGAGGACTCCCTGCTCTCCATCGCCGCAGAGGAATACGAGAACTGGCATTTCCTCTATGAGAACGATGAATATGCCTGGGACGAGATAGGGCGCGAACTGGTCGAGAAGGCCGCCATCTCCGCAGGCAGCAGCAAGACCGTTGAGGTCAGGATACCTCAGTCGGCCACGAATGCCAGCATCCTGGTGAGGATGAGCTGCGGTGTGGCATCGTCCTACAGGGTCAGCGTGCCCGGCAGCAACACCCAGCAGGCCACGAGCTCCTTTGGCAGCTCCTATCAGAAGGCCAACTTCCGTTCCTTCAACTTCATGCTCTCAAGCAGCGTCCTTGACACCCTCAGCACCCGCGATGCCAGCGGCGACTATCTCGTGCCCGTCACGGTGACGTGTGTCAGCGGAGGACCCTTGCGCTATGACTATGTGGCGGCACAGTTCAATGCTGCCTCGCAGCTGCCTGCGCTGACCGCTGAGGCATATCCCGCAGCACAGTATTTCTGCAACATCACCAACCAGAACCACCACGCCGAGGAGCGTGTGGATATGGTCATCATCATCCCGACGAACCAGAAATGGCTGGCCGAGGCTGAGGCGCTGGCCAACCTGCACAGGGAGCGTGACAATATGACCGTAAGGGTGGTGCCTGCAGACGAACTGTACAACGAATTCTCAAGCGGCACGCCCGACGTGTCGGCTTATAAGCGATACCTGAAGATGTTCTATGACCTCAATGACGGCAACGGAGTGAAGTACGTGCTGCTCTTCGGCGACTGCCTGTGGGACAACCGCCTCAAGACCGTCAAGGGCTATGATGCCGACAACCTGCTGCTCGGCTATGAGACCTACAACTCAGAGAACACTACCGTATCAACGATGATCGACGATTTCATTTGCGTCATGCAGGACGGCAAGACCGTTCATGGCGACGGCAACCGCGAGCAGGGACTCATGCTGGAGGTGTCGTCGGGACGTCTTCCTGTCACTACGGCGGTGCAGGCTGAGCAGATGGTACGGAAAATCACCGACTACGTGGAGCAGGCCAATGCGGGAACGTGGATGAACGACCTGATGTTCATGGCCGATGACGGCAACAAGAGCACGTCGAACAACAATATCCACATGCAGAACATCAACGACAATGCCGACAGGGTGCGCAGCAACTCGCCCGGCTTTAACGTCAAGAAGGTGATGTATGACGCCTACGAGAAGACCTCCTCGGCTACTGGCGACACATATCCCGATGTCATCACGATAACCCACAAGCAGCAGGCTGACGGTGCCTTAGTGATGAACTATGGCGGTCATGCTGCGTGGTCGGAACTGTCTGAAGAGAAGGTCTTTGTGCTTCAGGATTTTACCAATTTCAAGAACGACAACTACCCATTGTGGTTCACGGCGGCCTGCGAGACGATGCCTCTCGATATGACCCACAGCAGCATTGGCGAGGAGGCCGTGCTCAATGCCAACGGAGGTGCCATAGCCTTCGTGGGAACGATAAGGACCGTCTATGAGTCGGACAATGCCAACCTCAATAACCGCTTCATGAAGTATGTGCTCTCCTATGAGGACAGCGTGAGCGGCAGGGCTATGACCGTTGGCGATGCGCTGCGTCTGGCCAAGAACGAACTCATGACGGGCAACGTGGACCTATCGGTGAACAAACATCAGTTCACGCTGGCTGGCGACCCCGCCATGCGACTGGCTCTGCCGCGATGCTTTGCCACTATAGACCGCATCAACGGCCTGGCAACAGAGACCGTGGACACCCTCAAGGGCAACAGCATCGTGAGCGTCAGCGGACATATCACCACCCCGAAGGGCGTCGCCGTGACCGACTTCAACGGTACGGCCTACGTCACCGTCAAGGACAGCGAGCAGGCTGTCACCTGTCGCGGCCAGAACGGGGAAGACCCCTTCGTCTATGAGGACTACACCTCAACGCTCTATTCCGGTTCATGCACCGTTGTCGATGGACAGTTTGAGTTCATCTTCCGTGTGCCAAAGGGCATACACAACGACGGCAACCGAGGTCTGATGACGGTATATGCCGTAGGCTCCGCTGCCTCCTCGCAGCTGAGTGCCGCCAATACCCCCGTCACCGCCCACGGAGAGACCAAGTCCTTCGTGGTGATGGGATACAAAGAGGCTGTCAACGACTCTATAGGCCCTACGATATACTCCTACCTCAACAGCACCATGTTCCGCAACGGCGATGTTGTGGGACAGACACCGTTCTTTGTGGCCGAAGTGTCTGATAATGACGGCCTTGACGTGACCGGCGGCTCGATAGGACACAACATGGAGCTCGTCGTTGACGGCGACGCCACGATGACCTTCGACCTCAACGACAACTTCCGGTATGACGAGGGCAGCTACACCTCAGGACAGACCTACTACGTGCTGCCCGAACTGAAGGCGGGCTATCACACCCTCTACTTCCGTGCATGGGACCTGCTGGGCAACTACAGCGTAGTGTCGCTCGACTTCCGCGTCGTTAAGGGGGTGGCACCAGAGATAAAGGATATCTTCGTGACGCCTAATCCCGTAAACGGAAGTGCCACATTCTATATCACCCACGACCTGCAGGGCTCAAATGCAACGGTATATATCGACATCATAGACCTCACAGGACGCATCGTAGAGACGCTGCAATGGAACGACACCTTCTCAACCTCAAGCCCCACCACCAGCTATCGCTGGACACCGTCAGGGGTATCACGGGGACTGTATCTCTACCGTGTGCGCCTCACATGTGACGGCAACAACTATAACTCAAAGACAAAGAAACTTATAGTTGCTTCGAATTAACGAATAAACAAATAAACGTTATACCGTAATATCGTTATCCCGTTATCCCGAAAAAAAAACAGAAAACAACCGCGATATGAGAAAGCTACTTATAACCATCACTCTTCTCTGCCTTGCCCTCGTAGTGAAGGCTGAAGACAAGAAGTCAATGTTCAATCCCGTGCATACGGCCCTCGTCAGTCAGGCCATTGCCCCTGATGCCCGTGCCGGTGGTATGGGTGATGTCGGTGCGGCCACCGAGGCCGATGCCACGTCCCAATACTGGAACCCCGCAAAGTATCCCTTTGCCATCTCCAAGGGCGGCATACAGCTCAACTATACCCCGTGGCTGCGTAAGCTGGTCAACGACATGAATATAGCATATATGTCTGGCTACTACCGCTTTAACGACTATAGCGCCGTGTCGGCCTCCATACACTATTTCTCACTGGGTGAGGTATACACCTCTTCGGGAGGCACCTCCTCATCCGACTATGACATGACCATCAAGCCATACGAGATGTCCTTCGACGTAGGTTACTCACTAATGCTCTCCGAGACCTTCTCTCTCGGTGCAGCGGTGCGCTATCTGCTCTCCGACATGTCTTATTCTGCCACAGAGGAGACCAGCGCCTCCAGCGCCTTTGCTGCCGACATAGCATGCTACTATCAGAACTACGTCAACCTCGGGCAGCGCGAGTGCCAGCTGGGTCTGGGTGTGAACATCAGCAACATTGGTTCAAAGATAACCTTTGGCGGCAGTGACCGCTCGGAGTTCATTCCTACAAACCTGCGTCTGGGTGCATCGCTCAAGATACCCATCAACGAATTCAACACCTTCACCATCGCCGCTGATGCCAACAAACTACTCGTGCCCACCTATCCCAAGCAGGGCGACGATGAGCCCACCACCGACTATGATGCCCGTGTGCAGAAGGAATACTACGACGTTGGCTCCATAGCAGGTATCTTCAAGAGTTTCGGCGATGCCCCTGGCGGCTTCTCCGAGGAGCTGAAGGAGATACAGTGGAGCGTGGGTGCGGAATACTGCTACAACGATAAATTCTCTCTGCGTGGCGGTTATCACGACGAGGCCGAGACAAAGGGTAACCGTAAATACTTCACCGTAGGTGCGGGCTTCAAGATGAGCGTCTTCTCCCTCGATGCGGCATACGTCATCTCCACAGCATCAAGCAACCCGCTTGACGAGACACTCCGCTTCTCCCTCAACTTCGACCTCGACGGCATCAAAGACCTCTTCTCAACACGATAACCGGACTTCCCCCTTCTGCAAGATTTACAACAACAAACAATACAAAGCAATGTACAAGAATTTGAAATCTCTTTTTCTGCTGCTGATGCTGGTGATGTGCTTCAGCGTTGTTAATGCTCAGGATGACAACAAGCAGCGAGTAGACCCGTTGAAGACCAAGGTGGACAAAATGCCGATGTTCCCAGGTGGGACGCAGGCTTTGCTTGAGTATCTGAAGGATAATGTGAATTATCCTATTGATGCTGAGAAGAAAAAGAAGAGCGGGCGTGTTCTTGTGACGTTTGATGTAGATAGCGACGGCAATGTTGTTGATGTAGAGGTGGTGAAGTCTGTTTGGCCCTCTCTTGATGCTGAGGCTTTGAGGGTGGTGGAGAGCATGCCTAAGTGGAGGCCGGGCATTAAGGACGGCAAGGCTGTCAGGATAAGGTACACTCTTCCGATTACGTTCCGGCTTAAGTAGTTCCGAGGGGGATGGGGACGTCAGAAGTTCCATCCTACGTAGAAGTATATGGTGCCGAGGATGTTGCGTGTGGTGATTTTTCCGCTGCCGTGCTGGTAATAGAAGAATACTCCCTGTGTGCCTGCAAACCAGGGTCCGTTGTTCCATAGCAGGGCCAGACGCATGTTCCCGTTGAAGCAGAGGTTTTTCTTGCGGAAGTCGTCGAGGTATTCCAGTATGTCGAAGCCTGAATGGCTCGTTTCCTCTGCGGTGGTGAGGCTGTTGTGCTGTATGAGGTATCCTATGGAGCCTGTCAGCTCGGCTGCTGCGAGCCAGTTTTTTGAGAAGACCCAGTTGTAGGCGTATCCTCCCGTGAATGAGATTTCATCGTTTTTCATGTATCCGAAGATCTCGTTCACGGGATAGTTTGTATTGTTGCGTTCGTTGACTACGTTGGTGAGTTTCTCCCAGTCGATGACGCATCTGTTGTGGGCATAGGCCGCTCCGAGGATTGGTGAGCCAGCAGAGCGCAGCTGTCTGTTGGTTTGGGAGAATGCCGCCTGGTGGGAGTAGTGCTTGTAATTGGTGACGTAGTAGAAGGAGATGCGCGTCATTCCCATGTTGATGCCGTCGAAGGGCTCTCCCTTGAGCAGCGAGGAATAGTCGATGCCGTTCATGGAGAGATGGCGTATGTTGTAGTTGCCTCCCACGCGCCGGTAGAACAGGTCGAGTCCGAAGGTAGAGGAGTAGACGGAACCGCCGAGGTCCATGTCGTCGTTGTTGAGGAAGAGCGACTTGATGTCGATGTTGTAGCCCAGGAAGGCAAATCTCCATCCGAAGAATGGTCCTATGCGTGTGCGTACCTTTGGTGCTACGGTGATGCGGAAGTTTGAGCCGCCGTCAACGTCGAGCAGCTCTATGCGATTGGTGAGCTGCAGTTCTGCGCACCAGTTGTAGTTTTGTACGTCGATGTAGTTGGAGTCTCGCGGCGGGGAGAAGATGCGGTCGAAGAAGTAGTAGGCTTTGACGAAGAAGTTCTGCTTCTTCTGGGCGGGGATGGTGTCGGTTGTTGTTGTTGTTGTGGTGGTGGTTGTGGTGTCTGCGATATTATCGCAGACTCTCGGACGGGTTTTGTTGTTGCAGATCGTTGGACAGGGGGGTAGGGTGGTTGTGGTGGAGTCGGGGAGGGATACGCTCACGGTGTCTGTTTGGGCAGACATGGTGAGGGACAGCGTCAGGAACAATATGTTGGATAATAATGTTCTCATTGGCTTGGTATGTTTTTTTCGTTGGATTTCATCCGACCTTTTCTCGCCATGCCAAAGTTGATGCAAGCATCGCTTTGGTCATTTGGCTTAACGAAAACGTTCCTCAGAATTTCCCGAGTATCTTGTCCATTGCCCAGTTGGTGGGTGTTGCGCTGAGGGCAGTACACTGGCAGTCACCGCGCCCTTGCATCGTCTCTACGATGGACTGTATGAGGGGTTGCTGAACGTATTGCGGGTTGGGTACTGTATATTCCTGCATGCCTCCTGTGGTGTAGAGGTGTATGGGGTCGTAGTTGAATACGGAGAATGTCAGTATTCCGTCGGTGCCGATGAGCTCTATCCTGTCGTCTTTTCCTGCCTCATGTCCGGCGAAACACCATGATCCGCTGCCTGGCAGCCCGTTTTCAAACTGAAAACTGGCGCTGACGGTGTCTTCGGCCTGGTATAGGCCTCCGATGTTGGCGGAATGGCCCTCGGCCTTTGTTATGACTCCGAAGAACTGTTGCAGTAGGTCGAGCTGATGTGGCGCGAGGTCATAGAAATAGCCTCCTCCCGCTATATCGGGCTGTATGCGCCAGGGTCGTTCCTCCGGTGCATTGTAGTCGACCTGTCGTGGTGGGCATGCGAAGCGTATCTGGACGTTCAGCACTTTGCCTATGGCCCCTTGTTGTAGCAGGTCTTTTACCTTCAGGAAATATGGAAGGTACCTTCTGTAATAAGCCACGAAGCAGGGCACGCGTGTCTCGAGGCAGACGTGGTTTATCCTTGCACAGTCGTCATAGCTTGCCGCCAAGGGCTTCTCCACGTATACGGGTTTTCCTGCCCGCATGGACATGATAGCATATGTGGCGTGGCTCGATGGCGGTGTTGCTATGTATACGGCATTTACGTTCGGGTCGTCGATGAGTGCCTGCGGGTCGGTATACCATCGCTCTATGTTGTGGCGCTCAGCGTATGACTGTGCCTTGTCGGCATTGCGACTCATGACGGCCACGACGCTTGAGCCCTCAACATTGTTGAAGGCCGGGCCGCTCTTGCGTTCTGTCACTTCGCCGCAGCCTATGAAACCCCAACGTATCTTTTTCACTTCTTTGCTTCAGCCTTCTTCTCGGCGGGCTTTGAAGAAGAGCCCTTCTTGTAAGCCTTGTTCAGACCGGCGATAATCTGGTTGGTGATGTCGATGCCCTTGTCGGCATAGAGGATGTTGTCGCCGCTCTTTGAGAGGATGATGGTGTATTTCTTGTCTTTGTTGAATTTCTCAAGGAAATGCTGCAGGGAGTCGTGCAGGGCGGTGTTGAACTTGTTTGTCTCCTCCTGGAACTCTGCTCCCAGTCTCTGCTGCAATGCCTCAAGGTCAGCATTCTGCTTCTGCAGGCCTGCCTGTATCTGCTCGGCCTGCTCGCGGGTGTAGGCGTTCTGCTGCAGCTTCTGCTGGAAATTGTTGGCTGCTGACTGCAGAGCCTGTCCCTTCTGCTGCAGGGTTGACTGTATGTTGCGGCTTTTCTTCTCAAGAATGAGGGAATACTCCTTGCAGAACTCATACTGAGTCATCAGCGAGTCGACCTCTACGTATGCCACTTTCAGCTCTGCCGGTGCTACCTGCTTTTGCTCCTCTGCGGTGTCCTGCTTAGGAGATTTGTCACATGAAACAAGTGCGGAACATGCCATTACCGCAAACGCAAAAGCACCAAAAATAAGTTTCTTTGTCATTTTATTTAAGTAATTGTTTGTTGATTACAATGTTTTTTATTAATTTTGCCGACAAAATTACTATATTTATTTCAAATAGGTGCATTAAAAAAAGTAAAATATGAATAAAAAAGACTTAATGCCAGAGAAAGTGTTTCACTTCTTTGGCGAGATTAACTGCATTCCCCGTCCCTCCAAGCATGAGGAACGTATGATTGAGTATCTTGAGCAGTTTGGTAAGTCACACGGCCTTGAGACTATCGTCGATCCCGTAGGCAACGTGCTGATTCGCAAGCCTGCCACACCCGGTCGTGAGGGTGCTCCTGTCATAACGCTGCAGAGCCACATGGACATGGTGTGTGACAAGCTGGGTGACTATGAGATAGACTTCCTCAACGACCCTATCGAGACATACATCGACGGCGAGTGGCTCAAGGCCCGCGGCACTACGCTCGGTGCCGACGACGGCATAGGATGTGCTATGGAACTGGCCATCCTCGATTCTGACGATATAGAGCACGGTCCGCTGGAGTGCTTGTTCACCCGCGACGAGGAGACAGGCCTCACCGGTGCCAACAATCTGCAGGCAGGGCTGCTCACGGGCTCGATGCTCCTGAACCTCGACTCAGAGGACGAGGGTCTGTTCTATGTGTCGTGTGCCGGCGGTAAGACCACTACTGCCACGTTCGCCTATGAGAAGGTGGAGGCACAGGCTGCCAATGCCGATGTGGCTCAGTGGTTCTTCATCAAGGCTTCCGTAAGGGGTCTCACTGGCGGACATTCGGGCGATGACATCCATAAGAAGCGTGCCAATGCCATTAAGCTCCTCGCGCGATTCCTTTATATAGAGCAGAAGAAAATGCCTCTGCTCCTTGCACAGTTCAATGCGGGCAAGCTGCACAATGCCATTCCCCGAGAGGGCGAGATAGTGTTTGCTGTGCCGTTTGTCGAGAAGGAGACGGTGCGTGCCGACTGGAACGTGTTCTGCAGCGACGTGGAGGAGGAATACCACGTAACGGAGCAGTCCATCCAGTGGAACATGGAGAGCACCGAGGCTGAGCCTGTGATACCTGCCGAGGTGGCCGGACGCATCATGCTGGTGCTGCAGGCTGTACATGCTGGCGTGTTCAGCAAGGTGCAGGACACCTTCCTTGGAGATATCACCGAGACATCCAGCAACCTCGCCTCTGTCCTTACCGATGCCGACCATTGCACCATAGTTTGCTCGCAGCGCTCCAGCGTGATGAGCAACCTCACCAATATGGTCAATACCGTTCGCAGCGTCTTCGAACTGGCTCATGCCGACTCTATCATACATAACGACGGCTATCCTGCCTGGAAGGTGAATCCCAACAGCCACCTGCGCAGCGTGGCACAGCAGTGCTACAGGGACTTGTTCAATGCAGAGCCTACGGTCATCGGCATTCATGCAGGCCTGGAGTGCGGACTCTTCTCTGAGCGCTACCCAGACCTCGACATGCTGTCGATAGGTCCAACGATGCGCGGCGTGCACTCACCTGACGAGCGTCTGAACATCCCGAGTGTTGACAAGGTATGGCAGCTGATACTGCAGATTCTCAAGTCTATCTGAATAATGAAATATTGCAAAGACCTTACGGTGGTATCCGTAGAGCATCTTACAGAGAAGTATGTGCTCATAAAACTTACCGACCAGGAGCCCTTGCCGGAGATGATGCCCGGGCAGTTTGTGGAGGTGCGCGTTGACGGCTCGCCACAGACGTTCCTGCGCCGACCTATCTCAATAAATAATGTCGTCGCCGGGAAGAACGAGCTTCATCTCCTTGTGGCCATGATTGGCGAGGGCACGCGGCAGTTAGGCACGCTCCACAGCGGAGACCGTCTCAATGTGATGTATCCCCTTGGCAATGGCTTCACTCTCCCGGCCAAAGACCCCTCTACCGGCGTGATGGCCCGCCATCTCCTTGTAGGAGGCGGGGTAGGGGTGGCACCCCTTCTCTTCCTGGGCAGCAGGATAAAGGAGATGGGCGGTGAGGCCACCTTCCTCCTAGGTGCACGCACGGAGAAAGACCTCCTCATGCTTGAGGCCTTCAGGCAGGTGGGACGCGTCTTCGTGACAACTGAAGACGGCTCGGCAGGCGAGAAGGGATTCGTGACCAACCACAGCATCCTCAACGAGGAGCATTTCGACTATATCTCCACCTGCGGCCCCAAGCCTATGATGGTGGCGGTGGCGCGATATGCGGAGAAGGCCGACATCCCCTGCGAGGTAAGCCTTGAGAACAAGATGGCGTGTGGTCTGGGTGCCTGCCTGTGCTGTGTGGAGAAGACTAACGACAAGGGCAATATATGCATCTGCACGGAGGGCCCTGTAATAAATGCAAAGAGAATATGGCAAGACTAACGACAAATATCGGCAATCTCACTTTGAAGAACCCGGTCATGACGGCCTCGGGCACCTTCGGCTATGGTCTGGAGTTTCAGGACTTCGTGCCGCTCGACCAGATTGGTGGCATCATCGTGAAGGGTACAACGCTGCATCACCGTGAGGGTAATGACTATCCCCGCATGGCTGAGACGACGGGAGGCATGCTCAACTGCGTGGGTTTGCAGAACAAGGGAGTGGACTATTTCTGTAAGAATATCTACCCTGCAGTCAGTTCTATTGACACTAATATTATAGTAAACGTAAGCGGGTCATCGCCTGAGGATTATGCCGAGTGTGCTGCACGTATAGACGAACTGGATTCTATCCCCGCCATCGAGCTGAATATCTCGTGTCCTAACGTGAAGCAGGGAGGTATGGCTTTCGGTACTACCACCCATGGTGCCGCCAGCGTCGTGAAGGCCGTTCGTGAGGCTTATCACAAGACCCTCATCGTGAAGCTCTCGCCCAATGTCACCGACATAGCAGAGATAGCGCGTGCCGTTGAGGCTGAGGGTGCCGACAGCGTGTCGCTTATCAATACCCTCATGGGAATGGCTGTCGACATAGAGCGCCGGCAGAGCCTGCTGAGCATCGGTACAGGCGGTCTCTCCGGACCGTGTGTTAAGCCCGTTGCGCTGAGGATGGTGAAGCAGGTGAGCCAGGCCGTTAAGATTCCCGTGATAGGTCTGGGAGGCATCTGTTCTGCCAAGGATGCCATAGAATTCATTATGGTAGGAGCCTCTGCCATACAGATAGGTACAGCCAACTTCCTCGACCCCGCCATCACCATCAAGGTGCGCGACGGTATCAATGAATGGCTGGATGCCCACAATATCCCTGACATAAAAGAAATAATAGGAGTAATATAGAATAATGCGATCATTACAACAACTTACGCGTCCCAATATCTGGGGGCTGGCACCATACAGCAGTGCCCGCAATGAGTATAGCGGACACGTGGCACACGTTTTCCTTGATGCCAACGAGAACCCTTATAACGACCCATACAACCGCTATCCCGACCCCTTGCAGCAGGTGCTGAAGGAGCGTCTCTCGCAGGTTAAAGGTGTGCCGGCCCGGAATATCTTCCTCGGCAACGGTTCCGACGAGGCCATAGACCTTGTTTACCGCTGCTTCTGCGAGCCCCGCAAGGATAATGTCGTTGCGATATGCCCCACATACGGCATGTATGAGGTGTGTGCCGATATCAACGATGTGGAATACCGCCCTGTGGAGCTCGACGAGGGCTACGGCATGTCGGCAGAGAAAGTGCTTGCTGCCTGCGATGCCAAAACAAAGGCAATATGGATATGTTCCCCCAACAACCCTACTGGCAACAGTATTGACCGCGATGAGATAGCCAAGGTTGTGACGGAGTTCGACGGCATCGTGGTGATTGACGAGGCATATATCGACTTCTCACGTCACGGCTCCCTCTCGCAACTTATCCATGAAGGAGCATTGATAGGCGACAAGGCCGTTACGGCACGCGTCATCATTCTCCAGACCATGAGTAAGGCCTGGGGCTCAGCAGCCATACGTCTTGGTATGGCCTTCGCTGCAGAAGAAATCATAGGGTTATTTAATAAGGTGAAATATCCTTATAACGTCAATCAGCTCACTCAGGAGCAGGCCCTTCGCCGTCTCAGCGACACCTTCGCCGTGGAGCAGTGGGTGAAGATGCTCATTCAGGAGCGTGGCCGCATGATAGAGGCCTTCGAGCAGTTGCCATTATGCACCGAGGTGTATCCCACCGATGCCAACTTTATACTCATAAAGGTAGTGGATGCACAGAAGATCTACGACTACCTTGTGGACAAGGGCATCATAGTGCGCAACAGAACCCGCATTACGCTTTGCCGTAACTGCCTGCGTATCACCATCGGTACCCGCGAAGAGAACAATGAGCTCCTTGCTGCCCTGAGACAGCTGTGAGTGAAAAGTGAAGAGTGAAAAGTGAAGAGTGAAGAGTGAAAAGTGAAGCGTGAAAAGTGAAGTGTGAAGAATTGGCTTCGCCAGAGGGTAATCCTGCAATCTTCACTTGTAGTTCTGAAACGCAAGACTACACCAGCCGTTGTCAGTCTTTCGGGATATTTCATGCAGCCCCATTGCTTCTGCCTTCTTCAGTAGCAGTGGGGCGTCTTCTTCGTAGAAGCCGCTGAGGATGAGCGCTCCGCCCCTTGTCAGCACGTCATGATAGCGGGGCATGTCCTCAAGGAGAATGTTACGGTTGATATTGGCAAGGATAACATCGAAGATTCCCTCTACATGTGACAGCACGTGGGCATCGCCACACAATACCTCTATCCTGTCACCCACACCGTTCAGCTCTGCATTGTGCCTGGTATTCTCAGCGCTCCATTCGTCGATGTCGAATGCCACAGCCTCCTTGGCTCCGCAGCGCAGCGCCGTGATGGCCAGGATGCCGGTGCCACAGCCGCAGTCGAGCACGCGCCTGCCGTCAAGGGGCTGTTCCAGAATGCTCTCCACCATGAGGCGCGTCGTCTCGTGGTTGCCTGTGCCAAAGGCGTTGCGAGCCTCTATGCCAATGTTCAGCGGGGTGGAGAAGATGTCGGGATCGGAGGTGTGGTGAGCATCATAGATGGTCACGACCTTCTTCACTTCGATAGGCTCAAAGCCCTCCTCCTCCCAGGCTGCGTTCCAGTTCTGGTCGGGAACGGACTCGGTGCTATATGTTATCGTCACATCCCCAAGGGGGAAAGTTGCAATGGCCTCCTTTACTGCTGACTCGTCATAGTTGTCTTCCTGAACGTAGCCGATGATGCCGTCAGGAGTATCTTCAAAAGCTTCATAGCCCCCTTCGCCAAGGGCGTCGGCGAGGAGTTCGCGCGCTGCCTGCAACAGATTGGCATCGCTGCACTCGATATGGAATGTTGATGAATAGTATCTCATTTTGTTCTTTTACTATTTCGCCTTTTTTTTTGATGGCTTAATCTGTGATTTTTCCATCTGTCAGATGAGATGGATTGTTAAATCGCTGCAAATTTAATAAAAAATAGGGAAAAACCTACTGTTTGTTAGGGAAATTCTGTAATTTTGCAGAAAATAATTAAATAATTTTGCAGCATCAAGCAAAGCGTAACTCAATTCGCTTATTTGTTCATTTATTAATTCGTTGATTCGTTCATTTGTAAAATCTTTAATTTGACATGAAGCAGATTCTGGGAAAATATCTATGCATGTTGATGGTCGCTATGACTTCCGTTAGCGTTATGGCTCAGGATGACGATATGTATTTCGACACTTCCAAGAAGCCTCAGCCAACTCGCCAGCAGGTTGTTCCGGCAAGGACTACTGTTGACGACTATACCTTCTCTCCCAGCGACTATTGCGGCACTACTCGCAGCGACGACGAATACAACCGTCGCGGAGCATATCGTCGTGGATATCGCCAGGGTGTCACGGGAGCCGACTCCACGAGTGCCGTTGCTGGAGCATCGGATGTCATCATGCTCGACTCAATGAGCTCGGGTCCTGCCAACTATCGCGACACCTTGCAGATGAATGCGGCAAAGCCTGATGGCGACAGCCAGTATCGCGAGGATGCCGACTATAGCGGCGACTATACCTACTACGACCGTCTGAAGCGCTTCGACGGCTACCGTAACAACACCGTGGTGGTAGTGGCCGACCCGTGGTATTATAACTCATGGTACGACCCATGGTTCTATGGTTCACACTATTATCCTTGGTACGATTCATGGTATTACCCCTGGTATGATCCCTGGTACTATAGCCATATTGGCTGGTACGGTCCCGGATGGGGATTCTCCTGGGGCTGGCGACACAGCTATTATGGCCCTTATTGGGGCGGTCCTCATTGGGGCGGCGTATCCGTTACCCGTCATCACAGCGGAGCACACATAGCAGGTCGTGACGGTAGTATGGCTGGTCGCAGACACGGCACCTTCCAGCGCAATCCTATGACAGGTTCACGACGCGACGAGATGGGCTCCTCATCGTCAAGGCAGCGCGGCACCGGCTCTTTCGGTCGCGGCAACAGTAGCATCAACCGTTCTTCGTCATCCTATCCCAGCAGCTCTTCCAGCCGTAACATCAACAGCGGCAGCATGTCGCGCAGCAGCGGCAGCTTCGGTGGTGGCAGCATGACCCGTGGCGGCGGTGGAGGTGGTATGTCACGCGGCGGCGGTGGCGGGATGTCACGTGGCGGCGGTATGGGAAGACATTGACCATTGACCATTGACCATTGTCGCGGGCGAGACGCCCACATCCCCAGGGATTGAGAATTGAAAATTAATTTGTTAATTTGTTAATTCGTTAATTTGTTTATTTGTTAATTGGCTTACGCCGACCCGCTCAGGATGCTCCTTGAAACGACAAGCGTTTCATAGTCGCCTCGTTCGGGGTTCGTTAATTCGTTAATTTGAAATAGTTCGTTAATTTGAAATGAAATACATCTTATCAACATTTGCCATCATGCTGACTACTGCAGCGATGGCTCAGGAGACATACGAGAGTGCACAACTCGCAACGGAAGACCTCAACGGTACGGCGCGTTATGTAGGTATGGGTGGTGCTATGGAAGCACTCGGAGCCGACATCACCACGATGCATACCAACCCCGCTGGTGTGGGAATGATGCGCAGATCGTGGATAGGCATCACCGGCGGTGCGACAATCCAGTCAGGCACAGAGAATGTCAACGGTATCTTTAATAAGACTGGCGTCACCAATGCCGACCTTGACCAGGTGGGTTTCGTTTACAGCACCGATGGTAGCGGCGACAACAAGTGGAACCTTGGCTTCAACTTCAGGAAGTCACGCAACTTCAACGAGATTCTCACCGCTGCCAACAGCCTCACCAACGCTTCTGCCAGCACCAAGTCGGCCATAGGCAAGGTATTGGGACGCTACAACTATTCCGACTATCTTGTCAATGAGGTGCTCAACTCACAGTTCACTTCTGACTATGCGGGGTACGCCTATGCCGACGGTTATGCCTTCTCCTCAGAGAACAGCGGCTATATCGGCGACTACTCCTTCAACTTCAGCGGCAACCTCCACAACCGTGTGTTCCTTGGAGTGACGGTAGGCCTGAAGAGCGTGCATTATAAGTCCTCCAGCGAATATGTGGAGTCACTCATCGATACCAAGGACGACTATCGCGGCGACCTCGGCCTGTATGACTACCGTAAGATTACCGGAACGGGTGTTGACGTGAAGTTCGGTATCATCTTCCGCCCTGTGGAGACATCGCCATTCCGTGTGGGTCTCTACATCAACACCCCAACATGGTATCGCCTTACATGCACAACGGAGCAGGGAGCAGAGTTTCTTGTTAATCCGCTCAATAATGTCGATGCCGCAACAGGCAAGGTTTTGGTTGACGACAGCTACTACAATGCCACCACGTGGGACTATAACGTCAACACCCCTTGGAAGTTCGGACTCTCGCTCGGACATACATGGGGAAACAACGTAGCCCTCGGAGCTACCTATCAGTATTCAGACTATAGTGCAATCGACAATCGCATAGCCACATCAGCCACACGCGAATACTACGACGGCTGGGGCGGATGGTATGAGGAGGCCTACAGGTCATCCTATAGCGATGACATCATGAACCGCAATACCGAGCAGGCACTCAAGGGCGTTCATCTGCTCAAGGTGGGTGCAGAGGTGAAACCGGTTCCGGATGTGGCTATACGCCTGGGTTACAACTATCAGAGTGCCATCTACGATAAGTCACGTGGCAGCAAGGACACCACCCTCGATACCGATGGCAGCTACCTCGCCTCCAACAGCTTCACCAACTGGGGCGACACACACCGTGTCACCTTCGGTCTGGGCTTTAAACTGGCTGATGGCCTGAACCTCGACCTCGCATATCAGTATGCTATGACAAAGGGTGACTTCTATCCCTTCGAGTCAATGGATAAAACAGGCGACACCATCGCCAACTATCCAACCACTACGGAGGTACAGGACAACCGCCATCAAATCAGCTGCACCCTCGGGTATAGGTTCTGAAAACTAAGGTATAACGACGTGGTAGAAAAGAAGAATTAATGAATAGAACATGGATTGCAGCATTGTTGCTGTTGTGTTGTGGTGCAACATACGGGCAGTCGCTCGTAAAACAGAATGTGTTTAAGGACATCACCTTGCGTGCTGAGGTGCGCAATCAGCGTTATGCCCGCCCTTCGCCGGCAGGACGCTACCGCAATGCAGGCAAGCCAGTAGCGTTCTATGTGGGCGACTCCACTATGCGTACCCTTACTGATGGCAACGGTTGGAGCGGAGAATGGGGCTTCGGACTGTTTGCGCAGGAGTGGTTTGACAAGAACGAGCTGGTGGTTGAGAACCACGCTCTTGGTGGCACATCCTCGCGTACCTATTATAACTATGAGTGGCCCACGGTGAAGCAAGGCATCCGTGAGGGCGACTATGTGGTCATCTCCTTCGGACATAATGACGGAGGCAGCCTGTGGGAAAAGCGAAGCACCATCAGTGGCACCTCGGCAACGGAGACGCGTGAGGTGACAAACGACAGAGGCGTAAAGGAGACGGTATACAGTTATGGACAGTACCTGCGTATGTTCGTTGATGAGACGATAGCCCTCGGTGCTACGCCGATACTGTGTTCCAGGACTCCACGCGGCAGTTTCTCCAACGGTGCCCTCTCCCTCGACAATAACTATCGTCAATGGGCAAAGGCCATTGCCGATGAGAAGGGTATTGCCTTCATCGACATTGAGGGCGTAGCCAACCCCATGTATACTGCTTTCGGCGAATGGAAGGTCACGCAGCTCTATTATAACGGTACGCTCCACACCAGTCTGATTGGTGCTTGGTATAATGCCTATTGTGCAGCCTTGTCAATTGCTGCCAATGAGAGCAATCCACTCCACAAATACCTCTTGGACACTACGCCTCCGAAGCAGGAGATAGACCGCAGCGAGGGCAATGGCCATTATACCTTTGTGGTTGGCGATGCCAGCAGTACCAGCACCACCAGCAGCCGCAACGCTTTCCGTTCTGGAAAGTGGAGTCTGATATATAACACCTTGGAGAAGGCCGACACCGTGCTGCTCGTCTTTGGTTCCAGCGAGCTGAAGAGCGTGCAGTCAGCTGGCGAGCTGGGCGTGATACAGTCGGCTGATGAGTCGCGTGAGCCGAAGTCGATGTCCTCAACAGGGCGTTGGGAGGTAGTGGGCAGCTACGGCTGGTATATGCACTACTTCATTAACGACATAAAGGAGAAGGGTGCTGTGGCCGTCATCGTCAACGATGAGAGCAATGCCCCGGAAAAAGTGCTGGGATGGAACCGTCAGCTTGCAGAGCGTTTCGGCGTTGAGCTACGTACTTACAGCGCAACAGGTATATCCGATGTCACGGCTCCAGCTGATGCGAAGCCGGCACCGTCATACAACCTCTCTGGACAGACAGTCGCTGATGGCTATAAGGGCATCGTGATAAGGAATGGCCGGAAATACGTTGTTCGATAAGGCCAATCATTCAATTTTTGAGAAAGCATCAGGCAAGTAATTGCCTACGATGAAAGGGTTTTTGGGAGGGGATCCTGTCATTGGTGGATGACTTTTATTGCAAATATAATAATTATAAAGATTAAAACCTTGCGAATTTATAATGTAAGCATCCTTAGAATTACCCGTTGTAGCAGTTGTGGTTTTGTTGTACCTTTGCCCCCGCAATAGTGCACCCAAACTACAAC
>CAJOOC010000124.1 GCA_905236165.1 uncultured Prevotella sp. | reverse complement strand
GGACGTGGGCGTCTCTACAAATTGAAAATTGAAAATTAAGCTGGCGCATGACATCTGCTGAGGCGACTACAAATTGAAAATTGAAAATTGAAATTATTTGTTCAGATGGTTTGGCGGAGTATGTCGGTGATGTCGGGCAGGGGTATGATTTGGTATTCTCCCTCGGCGGTGAGCCATACTATGCGTCGGTCGATGACGGGTATGCCGATGTCCTGCAGCATGAGGGCGTAAAGGCTCAGCTGTATGGTGTAGAGGCTGAGGTCTTCTTCTATCATGTTGTGGAAGGGTGGCAGGAGTGTGCGTGAGAAGCGGCGGTTGTATTCGCTGATGAGGCTGGCGTTGGTCTTGTAGTCGAGTATGACGTATCCGGCTTTTGTGGCGTCGCCGTCGCCGTCGTAGTAGTAGAGCATGTCGAAGGTGCCGCAGATCTGTTCCTTGAGGTTTTTGGCGGGGTCGGGGTTTTTGCCGCTATAGGCCATGGCCTCGTTGAGTACGAGGTGCATGGAGGGGGGCATGTCGTCGAGGAATTTCCTTACGGCTTCTTCCTTGGGGTGGATGGGTGCGAGGTATCCGTACTGCTCCATGTACTGCGACTTGACGAGGGGGCAGATGAGTTCGGGGTGTCCGGCCCGCAGGTATCCCAGGCTCTCGCCGTAGGCGTGGGTCTTGGTGCCGAGGGTGGTGGCGCGGAAGGAGTTCTGCCGCCATTGCTGTATCCAGTAGTCGGCGGTCATGCCGTGTTTCTCTGCGTAGCGTGCTGCCTGTACCTCTTCGTTGAAGGGGTTGCGGATGTAACGGTGGCCTATGCCCGAGACGGATGGCAGGGACTTGCCGTGAAGGAGATAGCGATGGCCTTCTTCAAAGAACTGCAGGTCCTGGAATTCTGTTAATATGTGTTGGCGCGCCCATGCGGCTTCTTGGGGCTCGTTAAGGATGTTGAACATTGAAGATTGAAAATTAAACGGCCTTTCAGGCCGACGAAGACGAAGCGGCCAAGGGGCCTTTAAGCATTAAGCTTTAAGCATTAAGCTTTAAGCATTAAGCATTATTAAGCATTAAGCATTAAGCTTTAGGGATTGTTGCGGGGTTATGATTTGTCCTCCGTTGCGGCCTCCGCCTGGCCCGAGGTCTATGATGTGGTCGGCCTGGTTGATGACGTCGAGGTTGTGTTCGATGATGATGACGGTGTTGCCTTTGTCTACGAGGCGGTGGATGATGTCCATGAGTGCTTTGATGTCCTCGAAGTGCAGGCCTGTGGTGGGCTCGTCGAGGATGTAGAGCGTCTTGCCCGTGTCGCGCTTTGCGAGTTCTGTGGCCAGTTTGACGCGCTGGCTCTCACCGCCGGATAGGGTGGTGGATGACTGTCCCAGCTTGATGTATCCCAGTCCTACGTCCTGCAGGGTCTTTATCTTCTTCTTTATGGAGGGTATGGCATCGAAGAATTCCACGGCCTGGTTGATGGTCATGTCGAGGACGTCGGAGATGCTCTTGCCCTTGTACCTCACCTCGAGCGTCTCGCGGTTGTAGCGTCGCCCGCGACAGGTCTCGCAGGGCACGTAGACATCGGGCAGGAAGTTCATGGCGATGGTCTTGTAGCCGTTGCCCATGCACGACTCGCAGCGCCCTCCCTTGACGTTGAAGGAGAAGCGTCCTGGCTTGTAGCCGCGTATCTTTGCCTCGGGCAATGCCACGAAGAGGCTTCTGATGGAGGAGAAGACGCCGGTATACGTGGCGGGGTTGCTGCGCGGGGTGCGCCCTATGGGGCTTTGGTCAACGTTGATGACCTTGTCGAGATTCTCTATTCCCTCGATGCTGTCGTAGGGCAGTGGCTGCTGCTGTGAGCGGTAGAAGTGTTGCGAGAGGATGGGGTAGAGGGTGTCGTTGATGAGCGTGGACTTTCCTGAGCCGCTGACTCCTGTGACGAGGATGAGCTGCCCCAGGGGGAAGGTGACGCTGACGTTCTTGAGGTTGTTGCCGCAGGCTCCGCGCAGGATGATGCTCTTGCCGTTGCCCGGGCGCGGCTGTTCGGGCTTCTTAATCTCGCGCCGCCCACAGAGGTAGTCGGCGGTGAGGGTGTGGGCCCTGAGCAGCTCTGCGGGTGTGCCCTGAAAGACTACCTCGCCACCCTTGCGCCCTGCTGCAGGGCCGATGTCGACGACATAATCGGCAGCGAGCATCATGTCCTTGTCGTGCTCCACGACGATGACGGTGTTGCCCAGGTCGCGCAGGCGCTTGAGCGATTCTATGAGCCTCTGGTTGTCGCGATGGTGCAGGCCTATGGAGGGCTCGTCGAGGATGTAGAGCACGTTGACCAGCTGCGACCCTATCTGCGTGGCAAGCCTGATGCGCTGGCTCTCGCCGCCGGAGAGCGTCATGGACTGACGGCTCAGGGAGAGGTATTCCAGGCCTACGTCGAGCATGAACTGCAGTCGCGTGCGTACCTCTTTTATTATCTCTGCGGCGATGATGCGGGCATGCTCGTCGAGATGAGGTGAGACGTTGCCCAGCCATTCGTGGAGCTCGTCGATGTCCATGCTGCAGAGTTCTGCGATGTTCTTGTCGTGAAGACGGTAGGAGAGTGCCTCCTGGCTGAGGCGCTGACCCTTGCAGGCAGGACAGGTCTCGAATAGGGTATTGGGAATGGAAGGCTGAGAGCTGTCGTCGTCGGCAGGTTGGGAATCGGGAATAGTGAGGGGGGCGTTCTCCTGCCATTCGGTGTCGGCAACGAGCGGGTCGTCGGGGTTGACGGTGCCGAGGCCTTTGCAGTAGGGGCATGCTCCTTCGGGGGAGTTGAAGGAGAAGATGTTTGGCGCGGGGTCTTTGTAGGCCATGCCGGTGGTGGGACACATGAGGCGCTTGGAGTAGTAGCGGCATTCGTCAGTGTCTTTGTCCATTATCATGATGAGGCCTTCGCCCTGCTTCATGGCCGTAGCGATGGTGCCGGTGAGGCGCTCGCGGCTGTCGGCGTTGACGCGCAGCTTGTCGATGACCACCTCGATGTTGTGGTTCTTGTAGCGGTCGAGCTTCATGCCCGGCACGAGTTCGGTGACGGCCTCGTCGATGCGCACCTGCAGGAAGCCTTTCTTCTGCAGCTGCTCGAAGAGCTCGCGGTAGTGGCCCTTACGGTTGCGGATGAGGGGTGCGAGGATGAGGATGCGCCTGTCGGCGTAGCGCTCCATGATGAGGTCAACGATCTGCTCCTCGGTGTATTTCACCATCTTCTCGCCTGAGACGTAGCTGTAGGCCGTTGCGGCGCGTGCGTAGAGCAGTCGCAGGTAGTCGTAGATTTCTGTCGTGGTGCCTACGGTGGAGCGCGGGTTGCGCGAGGTGGTCTTCTGCTCGATGCTGATGACGGGTGATAGTCCTGTTATCTTGTCGACATCGGGTCGCTCCAGCCCTCCGAGGAAGTTGCGTGCATAGGCCGAGAAGGTCTCGACGTATCGTCGCTGTCCCTCGGCATAGATGGTGTCGAAGGCCAGCGATGACTTGCCCGAGCCGGAGAGGCCGGTGATGACGGTGAGGCTGTTTCGTGGTATGCTGACGTCAATGTTCTTGAGGTTGTGCACTCTGGCGCCCCATACCTCTATATTGTTTTCTGCCAAGGGTGGTTAGATGTCGTAAAAGTAAGCGAGTTTGATGAAGATGGTGGAGTGGCTGGATTTTCCGAAGTAGTCGCGCTTGGAGTCGCCGTAGATGTTGCCCAGGCCGTAGTAGTATCGTCCCTCAAGAGCGAAGCGCCCTATGTACTTGATGTGTGCCTCGATGCCCGCTCCGAGGGCTATGCCGTAGTCGAAGTTGTTTTCGGCAGCCTTCGTCTCCTGTTCTATGACGGGGCTTACGCGCGCCGTCTGTATGTCGTACTGTACGGGGAAGTTCTCGCGGGTAAAGGGACGGTCATAGTTCTTCGTGGTCTTCTCGCTGAGGAGGATGCCCATCTGTGGTCCGAGGTTTACGAAGCCGCACACCCCTCTCTTCTCCTTGCCCCAGGAGAGATGTGCCAGGAATGGTATCTGCACGTATGTCATGGTGTGTTTGAACTCCTCGGCCACCCCCGTCTCGGGGTTGATGACGGGTGCGTTGTCGCGGGTGAGGATGTCTTCCCGCCAGCCTATCTGGCTCATGTTCACCTCCAGCTGTATGGCACAGAGCGTGGAGAAGTATTTCTCGGCGGTGTAGCGCCCTGCTATGCCGAAGGTGGTGCCTCCGTGCATCTTCTGTATCACGGTGGGCTGGAAGTCCATTGAGTTGAGGGCATAGCCGCCGCTGAGGCCTACGCTGAACATGTGGCGGTGCTCGCCAATCTGGGCTGAGGCGCTGATGCAGAGTAGCGACAGCAAGAGTGGAAGGTATCTACGCATTATTCTTACTGGGGGTTGGTGGGGTTTAGTACATCACGGACTCTATGGAGCCGTTTGTCTTGTAGTGTATGAGCATGAAGGCCTTGTTGCGATAGCCGCCGCTGGTGCCCTGCTTGAGGAAGATGAGTGGTGTCTGCACCCATTCGCGCCTGTTGCCTATGAAGTACATGGCGTGGTCGTAGCCGGTGAGGGCGAAATGTGGCAGGGCATACATCATCTCCTTGCCGAAGTGGGTCTTGTAACTCGCGGTCAGCTCCTGCGTGAGGAGCGAGGTCTCGTTATAATAAAAGGTGGATGGCACGAAGGCATTGTACTTGCAGAAGCGGTCGCGGTTGAGCTTGGCATACATCAGCCATTCGGTATAGCCGAACATGGTGATCTGCACGCTGGAGTTGGCGTCTGTCAGTTCGTCGAGCTTGTTCAGGGCACGCGTGAGCTCCGGCGACCTGCCCGTATTGAGGATGACGAGGTTTGGCTTGCCCAGGGTGAATGCCTTTGCAAACATCTCCATGGAGGAGTTGAGGTTGGTGATGTTGTAGGCGATGCCTTTCTGCTCCAGTATCCTGCGCAGGGCGAAGGTGAAGGCTCCTTTCTTCGACGTGCTGTCGTTGCAGTCGACGAACACGGGATGATATTCGGTGAAGTGTTCTGCCACCTGCTGTATGGCCCTGGTGTTCAGTTCGTCAGGCGACTGATATATCTGGTAGATGTTGCTGTTGTGGTCAACGTCATTGCCCGAGATGGAGAATGGTATCACCATGTTGATGCCGTATGACTTGCAGAAGTCGCCCATCACCTTCACGTGCTTCGTATATAGCGGTCCGAAGATGACGTTGCAGTTCTTTGCACCCTGCTGCAGAAGCGTTGGGCGCGGGTCGCCGTCGATGGGCACATTCCAAGCGTGGATGTTGACATCCATGCCATCGCGCTTGAGGCGGTCAACGGCAAGGAGGATGCCGCGATAGTATTCTACCATCCTGCGCCCATCGCCGTCAACATCGTGGAGGGGCAGCATGACGCCCACGTTGACACTCTGTGCCGACAGCGTCAGGGACATTGCCAGCAGCAACAGTAATGTGCTTGCTTTCTTTATTGACATTGTGAAGAGAGTTTTTTTGTTCTTTTGGTAATGTTTCATGCCCGTCAAAGGGCTTACGACGTGCAAAAATATAAAAAAACTTTGAAAAACGGAAGATAAACGAAATAAAAATAGTAATTTTGCAGGAAATTATTAATATATCATCAGAAACAGATATGCGCAAGTCTTCTGCTTTGCTTCTTATAGCATTCCTTTTTGCCGTTCATGGCACGCTGCAAGCCTATCCCACCGTCAGGGCCGTCTTCTCTGCCGAGTCGAACGCGGGGGAGAAGGGCGACACGCTCACTTCCTTCAACGGTTCGGCACCTATCACGGCGCGATTCCGCTTTGAGGTGGATGGTCTGGAGGACTATGAAATGGACTATGAATGGCGCTTCTGCCATGAGGGCGGTTCGTTTGAGGACCCTTATATGATAAGGTATGAGGCCGAGCCGGAGGTGACGTTCACCCAGGCAGGCACCGACTCCATAGCCCTCTACTGCACCTTCACGCGAGGAGAGGAGAAGCAGGAGTACCGTCGTTATTACTGGAACCAGGAAGGCGGCGCCACAGCCCTCACCATCAAGGCCAGCGAGAGCATTCTGACCTTCCCCAATGCCTTTTCGCCCAACGGTGATGGCAGGAATGAGTTCTTCGCTCCGAAGGAGTACCGTTCTATCATAGAGTTTCGCGCCACCATCTTCAGCCGTCAGGGACAGAAGCTGTATGAGTGGCACAACGTCAGCGACAAGGGGTGGGACGGAAAATATAACGGTAAGCCCGTCAAGGATGGCGTGTACTATATCCTTGTCAACGCCAAGGGCGCAGACGGAAGGAGGTTTACCATCAAACGTGACGTAAACCTCCTCAGAACATACGATTCCACCTATTCCGGCTCTGACTCTGGAGGCAGCTCCGGCGGCGGTGTGACAGAATAACACATAGAAGTTATTTCTTTACCACGAATTACACGAATTAGCTGCGCATGGCAATTTTCTTAATTCGTGTAATTCGTGGTAGTAAAGAACTACTTGCTTGCAGCTCTTTTTGTGAACTTCCATACTCGGGCGCTATTGGCCGGGATGGTCATCGGGACGGCCTGGTCGCCCTTGATGTCGAGTTTCTGCTTAAGGCCTGAGAGCAGGTCTGTAGCGGTATACTGCTTCTCCGTAATCTGCAGGAAGTCAATGGCATGACGCGGTATGTTGACGCTTATGTTTGCGTTCATGTCGCTGAAGTTGCATACCACCAGCAGAGTGTCGTTGCCGTTCTTGCGCAGGAAGGCATAGTGGCGGTTGTTGTCGAACCTCTCCGACCAGGGATTTACGTACATCAGGTCGTAGAACTCGCCGTCGATGGCTTTCTCCTTGCGCGCTATCTTCAATACTTTCTCGTGAATGTCGTAGATGTACTTCTCCTCTTCGGTCAGCTGGCCCTTAGCGGCGCGGCAAAGGGTGTCGAGCGACCAGTAGTCGAAGATGGTGGTACGGCCGTCCTGACCGGAGAAGCCCTCCTTGTCCATGCCACGCTCGCCATATTCCTCACCGGCATAGAGCATGAAGGGATTGGACTGCATGAGCGCTGAGGCCACCAGGCCCGGGATGCCCCTTACGGCAGAGCTGGCAAAGTATTCGGAGGCGATGCGCTGTTCGTCGTGGTTCTCAAGGAAATAGAGCATGTGCGACCTGATGTCGTCGGTGGCCTGCCAGGCTCCTGTGATAAAGCTTGACGAACCGTTGCCGCAGATGACGGAGCGCACTGTGTCGTACATTCCCACCTTGTCATACAGATAGTCGAAGCCTGCACCGAGGTATTCGCGGTACTGGCGCGGGTCGTACACCTCGCCGATGAAGTCGATGTCGTTATATGTGAACTTCACCTTGTCGATGGCCCAAGACCAGAATGCCGATGGTACCATCTCGGCCATATCGCAGCGGAAGCCGTCGACGCCCTTCATGGCCCAGAAGAGCAGTATGCTCGTCATCTTGTTCCATGTATCGGGAATGGGGCTGAAATGTCCGTAGTGTGCCCAGTAGTCCACGCCGTAGTTGAGCTTCACCGTTTCATACCAGTCGTTGACGCCAGGGCTGGAGTCGAAATGATCGTTGCCTGTTGACTTGGCCGGATATTCCTTGTAGGGCTGTAGGTCCTCGCGTGGCTCTGCATGCTCCTGGCCGCTGGGACCGTAGCGCAGGTCGAAGTATGGGTCGAAGTGCTCCCCCGGGCAGTAGTAGAAGTTGTTCTGGGGGTTGAAGCCTTCGGAGATGTTGTCATCATGGCCGAGGTCTGTCACACCCTCGGGCTTGGCAATGGACTCATACTGGCGTGCCACGTGGTTGGGCACGAAGTCGATGATGACCTTCAGACCTGCCTTGTGGGTGCGTGTTATGAGAGCCTCAAATTCCTGCATGCGTTTCTTGACGTTGACGGCCAGGTCGGGGTCTACGTCGTAGTAGTCGCAGATGGCATAGGGCGAACCGGCCTTGCCCTTCACCACAGCGGGATGCTGGAGGGGTATGCCGTAGGCGGAATAGTCGGTTTGAGTAGCGTGGCGCAGCACTCCCGTGAACCAGATGTGGGAGAACCCCATGTCCTTGATGTGCTTGAGGGTCTTCAGGTCGAAGTCATTGAACTTGCCTGAGCCGTTATCTGTAATGGAACCCCACTCCTTGCGGGTTTCGTTGCGGTTACCGTAGAGGCGGGTGAATACCTGGTAAATGAGAATCTTGTTGTTCATAGATGATTGTATTTAGAGTTAATGTGGGAACTTGCGCTCCGTAGGTGCTCAGGCGCGAGCGGAACTATTTATTCCCACCGTGATAGCGTAATGCCATGATATCGTTGCAGCAAGGAAGGGCTACATCTTCCTGTTGCTGTTGTCGGAGAGCACCTGGTTAACGATGTCGGTGATTTGCTGCTTCAGTTCGTTGATGAACGTGCCGGCATCGTATTTCTGTGCCTCGATGTCGCGCAGCTTCTTCTCCCAGATGCCTGTCAGCTCCGGCGATTTCAGCAGGTCCTCGTGGATGACGTCGATGAGCGCCTTGCCAGTTGGCGTTGCCACGATGCGCTTGCGTTCGCGCTTGATATATTGCCGCTTGAATAGAGTTTCGATGATGTTGGCCCTCGACGATGGACGTCCTATGCCGTTCTCCTTCATGGCGGCGCGAAGCTCTTCGTCATCAACGAACCGGCCTGCCGTCTCCATAGCCCTCAGCAGCGTCGCCTCGGTGTAGTAGGGCGGGGGAGTGGTCCATTTCTCGGAGAGCAGCGGCAGGTGCGAACCCTCTTCGCCCCTGGTGAATACGGGAAGGAGACCTTCGTTGGCATCCTCCTTCTCTTCTGACGAAGCCTTCTCATCTGCTGTCGACTCGCTGCCTTCGGCGTTGGAAGAGACGCTCTCGTCGGCAGTATTTTTCTTGAAGACCACTTTCCAGCCTTCGTCGATGATTACCTTTCCCGACGTCCTGAAGAGCACGGGCTCGGCAGCGGAGCTTCCGACGTTCGTGGCTGTGCTGTCGTTTGTTGCTGCGGTGTCGTTTGTTGCAGCTGGTGTCACCTCGGCCATCACGGTGGTGGTTTCGAACTTGCAGTCATCGTAGAAGACCGCGATGAAGCGTCGTGCTATGATGTCGAACACCTTACGCTCGTTGTCGTTAAGACCCTGGGGTATCACCCCTGTGGGAATGATGGCATGGTGGTCGGTCACCTTGCTGTTGTCAAACACCTTCTTGTCCTTGCGCAGAGGCTTGCCGCCGATGGTGCGTATGATGTCGGCATAGGGTGCCACACCCGCGAACTTCGTCTGGTAGAGCCCGTTGAGGGTCTGCGGACATTTGGAGTAGATGTCGTCGGTGAGGTATTGCGTGTCCACACGAGGATAGGTGGTGAACTTCTTTTCATAGAGCGACTGTATGATGTTGAGCGTCTGTTCGGCGGTGAAAGAGAACTTCTTGTTGCACTCCACCTGCAGCGTGGTGAGGTCGAAGAGCTGTGGGGGCTTCTCCGTGCCTTTCTTCTTCGTTACGGAGGTGACGCGCAGAGGCTGATCCTTGATGGCGCTGAGCACACGCTCGCCCTCTTCCTTAGAGAGATACTCTAAGGGTTTGTAGATAGCCCCCTTGGACTTCTGCGTCTTACCTTCGGCAGCTGCCTTTGCTACCTCGGCGGCATCTTCGGCCTCGGCCTCTTCATCGTGGGTGATGCCGTTGAACTTCGTATCGCGATACATGGTGGAGAGCACCCACGACTGCTTCGGAACGAAGTTCTCTATCTCACGCTGTCTGTTGACAATCATAGCCAGCGTAGGTGTCTGCACGCGACCTATGGAGAGGGGCTGACGGTCTTGACGGTTATTGTTGTCTTTATATTTTATGGTGTAAAGCCTCGTGGCATTCATTCCCAGGAGCCAGTCGCCGATGGCGCGGGAGAGTCCGGCAAGATAGAGCGGCTCGAAGTCTTTCTGGTCTCTCAGGTTGCGGAAGCCCTCGCGGATGGCTTCTTCCGTCAGCGATGATATCCATAGTCTCTTTACAGGACATTTCACTCCCGCCTTTTGCATTACCCAGCGTTGTATGAGCTCTCCCTCCTGGCCGGCATCACCGCAGTTGACGATGCTGTCGGCATTCTGGTAGAGTCGCTCCACAATGGCATACTGCTTCTTGATGTGGTCCATCTCAATGAGCTTGATGCCGAAGCGATTAGGTATCATGGGCAGCGACCCGAGGTTCCAACGCTTCCACATCTCCATATAGTCATTGGGCTCCTTGAGGGTGCACAGGTGGCCGTAGGTCCACGTCACCTGGTAGCCGTTACCTTCGTAATAGCCGGTATGCTGGGCTGTGGCACCCAGGACATGTGCTATCTCGCGTGCTACGGCGGGTTTCTCGGCAATGCAAACTATCATTTCGCCTCCATCTCCTTTATGAGCAGTTCGCGCTGCTGTTTGTACAGTTCCACGTCGGGCTGCAGGGCAATGGCCTTGTCCAGTTCCTCAAGGGCTTTCTGCAACGACCACCCCTCATAGGGCGTGTCGGCCATCTGCGTCTCCTTTTGTACTATGGTCTTGAAAAAAGAGTAGTGCATGCTGCCGGTCTCGCCAGTGGCCTTGAGGGCTTCGTTGAAGAAGTCTTCGGCCTCCTTGAACTGTTTCTTCTTCGTCAGAAGCTGAATCATTGACACGTAGCCGTCTTCCTTGTCGGGAAAGCTGGCTATGAAGTCGTTAATCATCGCCTCATAAGTATCGTCGTCGCAACGCTTCTCGGCCAGGAGCAGGGCTATCATAGCATGGTTGTAGTCAGTAGGCAGAGCCAGGCGTATCTTGGTCTTGCGCAGCGTGAAGTCGTTGAGCGAGAGTCCTGATGGCACCAGCGTCTGTGCCAGCTGTGCGCTTGCCACATGCAGGTCTGTACGCATGGATGAGGTGTTCATCAGTCCCATCAGCTGTCCCTGAGCGTTGTAGATGGGCGTGCCCACCATATCGTCGCCGAAGCTGTTGTCGGTCTGCTCTATGACATAGTATGGCAGCGATGTCATGAAGGTCTCAGCCTTGGTGACGGCCAGCTTCTGTGCTGTGGTGGACTTACCGCTGTAACGGGTGCACCATGCCTCGCTGCCGACGGGTTGTGCTGTTTGTTCTGTGGTGGCTGCCATAGGGCCGCCCTTCTTGGGCGTCTTGACCTTGAAGCGCACGAGGTTGTACATGTCGCTGACGCCGTAGATGACGTCGACGTCGTATTTGTTACCCTGCATATCAATGACAGCCGCCGTTGCCGCGCCCTCGAATGGGGTCCAGGCGCTGATAGCCTCGCCCTCTTCCGAGAGGAAGGCTCCGTAGGCGGTGCCGTTGAGGGTGCCGTCGGCCTTGAAGGTGGTGATTTTGAATGCACTCCTGAGGGCTTTCTTCACCGCTGAAGGCTGAGCTGTAGCAAGGCCTGAGAGGGCGGTGAGAAGCAGAGTGAAAAGTATGTGGTATAGTTTCATGTGTCTATTGTTGCTATTTTCTGTTTTCCAAAAGCGTGCGAGCATTGCTCCTTGCTGCCTCGCTGATGTCGGCACCGCTGAGCATCTGTGCTATCTCGTCGATGCGCTCCTCCTCCGTTAGGGGTCGCATGGTGGTTACGGTACTCTCGGTGGTGTCTTGTTTCTCTACCTTGTAGTGGTGCTGTCCGCGTGCCGCTATCTGTGGCAGGTGGGTGATGCTCAGTACCTGTCGCTCGGCCTGGCCCATCTGCTTCATGATCTCGCCCATCTGCTCGGCTATCCTTCCGCTGACGCCGGTGTCTATCTCGTCGAATATGATGGTGGGCAGCTTCACCGCACCGCTGATTATGGCCTTGAGCGATAGCATCAGGCGTGCTATCTCACCTCCCGATGCCACCTGTGCCACTGGGCGCAGAGGCATGCCTTTGTTGGCAGAGAAGAGGTAGGCCACCTTGTCCTGACCGTCATCGCTCAGCGTGGACTGCTGTATGTCGACGTGGAACTCCACATTGGGCATGCCCAGGGGCTCTAAGCGCTGCTTTATCTCTTTCTCTATCCAGGCAGCTGCGGCAGAACGTGTTCCAGTGAGCGAAGCTGCCTTCTGCTGTGCTGCGGCCAAGAGGGCTTCTGCCTCACGTGCCTTTTCCTGAAGTACCTCTCCGCTGTTGTCGATGGTGCTCAGTAATGACTGCAGGCGTGCCTGCTCTTCAAGCAGCTCCTCTGCGCTCGCGGCGTGGTATTTTTTCTCAAGGGAATAGATGGTGCTGAGGCGCTCCGTGATGAATGCCAGGCGTTCGGGGTCGAAGTCTATGTTCTCCGTTTCGCTCTCCACATCGGCGGCGATGTCTTTCAGCTCCACATAGAGGGAACTGAGTCTTTCGGCCAGTTCTGAAATCTTGGGGTAGAGGCTGGCTGCGCTGTCAAGCCTGTTGCTGGCCTGCCGAATGCGCTCCACGGCCCCTCCCTCATCGCTGCTCAACAGGCTGTGGCTCTCATAGAGCGCCGTCTTGATGTCCTCGGTGTGGGTAGCGAGGTCCTGTTCGCTCTCCAGCTCTTCCTGCTCGCCCTCTTTCAGCTGGGCCGCGGTGAGTTCGTCAAACTGGTAGCGCATGTAGTCTTCATTCTCCTGAGAAGACTCGATGGCCGCCTTCAGTTCCTCCAGCTCACGCGCAGCGTTCTTGTAGGCTGTAAAGGCCTCGCGGTATTCTGCGCGCTCCTTTTCGTTGGCGGCTATGATGTCGACCACGCTCAGCTGGAAGTTCTCCTTCTGCAGCAATAGGTTCTGGTGCTGCGAATGCACGTCGATGAGTTTCTCTCCCAGCTCACGCATCTGGGTGAGCGTCACGGGTGTGTCGTTGATGAATCCGCGGCTCTTGCCCTGTGGTGACAGCTCGCGGCGCAGTATGCAGTCGTGCGGGTCGTATTCCAGTTCGTTGTCATCAAACCAGGGACTAAGGTCATAGCGTGAGACATCGAAGTGCGCCTCTATGGTACACTTCCTGTTGTCGTTCTTGAGGGCCTTGCTGTCGGCACGCTGTCCCAGCAGCAGACCTATGGCACCGAGGATGATACTCTTTCCTGCTCCCGTCTCGCCAGTGATGACCGAGAAACCGGGAAGGAAGTCGATGTCCAGGGTGTCTATCAGAGCATAGTTATTTATGAATAGGTGATTCAGCATAATGACGAAGCGGGACTATCGTCCCTACGAAGCGAGGCGTTCAGCCTCTACGAAGCGGCTTTGCGGCCAATGAAGCGCACCTGGTGGTGCTACGAAGCGAGGCTTTCAGCCTCTGCGAAGCGGGACTAACGTCCCTACGAAAACTATCCTTATTGCTTTATCTTGTCCCAGGTGTTACCTAATGAGGGGTTTATTTTGAAGAGCACGTCATAGACGCTCTCTTTTTCCTTCGACGTTCCTTTACCTTTATATATATTGGCAATCTCGTCGCGTTTGTATTCTGTCCATATCTGTGGTACCATCGAGAGGGGCTTGTTCTCGTGTGCGGCCTTAAGATTGGTTTCGATAGACGTACTTATCTCCGTTCTGCCTCGCTCCACGTTGTTGGCCATCTCGTCAAGACCCTTCCTGTAGTAGTCATACTGCAGCTGCCGGAATGGTTCCAGGGAGCCTTCCAGATAGTCGTTGATGAAGGAGAAGCGGTTCTTGGTGCTCTCGAAGGCCTTCCAACCCGGATAGTCCAGGTTCTGTGCGTTGTTGGTGAGGTTCATGCATGTCTGCAGCACCTCTTCGCCGCCCTTTGGCGAGAACGTATCGAGGTTGATGCCTATGATGAGGTAGGCATAATAGGCAATGAGCGCTGTGAGCTGGTTGTCTATCATGTCGGGGTTGTACTGTAAGTTGTCAAACTGGTTGTAGGTGAACGTGAATTCGTTGTCCTGATACTGGTAGATGGTTGTGGTGTATGCAGAGTTGTATACGGGCCTGTTGGCCTGTATCATACACGAGCATCCCCACGTGCCTTCTTCGCGCTTGTATTCCTTCACCGTGATGTTGAAGCTGCATGCTATGCGCTCTTGGTCAAGGAACTGCAGCGAGGTCCAGTGCTGGGCATTGATAAACTCCTGCAGCTTGTCTTTCAGCTCGTCGAAGACAGAGGCCTCCGTACCCTGAATCTGGGCGTGGTTGATGTTCACCTTGGCATTCAGCTCCTGTGCCGCGGAATGCAAAACTACTATCCACAGCATTGCGGCCATGAATAGTAGCATTTTCGTTGTATGGGATATTCTAATCTTCAATTTTCAAAGTTCCTTTCGCTTCTCTCAGTCTGATGCGTGTCAGAGCCTGCTTCGTCTCCAGTGGGAAGTCACCGCTGAGCATCCAGCTGAAGTAACCTGGGTCGCGGCGAAGCACGTCCACCACGGTCATGCCTTTGTATTTTCCGAAGTTGAAGTATTCCGTCATCTTCTCCGTGCCATCGGCGTTGAGCAACGCCTTGCCGTCGGGACCCTTGGCCGGTCCCCAAATCATGCGTCCTGCAAAGTCCACGTTCTTGTGTTGATTGCAGAAAGCATCAAGGACGTCCATGTCGTTGGGCAGCTGGCGCTCCGTCTCTTCCTGCTTGCCGGGGGCATACATGTCGAGCTGTCCTTGCAGCACGCGGTAGGTGGCCTCGGTGTCGCCCTCGGCATTATGGGCCTGGAAGTCTTCCTCCATCTTCCTGCCACAATAGAATTTATATGCTGCGGTGAGGTTGCGGCGTTCCATTGCCTTGAAGATGACGCAGGCATCGATGAGGCGGCACTTCGAGAAGTCGAAGCTCACTCCGGCACGCAGAAACTCCTCTGCCAGCAGCGGCAGGTCGTAGTGGTTGGAGTTATAGCCTGCAAAGTCGCAGCCCGTAAAGTCGTTCACCAGCGTCTGTGCTATCTGCTTAAATGTCGGAGCGTCCTTCACCATCTCGTCGGTGATGTGTGTCAACTCCACCACCTCTGGTGGTATGGGTTTGCCGGGATTGATGTATTGGTTGCAGCGTGTCTCCGTGCCATCTGGCATCACCTTGATATAGCTTATCTGTATGATGCTCTCGCGTGATATGTCGAGCCCCGTCGTCTCAAGGTCGAAGATTACGA
Organism: uncultured Prevotella sp.; assembly: GCA_905236165.1. Classification (GTDB taxonomy): domain Bacteria; phylum Bacteroidota; class Bacteroidia; order Bacteroidales; family Bacteroidaceae; genus Prevotella. Next base: position 1,358 of record CAJOOC010000124.1, on the reverse strand, counting down.
GGGGTTTGGTAAGGTTCAGTTTCATCTAAAGTAAATGTCTTAACTACTTAACTGCTGATTGCTTAACTGTTTCAGAAAGTTGAGTTATAAGATAATAAGGTGGTAAGTACTATTCGCTGATGAGCATAGGCATGATGAGCATCAGCACATCCTCACCTTCTGGCTGCTCTGCGGGGCGTATCACTCCTGCGCGGCTTGGGTCGCCAAGCTCTATCACCACCTCATCGCCTGACAGGTTGTTGAGAATGTCGATGAGCACGGAACCCTTGAATCCTATCGTCATGGGCACTCCGCCATATTCGCACACCACGTCCTCGCGGGCCTCCGTGGAGAAGTCGATATCCTGGGCATTGAGCTCCATATTGTTCTGCGTCATGCGTATCTTGATGAGTTGTGTGCTTTCGCTGGCAAAGTGAAGCACGCGGCGCAGGGCGTTGAGCAACCCTTTCCTATCAATGGACACGAGGTTGGGATTGTCGTTGGGGATGACAGAGGCGTAGTTGGGGTATCTGCCCTCGATGAGTCGGCATAGCATCATGCCGTCAGGGAAGTGTATCTCGGCGTTGTTAGTGTCGAACTTAATGCTGACGGGAGTCTCATCGTCCAACGACAGCACGCTACGCAGCAGCGCGGCAGGCTTCTTTGGCAGGATGAAGGAGGCGCAGCTCTCTGTCTTGGATGTCATAATCATATTGCGAACCATCTTATGGCCGTCGCTGGCAACGATATTCATAGAGTCTTCGCGCAGGTCGAAGAATATACCGTTCATCACGATGCGCAGCTCATCATTGGCCGTAGCGAAGAGAGTGCGCTGGATGTTGGCTGCAAGGGCACCGGCGGTGAGCGATGTCTCGGTATAGTTACCCTCCAACATACGCATGCGGGGATATTCGTCGGCATTCTGTGCGGCCAGCTTGAAGGCACCGCCTTGGTACTGTATGCGTATGTTGTTCATGTCCTGGTCTACCTCAAAGGTCAGGGGCTGCTCGGGCAGGTCCTTCATCGCATTGAGGATGAAGCGGCTTGTAAGGCAGAATTTTCCCTCGCCCTCACATTCGTAGAGGGGGATGAGGCAGTTCATCATGTTAGAATTATCGCTCGTGGTAAGCGTCAGCACCCCATTGCCCACCTCAAAGAGGAAGCAGTCAAGGATGGAGAGTGAATTCTTTGAATTGATAACCTTAGCAAGCGTGCCCAGCTTGCTGCCAAGAGTGGAGGAAGAAAGAGTAAATCTCATCGCTATATACTTTATTAATATTGTTTAGGTGGGTTCTATTAATTCCCACCGTAGTGTTTAGTTTAATTATGGGTTTAACGTTTGGCTTTGCCTTCCTCCTTCGCACCTCGGCAATTCAAGC